>NZ_JBVIGA010000018.1:0-196907 GCF_055571035.1 Streptomyces malachitofuscus | reverse complement strand
GGTGGGGGTGTCCGCCCGCAGTGGCTGGCGCGTCCGCACCCCGCACCCCCACCAACAAGCCCCATCGCGCCAGTCCGAGGACGGACACCCCCACCCCACCCCCGCACCACCCACCACCCGTAGGCGCTACCCGCACCCCCACCGCACCCGCAGCTGCGCCGCAGGCATACGACCACCGCCCCGCAGCCGCTACTGGTCCGAGGAGAAGCGGACGGCGCCCGCGGGGATGCGGGCGTCGCACCAGACGCGGACGCCCTCGCGCAGTTCGTTGTGGGCGCCTATGACCGCGCCGTCACCTATGACCGTGCCGGTCAGCACCGACCGTTCACCCACCCGCGCCCGCGTCCCGATCAGTGAGTCGGTGACGACCGCGCCCGGTTCGATGACCGCCCCCGGCAGGATCGTGCTCCCGAAGACGCGCGCGCCCTCCGCCACGAACGCGCCCTCGCCCACCACCGTCCCGCCCGCGAGCTTCGCGTCGGGCGCCACGGTCGCCGTGGGCAGCACCAGCCGGTCACCGCAGCGGCCGGGCACTGCGGGCGACGGCGCACGCCCGAGCACCAGGTCCGCCGAGCCCCGCACGAACGCCGCCGGCGTCCCCAGGTCCAGCCAGTACGTCGAGTCGACCATCCCCTGCAGATGCGCGCCCGCCGCCAGCAGCCCCGGGAACGTCTCCCGCTCCACCGACACCACCCGCCCCGCCGGGATCGTGTCGATCACGGACCGCCGGAAGACGTAGGCCCCCGCGTTGATCTGGTCGGTGACGATCTCCTCCGGCGTCTGCGGCTTCTCCAGGAAGGCGAGCACCTTCCCCGTGTCGTCCGTCGGGACCAGCCCGTACGCCCGCGGATCGGTCACCTTCGTCAGGTGCAGCGAGACGTCCGCCCCCGTCGTCCCGTGCGTCCGCACCAGCGCCCGGATGTCCAGCCCCGTGAGGATGTCCCCGTTGAAGATGAGCACGGGGTCGTCCGGCCCCGAGTGCAGCCGGGACGCGACATTGCGGATGGCACCGCCCGTACCGAGCGGCTCCTCCTCCGTCACGTACTCGATGTGCAGCCCCAGCGCCGAGCCGTCACCGAAGTACGGCTCGAAGACCTCGGCCAGATAGGACGTCGCCAGGACGATGTGCTCGACGCCCGCCGCTCTGGCTCTCGCCAGCTGGTGCGTGAGGAAAGGCACCCCGGCCGCCGGGACCATGGGCTTGGGCGTGTGCACCGTGAGCGGGCGCAGCCGTGTGCCCTTGCCGCCGACCAGGAGGATCGCTTCTGTCACCTGTCGTCTCTGCTTCCTGCCGGGACCGGCCGAACTGTCTTTCGGCCGGCCAGTGTATGCAGACCGTTCCGCAGCCCGTTCTCCGGCAGGAAGAAGCGCGGCCGGCCTCAGCGCCCCTGGTAGCGGGCCGCCGTGGAACGCACGGTGCCGAGCTTCTTGTACAGCTTCCCCCCTGGGCACGAGGTGTTGAACCCGTCCCGGTGACCGGAGATCACGTTCAGTCGTACCTTCTTGCCTTTTCGGTAGAGATTGCCACCCCCGGACGTCAGGTATGTCTTGGCGCGCGGATTCTTGCCGTGCAGCCCGAGTTTCCACGCGGTGAGCCGGGCGACGGCCTTCACCGCGGAGGACGACGGCTTCTTGGAGCCGTAGGAACCGATCACCGCGATCCCCGTCGTCCTGCTGTTGAACCCGAGGGTGTGGGCGCCCTTGACCGGCTTGGCCACTCCGCCGGCCCTGCCCTCGTAGATCCGGCCGCACTTGTCGATGAGGAAGTTGTAGCCGATGTCCCGCCAGCCCAGGCTCCTGACGTGGTAGCGGTAGAAGCCGCGGATGAGCGAAGGCGCCTGCGAGCAGGAGTAGTTGTTGCCGGAGGCGGTGTGGTGCACGAAGGCCGCCTTGACCTTGCTCGTGTACACGAACCCGCCTTCCCGCAGGCCCTCGTCGGCTCCCCACCCCCGCCGGGTGACGATGGCGGGGCGCGGCCCGATGTACGGCTTGGCCCGCTGTTCCTCGGTCAGCTCGGCCCCGCGCAGGGCGAGGTACTCCCGCCGGGTCCGCTCGCCGTCCAGTTCCGGGATCTCGGCGGCGCCGAGGGCCGCGAGTCCGGCGTTGGCCGCGGAGGCGGCGGTCGCCTCCGCGGTCATGGGGCCGGTACGGCCGTCGACGGCCTCGCGCGGGTCCGCGGCGTGGGCGTCACCCGGGTCGATGAGTTCGAGCCGCAGCCCGGACGGCAGCTCCGGGGTTTCACCGACGCCCGGTTCCCGGGTCGCGGAGTCGTCGGAACCGGCGCCCGGTTCATCGGGTTCGGGCCGCACCCGGACCTCCACCCCGTCCGACTCCCCCACCCACAGGGGAGCCGTGGCCCCCCGCACCCGTCCCGAGGCGGCTTCCGAACTCCCCGGATCGGCCCCGTGGTCGGTGTAGTGGGTCTCGACGTGCTGCCAGACGGACCAGTCCCGGGTGGCGGCCGAGCGGGTACGGACCTGGACGCGGCCGGCGAGTTCGCGGGCGGGGTCGTCCCAGACGACGCCGAGGAGGGAGAAGTGCCGTACGGCCCGGGGGGCGAGGCCGTGGACGGCGGCGCCGGAGGCGCGGTCGTGGGTGAGGGGCCGCAGGGGCAGCGACTGGGTGCTGCCGGGCACGTCGGGCGGGGCCGTCACCGCTGCGCGCGTGGCCGCTTCTGCCGTGGGCGCCGGTCTCGCGGCCGCCGCGGTGGCGGGCGGGGCGAGCGGGAGGGCGAGGGCGGCGGCGCAGGTGACACCGATTGAGGAAGCAAGAATTCCACGCATGCCCCTGATCTTGGACATAGTCATACAAATCTGTCCATCGGGCATGTGACGGACCGTCGGACGCCGTTCCTCCGAACCGGTGGCGTGCGGGGACGGTGCGCGGGGACGGTCCCGCGTACGCTTGCCCGGGTGAACGCCACCGATCGCACCCCTGCCGACCTGCTGAGTTCCGCGCTCGCCGCGGACCCGGCACGCCCCCTGGTGACCTTCTACGACGACGCCACGGGCGAACGTGTCGAATTGTCCGTGGCCACCTTCGCCAATTGGGTGGCCAAGACCGCCAACCTCCTCCAGGACGAACTGTCCGTCGAACCCGGCGACCGGGTGGCCCTGCTGCTGCCCGCGCACTGGCAGACGGCGGTGTGGCTGCTGGCGTGCGCGTCGGTGGGCGTGATCGCCGACGTGGCCGGGGATGCGGCGGCCGCCGATGTCGCGGTGAGCGGTCCGGAGCCGGAGTCGCTGGAGGCCGCGCGGGCCTGCTCGGGACCGCGGATCGCGCTGGCCCTCAGGCCGCTCGGCGGACGCTTCCCGCAGCCGCCGGAGGGCTTCGCCGACTACGCCGTGGAGGTGCCGGGCCAGGGCGACCGGTTCGTGCCGTACGCGCCCGTCGACCCGGAGGAGCCGGCGCTGATCGTGGCGGGGCGGGAGTTCACCGGGGCCGAGGTGGTGGAGCGGGCCCGGGCGGAGGCGCCGGAGCTCGGGCTGACCGGTCCCGGCTCACGGATCCTGTCGGGGCTGCCGTTCGACACCTGGGAGGGCCTGAACTCCGGTCTGTACGGACCGCTGGCGACCGGCGGCTCCGTGGTTCTGTGCCGGAATCCGGACCGTCTCGGCAAGGAGGCCCTGGACAAGCGGGTGGAGAGCGAGCGGGTGACGGTCATCGCCGGATGACCCCCGACTGAAGCCCCAGCCGCCCCAGGGAGGGCCCCGTCCGCCCCCGCCGCCCCGGGGAGGCCCCACCAACCCCGCCACCCCGGAGAGAGCCCCGTCCACCCCCGCCACCCCGGGGGAAGACCCCGCCAGCCCCCGACGCTCAGGGAAGGGCCCCACCAACCCCGCCCCGGAGAGGACCCCGTCCACCCCCGACGCCCCGGGGGAAGACCGCCGACCCCCGCCGCCCCGGGGAGGGCCCCACCAACCCCGCCGCCCCGGGGAAGACTCCGTCCGCCCCCGCCGCCCCGGAGAGGCCCACCAGCCCCCGTTCGGCGCAACACCACCCCCCACGCCCCGCGTATTCGGGTCATCGTCGTAGTCAGCGGCACGCACCACACCCGTACGCCGTCCTGGTCCCGTACGCAGTGAGGGGTGGACCCGGCCATGAGCGACACCGCAGGCGCGCCCTCCGGACAGCCGGGGTCCGGGCGCGCCCCGGGCACGGGAACGGGGTCCTCGCCGAGCGGGCGGGGCCGTACCCGTCGCAGGCGGCGGCGCTGGGCGCACGGCACCGGGCTGACGGTGGCCGTCGTACTCGTCGCCGCGGCGGGCGCCGGGTGGGCGGTGTACCTGAAGCTGGACGGGAACATCACCCCGGACGAGGCGGCGGCGGCCGAACTCGCGCGGTTCGAGGAGGACCGGCCCACCTCGCTCGTCAAGGACGCCCGGAACATCCTGCTCATCGGCTCCGATTCGCGCTCCGGGGCGGAGAACCGCCGCTACGGGCGGGATCCGGGGACCGAGCGCTCGGACACCGTGATCCTGCTGCATCTGTCGGCGGGCCGGCGCAGCGCCACCGCGGTGTCCATACCCCGGGACCTGATGGTGGAGGTGCCCGGCTGCCGCCGCCCGGACGGATCGCGCTCCGCACCGATGTTCACCGCGTTCAACTCCGCCTTCGAGGTGGGCGGTTCCGCCTGCAGCATCCGCACGGTCGAGAAACTCACGGACATCCGCGTCGACCATCACGTCGTCGTGGACTTCGAGGGTTTCAAGGACATGGTCGACGCGGTGGACGGCGTCGAGGTGTGCCTGCGCGAGCCCATTGACGACAAGGACGCGGAACTGAAACTCCCGGCGGGGCGGGTGACGCTGAGCGGGGAGCAGGCGCTCGGTTATGTCCGTGCTCGCAAGACCCTCGGCGACGGCAGCGACACCGGCCGGATGGAACGCCAGCAGAGGTTCCTCGGCGCGCTCGTGAACAAGGTGCGCAGCAATGACGTTCTGCTGAATCCGGTGAAGCTGTATCCCGTTCTGGACGCGGCCACCTCCTCGCTCACCACCGACCCGGAACTGGCCAGCTTGCGTGGTTTGTACGAACTCGTGCGCGGCCTGCGTGAGATCCCCACGCAGGACGTGCAATTCCTGACCGTGCCGCGTGAGTCGTACATCGGGGACGTCAATCGTGACCAGCTCGCGCAGCCCGCGGCGGAAGAACTGTTCGAGCGGCTGCGCACGGACGCACCCGTGACCGTCGACACGGAACGTGACGAAAAGGCCACGGAAAGGGAATCGGGGAAGCCCTCCGGCAGCAGTTCTCCCGCCCCGACCTTCCCGGGGAACACCGCCGCCGAGGACTCCTGTATGTAAAGGCTGCACCAATCCAACTCCGCACCTGCGCACCCTTGTCCAGGGAAATGGGTGGAATGCCCCCTTGTGAGGACGTGGAATTCGTCACCGGCGTCGCCCGGAGCGGATCAGGACCGTTAGTGTGAGCGCTCCGGTGCGTCCGTTCCCTCAGGCCCGTCCTGAGAAACGCACTGTGTGACCGAGACCCGAGCGCCTGGGAGGGGAAAGGCGCCGCGTGGCCCCGACGGAGGATTCGAGCGACCGTGGACGCGCAAAGCCGTGGGCGGGGAGAGAACATCGATCCCGCAGATCAGTGGGTGCTCAATCCGAACACGGGTGAATACGAACTGCGACTGGGCCCTTCCGCACCGCAGTCGCCCATCCCCGGCCCGCGCGGCCCCCGCCCCCCGGGCGCACGGCGTCCGTCGGCGCCGGGCCGTTCCTCCGAGCGTCCCGGCCGTGCGACGCCCGGGCGGGAGACGCCCGGCCGGGAGGTGCCGCCGCAGCGCAGGCGCCGTGGTGTGCCGGAGGAGCCGCCGGGCCGGCGCGGTCGCCGGCCGGCGAAGAAGAACTCCAAGGTCAAGAAGGTCCTGCTGTGGACCAGCGGCACCATGGCGTTCCTGGTGCTGGCCGTCGGTGTGGGCGGCTATCTGTATCTGGAACACCTGAACGACAACATCACGTCCGTCTCCGACGACGGCGCCGGCACCGGTGGCTTCAAGAAGGACGAAGCGATCAACATCCTGCTGATCGGCACCGACAAGCGCACCGGTTCGGGCAACGAGGGCTACGGCGACAAGGGCAGCGCCGGCCACGCCGACACCACGATCCTGCTGCACGTCTCCAAGGACCGCTCCAACGCGACCGCGCTGAGCATCCCGCGTGACCTGATAGTCGACATCCCCGACTGTCCGACGCAGCAGGAGGACGGCAGCCAGAAGGTGATCCCGGGCTCCGCCGGCGTCCGATTCAACACCAGCCTCGGCCAGGGCGGCCGTACGCCCAGCTGCACGATGCGGACCGTGACCGAGCTGACCGGGATCACGCCGGACAACTTCATGGTGGCGGACTTCAACGCGGTCAAGACGCTGACGTCGGCGGTCGGCGGCGTCGAGGTGTGTCTGGCGAAGGACATCGACGACCCGGACTCGCACCTGAAGCTGCCCAAGGGCACGCACACCATCGAGGGCGAGCAGGCACTGGCGTTCGTGCGCACCCGGCACTCGGTGGGCCTGGGCGGCGACCTGAGCCGCATCGAGCTCCAGCAGCAGTTCCTGAGCGCGCTGATGCGCAAGCTCAAGTCCAACGACACCCTCACCAGCCCGTCCAAGATGATCAAACTCGCCGAGGCGGGTACCGAGGCCCTCACCGTCGACTCCACGCTGGACAGCATCAACAAGCTCAAGGACCTCGGTCTGGAGCTGGGCAAGCTCAACGTCAAGAACCTCACCTTCACCACCATCCCGGTGATCGACAACCCGGCGGAGCAGGTGAAGGCGACCGTCGTCCTCGACGAGGCCAAGGCTCCCGAGGTCTTCTCCCTGATCAAGAACGATGTGTCGTTCACCGAGGTCAAGCAGCAGAAGAAGAAGGAGAAGGCCGCTGTTGCCGCCCGGCTGAAGGGCGAGAAGGCACCCGCCTCCGAGGTCCGGGTACGGATCCTCAACGGCGGCGCTCCCGCGGGCAGCGCGCAGGAGACCCTCAGCTGGCTCCAGGTCCAGCAGGGCGTCACCAAGTCGGAGAACGCGGGCAACGCGCCCGCGGAGCTGGGGAAGACGACGCTCGAGTACGCCCCCGACCAGGCCGACCAGGCACGCCGCCTGGCCGAGATCCTGGGACTGTCCGGGTCGGCGATGAAGCCCGGCGAGAGCGTCACCAACGCCCAGGGCGTGCCCGCGATGACGCTGACCCTCGGCAAGGACTTCAAGGGGGCCGGTGTGTCGCTCACGCCGCCGGACAAGGCGCCCGACGACATCAAGAAGTCCACGGCCGACAAGGTCGAGTGCGCCAAGTAGGGGTGGCCTGACGGGTCCGTCGCGCCTCCTGCGGGGCGCGGAGGGCCCGTTCCCCGTGCGGGGCGAATTTTTGTTGAACTCGCTCCGCGACGTGGGGCAACTGACGGGCCCCTCGTGCGTCTAACAGGAGGCAGGACGGCCCGACGTGGCCGCGGCGACGGGTTTCCAGGGGTGGGGAGGACGGGGGCAGTGACGCAGAACGCCACGCGGGAGACGCTCCGTGACAAGGAGCACCAGGAGGGGCCGGACGACGGCCCGCCCGCCGGTGACAGCGGCCCCCGCCCGCGGCGCGTGCGCCGGGTGCTCAAGTGGTCGGCCGCGGTCCTCGCCCTGCTCATAATCGGCGCTGCCGGGGCGGGTTACCTCTACTACCGGCAGCTGAACGGCAACATCAAGAAGGACGCCCTGAACCTGGGCGACAACAAGGTCGCCGAGCCGACGCCGAACGCGGCCGGGCAGACGCCGCTGAACATCCTGCTCATCGGCAGTGACGCGCGGGACACCGAGGAGAACCAGCAACTCGGGGGTGCCCGGGAGACGTTCGGCTCCACCCCGCTCGCCGATGTGCAGATGCTGGTGCACCTGTCGGCCGACCGGACCAACATGTCCGTGATCAGCATGCCGCGCGACACCCTGGTCGAGATCCCCAAGTGCACCGACCCGGACGACGGCGAGGTCTACCCGGCGAGCTACGGGCGCACGATGACCAACCAGAGCCTCGGACACGGCGGTCCGGGCTGCACCGTGGCCACCTGGCAGGAGCTCACCGGCATCCACATCGACCACTTCGTCATGGTCGACTTCGCGGGCGTGGTGTCCATGGCGGACGCGGTCGGCGGTGTCCCGGTGTGCGTCGACGCCAACATCCACTCACGCGACAGCCAGGGGCACGGCTCCGGGCTGAAGCTCGAGAAGGGCACCCACCCCGTCAAGGGCGAGCAGGCCCTGCAGTGGCTGCGCACCCGGTACGGCTTCGAGGACGGCAGCGACCTCGCCCGGGCCCGGGCCCAGCACATGTACATGAACTCGCTGGTCCGCCAGTTGCGGGAGAACGCCACCCTGAGCAGCCCCAACAAGCTGCGCAAGCTGGCCGAGAAGGCCACCGAGGCACTCACCGTCGACCCCGGTCTCGACACCGTGAAGAAGCTCTACGACCTGAGCACCGAGCTGCGCAAGGTGAAGCCGGAGCGCATCACCATGACGACGATGCCCAACCGGTACGTGGGCGCACGGGTGGAGCCGACCGAGGACGCGGAGAAGCTGTTCCGTCTCGTGCGCGAGGACATCGCCCTCGACGGCAAGGACGCCAAGCCGGAGAAGCCGGAGGACAAGAAGGACGAGGCACCCTCCGACCCGGCCGCCGACGACGCCGAGATCGCCGTCCAGGTGCGCAACGGCACCCGCACCGACACCCTCGCGGCCGCCCCCGGACGGACCGGCACGGTCGCCGGGGCGCTCAGGGAGCTGGGCTTCACGGCGACGACCGCCGACACCACCAGCGCGCTCAGCGAGAAGCGGACGGTCGTGCGCTACCCGAGCGCCGACCTGGAGGGCGACGCCCGGCGCGTCGCCGACGCCCTGGGCATCCCGGCGAGCCAGGTGAAACGGTCCACCGGCGTCTCCGGTGTGACCGTCGTGGTGGGCGCCGACTGGCGCGAGGGCACGGCGTACAAGGAGCCCGAGGAGGACAACACCACCCCCGAGTCGGCGAACGCGCTCAACGGGGCCGACGACGAGGCGTGCATGCACGTCAACCCCGCCTACACCTGGTGAACGCGCGAGGGCCCCTCCCCGGCCGGGAAGGGGCCCCGCGGACGTCGCGGTGTCAGGCGGCCGGCGCGTCCGCCTGCACGGCGGGGCGACGGGAGGCGATGACCTTCCTCGCCAGCGAGCGCGGGCTGGTCAGGAAGCCCCAGCCCCACGACATGTGCATGGTGGCGAGCGCCACCGGGATCTGCAGCCGCGCCTTCAGCGGCAGTCCCCTGCCGGCGGGTATGGACCCCGCCACGATCGCCGCGAGATAGCCGCCGGGCACCACGAAGCCCCACGGGGTGAGCACCGCGCCCACCACGATGCCGGCCAGGATCGCGCACACCGCGGTCGGCGGGGCGAGGTAGCGCAGGTTGATGGAGCCGGAGTGGTAGCGGGCCACGACGTGCCGCCAACGGCCGTAGTCCTTGTACTGCTTGGCCAGGGCGCGCACGCTCGGCCGGGGCCGGTAGGACACCTTCAGCTCCGGCGAGAACCAGATCAGCCCGCCGGCCTCACGGATGCGGAAGTTCAGCTCCCAGTCCTGGGCGCGGATGAACTCCACGTTGTAGCCGCCCTGCTGCTCCAGCGCCTCGCGCCGGAACACGCCGAGGTACACGGTCTCGGCGGCACCCGCCTGGCCACCGGTGTGGAAGACGGCGTTGCCCACACCGATCTTCGACGTCATCGCGGCGGCGACGGCGTGCTCCCAGTCGTTCTCGCCCTCGGCGTGCATGATGCCGCCGACGTTCTGCGCACCGGTCTCCTCGAGGAGCCGCACGGCGGTGGCGATGTAGTTCGGGGAGAGCATCCCGTGCCCGTCGACGCGGACCACGATCGGATGGCGCGAGGCCTTGATCGCCGCGTTGAGGGCGGCCGGGGTGCGGCCGGTGGGATTGGGCACGGTGTGCACCCGCGGGTCCTCGGCCACGAGCTCGGCGGCGATCTCGTCCGTGCGGTCCGTGGACGGACCGAGGGCGATCACGACCTCCATCTCGCCGGCGTACTCCTGGGCGAGGATCGCGCGGACGGCGCCACGCAGGTGCCGCTCCTCGTTGAGGACGGGCATGATCACGGAAACGGCGGGGTGCCGCACGTCGGGATTGGCGTTCATAGGGGGCTCACGTTACCGCGAACGGGGGACACGGTTGCGCGCGCCGGGGTGCTGTGCGCCGGGCCGCAGATCGTATCGGCCTACGGTGCTCCCGATCCCGCGCACGCCGTCGTCCGGAGGTGCCCCCCTTGCCCACGTCGCAGCGGTCCCCCCGGCCCCGCACCTCGCCCCAGCCCCCCCCGCGGCAGTCCCGCCGGGGGCCGCGGCCGCCCGTGCCCCCGCGCCGCAAGCCGCGCTGGGTCATGCGCACGGTCACCACGCTGTCGGTCGTGGTGCTCGCCTCCGCGGGGATCGGGCACGCGGTGCTCAGCAGCCTCGAGGAGGACATCACCCGGGTCGACCCGTTCCGCGACATGAAGAACCGGCCCGAGGCCGGCCACGGCATGAACATCCTGCTCGTCGGCACCGACGGCCGCGAGCGGATCGGCAAGGAGGAGCGGGAGAAGTACCGGCTCGGCGGGGCGCCCTGCCACTGCACCGACACGATCATGATCGTGCACATCTCGGAGGACCGGGACCGCGCCAGCGTGGTCAGCCTGCCCCGCGACTCCTACGCCGTGATGCCCCCGCACACCGACCGCGTGAGCGGCGAACGGCATGCGTCGCACCCCGTCAAGCTGAACGCGGCGTACGCGGAGGGCGGGCCGCAGCTGACGGTGCGCACCGTCGAGAAGATGACCCGCGTGAAGATCGACCACTATCTGGAGGTCGACTTCACCAGCTTCATGAAGACCGTCGACGTGGTCGGCGGCGTGGAGATCTGCACCGACCGGCGGCTCAAGGACAGCCGGACGGGCCTGGACCTGGCGGCCGGCCGCCACACCCTCAAGGGCGGCGAGGCCCTGCAGTACGTCCGGGCCCGGCATGTCGACGGCGCCTCCGACCTCAGCAGGATGCGGCGCCAGCAGCACTTCATGGCCGCGCTGGTGGACCGTGCGACCTCCTCCGGGATCCTGCTGAACCCGATGAGGTTCCGGGACGTGACCCGGGCGGTGCTCGGCTCGGTCCGCGCGGACAAGGGCTTCGGCACGGGTGAACTGCTGGACCTCGGCCGGGCGATGCGGAACTTCTCGCCGTCCTCCTCCGAGTTCACGACGGTGCCGATCGAGAAGATGGGATACGCGGTGAAGGGCGTCGGATCGACGCTGAAGTGGGACGCCGAGAAGGCCGGGCACATCTTCGACGCGCTCCGCCGGGATCAGGCGCTCTCCGGGCACCGCTCCCCCGACGCGGCACAGCGGGTGCCCGTGGACCCCCGGCAGATCCGCGTCCAGGTCGAGAACGGCACCCGGACCGCGGGCCTCGGCAGGCGTGTGGACGCGGCACTGGCGGCGACCGGCTTCAACACCACCCGCGTCCCGGCCAACGCGGCCGAGCAGAACGTGAAGCGCACGGTCGTCGCCTACGACCCCCGCTGGGACCGCTCCGCGAAGTCCCTCGCCGCGGCCCTGCCCGGCAGCGAGCTGCGCGCGGTGAAGGGGCAGGGCGCCACGCTGAAGGTGATCGCGGGCGCCGACTTCGTCAAGGTGCGCAAGGTACGGGCCGAGGACCCGGGTCAGGGCGAGTTCGGGGTGGTGCGGGGCGACGAGGTGAGCTGCTCCTGAACCGCCGCCCTCTCCCGAACGGCATCCCTGGAAGATCGATGAAGATCTTCTAGTCCTCGAATCCGTCCGCGGCGCGCTTCTCCCGCAGCTCCATGATCGCCCGGCGGCGGGCCAGCCGGTGGGTGCGGCGGATCTGGGCCTCCTGGTAGCGGCGCTTGTCCTGCTCCGTGTCCGGTATCACCTGCGGCACCCGGCGCGGCTTGCCGTCGGCGTCGACGGCCGCGAAGACCAGATACGCCGAGCCGACGTGGGTGGCCGGGGCGGACTCGTTCCAGCGCTCCGCCAGTACCCGCACGCCGACCTCCATCGAGGTCCGGCCGGTCCAGTTGACCTGGGCCTTCACATGGACCAGATCACCGACGCGGACCGGCTCGAGAAAGGCCATCTCGTCCATGGAGGCGGTGACGGCCGGCCCCCCGGAGTGCCGTCCGGCGACGGCACCCGCCGCGTCGTCGACCAACTTCATGATCACCCCGCCGTGCACCGTACCCAGAAGGTTGGTGTCGTTGTGGGTCATGATGTGGCTGAGGGTCGTACGGGACGCCGCGATGGGCTTGCCCGGAATGTCCGGACTCTCCGTGGCTGCGGCTGGGGCCTGGTCTGTCATGGACTCCACCTTATGCCGAGGCGTCGTCCGCCCTGATTTGTGTCAGCTTCGCTACAGCGCTGCCCTGATTTTCCGACGACCCTTGTATGGCGCACAGCGCGGACCTGCACACTGTCTCCCATGAATGATTGGCCCGAGGCATGGTCCGACGAAAACCGCGGCGGCCGCTACGGACGCGGGAGCGCGAGCGCACAGCCCGAGAGCGCCCGCGTCATGCGGCAGGTCCGCCGCGGCCCGGCGGCCCCTCCCGGGCAGGGCGCGTACGGCGGTGTCCCGCAGCAGCCGTCGTACGTGGACGGACAGGGTCACGGCCCCGACGGCTACGACAGCGGCTACAACACCGGCCAGGTCTACGGCTCGCCCGGCGGCGGCGGGCGGGGCGGTGACGGCGGCTACGCCTCGCAGCGCCCGGCGCCCGACTGGCGCCGCCGCATCAAGTGGACGGCGATCACCCTGGTGACCGTGCTGGTCGTGACGACCGTCGGCACGTACTTCTGGGCCGACGGCAAGCTCAACCGCGAGGTCGACCTGTCGAAGGTGATCGAGCGGCCGGAGAAGGGCGCGGGCACCAACTACCTGATCGTCGGCTCCGACAGCCGCGCGGGGATGTCCGACGAGGACAAGAAGAGGCTGCGCACCGGGTCCGCCGAGGGCAAGCGCACGGACTCGATGATGATCCTGCACACCGGTGACAACGGCCCCACCCTCATCTCACTGCCCCGGGACTCGAACGTCGAGATACCGTCCTTCAAGGGCTCGGAGTCGGGCAAGACCTACCCCGCGACCGGACGGCAGGTGAAGCTCAACGCCGCCTACGCCGAGGACGGGCCCGAGCTGCTGGTGCGCACGGTGGAGTTCAACACCGGCCTGCACATCGACCACTACGTCGAGATCGGCTTCGCCGGCTTCGCGAACATCGTGGACGCGGTCGGCGGGGTGGAGATGGACATCCCGCAGGACATCAAGGACACCAAGTCCGGCGCCGACCTCAAGAAGGGCAAGCAGACCCTGAACGGCGAGGAGGCGCTCGCCTTCGTCCGCACCCGGTACGCGCTGGCGGGCTCCGACCTGGACCGTACGAAGAACCAGCAGAAGTTCCTCTCGGCCCTGGCCAACCAGGTGGCCACGCCGGGCACGGTCCTCAATCCCTTCAAGCTCTACCCGACCATGGGCGCCGGCCTGGACTCCCTGATCGTCGACAAGGACATGGGCCTGTTCGACCTGGCCGACATGTTCTGGTCGATGAAGGGCGTCAGCGGCGGCGAGGGCACGTCCATGAACATGCCCATCTCGGGGTCCAGCGGCGGCAACCTGGTCTGGGACAAGGCGAAGGTGAAGCAGCTGGTGAACCAGCTGAACAACGACGAGAAGGTCACCGTCAAGGGCAACTGACGTCCGGACGCGGGCCGGGGCACCCCACGGGGTGCCCCGGCCGTTTTCCGGGGGTGTCACATCGTGGCGCCCGCCATCGCCCGGCACATCTCGGAGCAGCGGCGACAGGAGTCGGCACAGGCCGTCATCCGGTCGTCCTCCGGCATGGACATACACGCCTCGGCGCAGATGTCGCAGGCCTGCGCGCACATCATGCACATCTCGTTCGCCAGCGGCGAGCGGCGCATCATCATGTCCGCACACATGCGGGTCATCTCCGCGCAGTCCATGAGCGCGCGCATGACCGGCATCCGGGCCTCGCCGCCCATGTGCAGACAGGAGCTCATGGTCTCCTCGCACACGGTGTGGCAGGCCATGCACGCCTGGACGCAGTCCTGCATCTGCCGGCTCATCGGTTCCATGGTGGGCTGCTGCTGGGTCATGGTTCCTCCCAGGGGGCGGCGAGGACCGGCGTTCGACCCTCGCCCCTCCGTCCTACGCCCCTCGCCCCATGACCACCACAGGACGGACCGAACCGCCCGGTCCCGCGTGGGCCGGGCCCCGGAAACGGGATGTTCGGGCGCAGAGCGGGCAACGGCATTAGGGGGGTGGCGCCCGGGTCGGACCGAGGACGCGACGAGGGCTCGACGAACGGGACAGGGAGAGCACGATGACACCACAGGCGGAGAGACAGAGGCTGCGCAGACGGCTGGAGCGGCTCATCGGCATCGCCGCGACCGAGGGCAACGAGCTCGTGCCGCTGCGCAACGGCGACCAGATCTTCCCCGCGATGCTGGCGGCGGTCCGTGCCGCGCGGCACACCATCGACATGATGACCTTCGTGTACTGGCGGGGCGACATCGCGCGGGAGTTCGCCGGCGCCCTGGCCGACCGGGCCCGCGCGGGGGTGCGCGTACGGCTGCTGCTGGACGGCTTCGGGGCCAAGGAGATAGAGCCGGAACTGCTCCGGGCGATGGCGGAGGCCGGTGTCCAGGTGGCCTGGTTCCGCAAGCCCACGCGGCTGTCGCCGATGCGCCAGAACCACCGCTGCCACCGCAAAGTGCTGGTCACCGACGAGCACACCGCCTTCACCGGGGGCGTGGGCATCGCCCAGGAGTGGTGCGGCGACGCCCGCAATCCCGACGAGTGGCGCGACACCCATGTCCGGGTCAGGGGACCGGCCGTGGACGGCATCGCGGCGGCCTTCGCCCAGAACTGGGCCGAGTGCCACGACGAGCTGTACGACGAGCACGACCGGTTCACCGAGCAGGAACAGCCGGGGAACGCCACGGTCCAGGTGGTGCGGGGCTCGGCGAGCTTCGGCTGGCAGGACATGCAGACACTGCTGCGCGTGGTGATCACTTCGGCGCGGGAGCGCTTCCGGCTGGCCACGGCCTACTTCGCGCCCGACGCCTACTTCGTCGGGCTGCTGGCCGACGCGGCCCGCCGGGGGGTGCGGGTGGAGATCCTGCTGCCGGGTCCGCACACCGATCAACGGGCCTGTCTGCTGGCCGGTCGGCAGCACTACCAGGAGCTGGTCGACGCGGGGGTGGAGGTGCGGGAGTACCAGCCGACCATGCTCCACACGAAGATCATCACGGTGGACGGCGTCTGCTCCCTCATCGGGTCCACGAACTTCAACCGCCGTTCGCTGGAGCACGACGAGGAGGTCATGCTGGCCGTTCTCGACGAGGACTTCACCGCGGAGCTCGACGGGGACTTCGACGCCGACCGCAAGCTGAGCGAGCCGGTCGACCCGGCCCGCTGGAAGCGGCGCCCGCTGACCGAGCGCCTGGCCGAGGCTGCGGTCACCCCGATCCGGCGTTTCCTGTGACGACCTGTTCCCGGGCCGGGGCGCCCGGCCCGGGAACAGGGAAGGGCTACGGCAGGTTGCGGGCCATGACGATCCGCTGAACCTGATTCGTCCCTTCATAAATCTGCGTGATCTTGGCGTCGCGCATCATCCGCTCGACCGGGTAGTCACGGGTGTAGCCGTAGCCGCCGAGGAGCTGGACGGCGTCCGTGGTGACCTCCATGGCGACGTCGGAGGCGAAACACTTGGCGGCGGCGCCCTGGAAGGTGAGGTCGCTGTCGCCGCGCTCGGACTTGGCCGCGGCGGCGTAGGTGAGCTGGCGGGCGGCCTCGATCTTCATGGCCATGTCGGCGAGCATGAACTGGATGCCCTGGAAGTCGGCGATCGGCTTGCCGAACTGCTTGCGCTCCTGGACATAGCCCTTGGCGTAGTCGAGGGCGCCCTGGGCGATGCCGAGGGCCTGGGCGGCGATGGTGATGCGGGTGTGGTCCAGCGTCTTCATCGCGGTGGCGAAGCCGGTGCCCTCCTCGCCGATCATGCGGTCGGCGGGGATGCGGACGTTGTCCAGGTACACCTCGCGCGTGGGCGAGCCCTTGATGCCGAGCTTCTTCTCGGGGGCGCCGAAGGAGACGCCCTCGTCGGACTTCTCGACGACGAAGGCGGAGATGCCCTTGGAGCGCTTGGTGGGGTCGGTGACGGCCATCACCGTGTAGTACTCGGACTCGCCGGCGTTGGTGATCCAGCGCTTCACGCCGTTGAGGACGTAGTGGTCGCCGTCGCGGACCGCCTTGGTCTTCATGCCGGCGGCGTCGGAGCCGGCGTCCGGCTCGGAGAGGCAGTACGAGAACATCGCCTCGCCCTTGGCGAGCGGGGTCATGTACTTCTTCTTCAGCGCCTCGGAGCCGGACAGGATGACCGGCAGCGAGCCCAGCTTGTTCACGGCGGGGATGAGGGAGGAGGACGCGCAGACGCGGGCCACCTCCTCGATCACGATGACCGTCGCGAGAGCGTCCGCGCCGGCACCGCCGAACTCCTCGGGTACGTGGACGGCGTGCAGGTCGTTCGCGACGAGCGCGTCGAGGGCCTCGCGGGGGAAGCGGGCCTCCTCGTCCACCGCGGCGGCGTACGGCGCGATCTTCGCCTCGGCCAGCGAGCGGACGGCGTCGCGGAGCATGTCGTGCTCCTCGGACGGGCGGTACAGGTCGAAGTCAGCCGATCCGGCCAAGGTCTCTCACGCTCCAAAACGCTGCGATGCTGGTCACGCTAACTACCGTTAAGTAACTCCAATTTTAGGCCTTCGTCCCCGGTCGTGGATAGGTGAGCTTGACGACAGCCGGAGGGCTTGGTTCCCCGCCTCCCGGCTATGCTCGGGCGCGCACTGCATGCCGTTGACCCCTGGAGCACCCATGGCCCTGAAGATCACCGTGATCGGCACCGGTTATCTCGGCGCGACCCACGCGGCGGCCATGGCGGAGCTGGGATTCGAGGTGCTGGGCCTCGACGTCGTGCCGGAGAAGATCGACAAGCTCCGGCGCGGTGAGGTCCCGATGTACGAGCCGGGGCTCGACGAGCTGCTGCGCCGGCACGTCGCCGGGATCGAAGGGTCGAGCGGCCGGCTGCGGTTCACCATGGACTGGGCCGAGGTGGGCGAGTTCGGCGACATCCACTTCGTCTGCGTGAACACCCCGCAACGGCACGGCGAGTACGCCTGCGACATGTCGTACGTCGACTCCGCGATCGCCTCGCTCGCGCCGCATCTGAAGGGTCCCGCGCTGGTCGTCGGCAAGTCGACGGTACCGGTGGGTTCGGCCGACCGGCTGGCCGCCTACCTGGCGGAGCACGCCCCGGCCGGCGAGGACGCGGAGCTGGCGTGGAACCCGGAGTTCCTGCGCGAGGGCTTCGCCGTCCAGGACACGCTGCACCCGGACCGGATCGTGGTGGGCGTGCGCAGCGAGCGCGCGGAGAAGCTGCTGCGCGAGGTGTACGCCACTCCGGTCGAGGAGGGGTCGCCGTTCGTGGTGACGGACTTCCCGACGGCGGAGCTGGTGAAGACCTCCGCGAACTCCTTCCTCGCGACCAAGATCTCCTTCATCAACGCCATGGCCGAACTGTGCGAGGCGACGGGCGGTGACGTCGCCAGGCTGGCGGAGGCCATCGGCTACGACGACCGGATCGGCAAGAAGTTCCTGCGGGCCGGGATCGGGTTCGGCGGCGGCTGTCTGCCGAAGGACATCCGGGCGTTCATGGCGCGCGCGGGTGAGCTGGGCGCGGACCAGGCGCTGACGTTCCTGAGGGAGATCGACTCGATCAACATGCGCCAGCGCGGCCGGATGGTGGAGCTGACCCGGCAGGCGCTGGGCGGCGGCCCGTTCCTGGGCAAGCGGGTGGCGGTGCTGGGCGCGACCTTCAAGCCGGACTCGGACGACGTCCGGGACTCGCCGGCGCTGAACGTGGCCGGGCAGATCCATCTGCAGGGCGGCCAGGTGACCGTGTACGACCCGAAGGGGATGGACAACGCCCGCAGCATCTTCCCGACCCTGGGGTACGCCGACTCGGCGCTGGACGCGGTGCGGGGCGCGGATGTCGTGCTGCATCTGACGGAGTGGCGGGAGTTCCGCGAGCTGGACCCGGCGGAGCTGGGTGAGGTGGCGGCCGAGAAGCTGATCCTGGACGGCCGGAACGCGCTCGACGCCGAGGTCTGGCGGCGGGCCGGGTGGCGCTTCCGCGCGATGGGCCGCCCCGGCGCCTGAGCCGGCGCCCTGCACGACGGGTGACGCCGGTTCGGCCGAGGCTCAGTCGGCCGAACCGGCGTCCCGCTGCATTCTGCCAAACCCCCCGCGCACCCGGCGCGACTATGCCCCCTTCCACCGGGGCTGCGATATCGCGCCGCGGTCCGGGCAGCGCGCCCTGAAGGGACACGGAGAACCGCGCGACCAGCCACAACGACGCCCCAGCCGCCCCACACCCGCACCCCCTACGCCCCGAGGGGCGCGGGGAACTGCGCGACCAGCCACGACGGCGCGGCAGACGACCCACACCGCACCCCCCTTGCCTTAGGGGGCGCGGGGAACTGGGCCAACAGCCACGACAACGCCGCAGCCGGGCCTCGACACACATCACCGCGTCCTAGGCGGAGCGCTCCCGGTACCGGCGCATCTTCGCGCGCGCCCCGCACACCTGCATGGAGCACCAGCGGCCGCGACCCGCGGGGCTGCGGTCGTAGTACGCCCAGTGGCAGGTGACGGCCTCGCAGGCCTTGAGCCGGTTCCACGTGCCCGCGGTGACGGCCTCGGCGACGGCGGCGGCGATCCGGGAGAGCAGCGGGCCGTCGTCGACCGGGGCGAGGGCGGCCGAGCCGTCGGCGGCGTCGACCGTGACCACCAGAGGCGCCCGCGCCAGCAGGTCGCCCAGCGGGGTGACGGCACGGTGCGGCGGGTGCCCGGCGTGCGCGAGGAGGGTCACGCGCAGGGACTCGCGCAGTTCGCGGGCGGAGCCGACGGCGTCCTCGGTGAGCCCGAACGGCGCACGGCCCTCCGCGGTGTCCAGCGCGTCGCCGCCCGTTTCGATGTCCAGCGTGTTGACCAGGGCCTGGACCAGGGCGAGCCCACCGGGCGGGGCCGATCTCTCACTCATGCCTGGACCGTACCTCTCGGGTCTGCGGAACCCCCTTGCGGCGTTACCCCCTATGGTGCAGCATGCAGTAACGGTTACCGGCTGAAGGCAGTTACCGGTAACACCCCCAATCTCGAGGAGGACGACATGTCCGTGGCCAAGGTGGGCGCCGTCGTACTGGACTGTCCCGACCCGCGCGAGCTGGCCGCTTTCTACGCCGGGATCGTGGGCGGCACGGTGGAGGGCGAGGACGACTGGATGGACCTGAAGGTGCCCGGCGGCCCGACGCTGGCCTTCCAGGCGGCGCCGGGACACGTGCCGCCGCGGTGGCCGGCGGCGGACCACTCGCAGCAGTTCCACCTGGACCTGACGGTCGAGGACCTGGACGCCGCCGAGAAGGAGGTGCTGGCGCTGGGCGCGAAGCCGCTGGACGCGGAGGACCGCTCGCGGACCTTCCGGGTTTACGCGGATCCGGCCGGGCACCCGTTCTGCCTGTGCGCCTGCTGACTCCAGGAGGAATTCATGGCCGCGGTGGCACGCCTGCGCAGTGTCGTCCTCGACTGCCCCGATCCGCGTGAGCTGGCCGTCTTCTACGCGGCCGTCGGCGGGGGCACGCCCGTGGAGGAGGACCCGGACTGGGTGGTGCTCCAGATCCCCGCGGGGCCGCGGCTGGCCTTCCAACGGGCGCCCGGGTACGCACCGCCGGACTGGCCGCGCGCCGACCACGACTCCCAGCAGTTCCACCTCGACTTCGACGCCGGGGGGACGTGGGAGGAGGTCGACGCGGCCGAGGAGAAGGTGCTGGCGCTGGGGGCACGGGTGCTGGACCGGGAGGACGACGAGACAAAGGACTTCCGCGTGTACGCCGATCCCGCGGGGCATCCGTTCTGTCTGTGCCGGATCGCACAGCCGTAGGGCCTGGGGCGGCCGGGCTCAGCCGTCGAGCTCGGCGATCGTCGCCGTCGACGGGGGCCGGCGCTGCTGTGCGGTGTGGGCCGTGAAATCCGCGCCGCGCAGCACCCGCTGCACGTTGCCCCAGGTCAGGAGTGCCACATCGGACTCCTCCCAGCCGCGCCGCAGCAGTTCGGCGATCAGCCTCGGGTAGCAGGAGGTGTCGCCCAGTTCCTGCGGATGGGCGCTGCCGGTGTCGTAGGTGCCGGACAGGCCGACGCACTCCGGTCCGGCGAGAGTGCGGACGTGGTCCAGGTGGTCGGCGACGTCACGGACGGTCGGGCCGGCCTGCTCGGCGGTCAGCGGCACCAGGCACAGGCCCTTGGCCTCCCCCACCTCGGTGAGCAGCTCGTCTGGGAGGTTGGCCGGGTGGGGGCGCAGGGCGCGGGCGGCCGAGCGGGTGAACAGCACGGGCGCCTTGGAGATGGTCAGGACCCGCCGGATCGTCGGAGTGGAGGCGTGCGCCAGGTCGGCGATCATGCCGACCCGGTTCATCTCGCGGACGACCTCCTCGCCGAACCGGGTGAGGCCCGCGGCGCCCGCCCAGCTGGTGCCGGTCAGGGTGAGGACACGCACCCCGAGGGCGTGCAGCGAGCGCAGGACGCCCAGGGAGTCACCGAGAGCCGCGGCGCCGGCGGGGCCGAACAGCACCGCGACCCGGCCGCAGTTGCGGGCGTCGACGACCTGCCCCGCGGTACGGGCGGGCCGCAGGCCCTCGTCGTGGGCGGCGACCACCGACTTCGCCAGGTCCAGCTGCTCCAGGGTCGCGCCGACGGCCCGGTCGCCGTCGTACCCCTCGGGCAGCTGCAGCGACCAGAACACGGCCCCCACCTGGCCCCTGCGCAGCCGGGGCACGTCCGCGTCGACGGCGCTCTCCCCGAGTTCCAGGTCGTACCAGGGCAGCCGGCGCAGCGCCCACGGCAGCCCGCTGTGGCCGTCGGCGACGGGGTGGGCGGCGAGGACGGCACGGGCCCGGGTCAGCGGGGTGTCGTCCGGGTCGGAGACCGGCTCGTACACCTCCGGCCCGACGATCACCGCCTCCTGCGGGTACGGCTCGTCGGCACGCCCCACCTCGCCGACGGGGTGCAGGTCGTCCTGGAGATCGGCCATCACGGGCTCCGTACGTCGTGACCTGGGCAGTACGGTCACCGTCGCACGGAGCGGCCGTGGGGTTCCTGGTGGACGGGGCGTTCGGGGTAAGCCCGCAAGGGCCCCCACCCGGGCCGGGCCGGTCAGCCGTCCAGGGAGGCCAGGGTGGCGTTGGACGGTGCGCGGGTCGCGCGCAGATCGCGGGCGACGTCCTCCGCGGCGCCCAGGACCCGTACCGCGTTCTGCCAGGTCACCTTGGCCAGGTCGGTCTTCGACCAGCCGCGGTCGAGGAGTTCGGCGATCAGGTTCGGGTATCCGGAGACGTCGCCCAGGCCGTCGGGGGTGAAGGCCGTGCCGTCGTAGTCGCCGCCGATGCCGAGGTGGTCGATGCCCGCGACCTCGCGCATGTGGTCCAGGTGGTCGGCAACCGTGGACACCGTGGCGACCGGGCGCGGGTGGGTCTCCTCGAAGGCGCGGTGGACCTTCATCGCCTCGGCGGTGGTGTCGAGGTGGTGGAAGCCGTGCGCGCGCATGTTCTCGTCGGCCGCGGCGGTCCAGTCGACGGCCGCCTGGAGCACGAACTTCGGCACGAACGTCACCATCGCGACACCGCCGTTGGCGGGCAGCCGTTCCAGTACGTCGTCCGGGATGTTGCGCGGGTGGTCGCAGACGGCGCGGGCGGAGGAGTGGGAGAAGATGACCGGCGCGGAGGTGGTGTCCAGCGCGTCCCGCATGGTCGTCGCGGCGACATGGGAGAGGTCGACCAGCATGCCGAGCCGGTTCATCTCCCGGACCACCTCGCGGCCGAAGGCGGACAGACCGCCCACGGCGGGCTCGTCGGTCGCCGAGTCCGCCCATGCCACGTTGAAGTTGTGGGTGAGGGTCAGATAGCGCACGCCGAGGTCGTACAACCCCCGGAGCGTTCCGAGCGAGTCGGCGATGGAGTGGCCGCCCTCCGCGCCCATGAGGGAGGCGATACGGCCCTGGCCGCGCGCCTCCTCCATGTCCGCGGCGGTCAGCGCGGGCGCCAGGTCCTCCGGGTGACGCGCCAGCAACTGCCGCACGCAGTCGATCTGTTCGAGCGTCGCCGGCACCGGGTCGGGCAGGTCCGCGCGGACGTACACCGACCAGAACTGCGCCCCGACGCCGCCCGCCCGCAGCCGGGGGATGTCGGTGTGCAGATGGACGGACTGGTCGCCGGCGATGTCGCGGGCGCCGAGGTCGTAGCGGACCTGTTCGCGCAGCGCCCACGGCAGGTCGTTGTGCCCGTCGACGACGGGGAACTCGGCCAGCAGCGCGCGGGCGTCGCCGAGGGACGTCATGGCACCCTCCCCGCTCACTTGCCGAAACCGAAGCCGTTGCCGGACCCCTCGGCCTTGGCGCGCAGCCGCTTGCCCTTCTCGGTGGCCTGGTCGTTCAGCTCCTGCTGGAACTCCCGCATCCGGCCGAGGAGTTCCTCGTCGTGGGAGGCGAGGATCCGGGCCGCGAGCAGGCCCGCGTTGCGCGCTCCGGCGACGGAGACCGTGGCAACCGGGACACCGGCCGGCATCTGCACGATGGACAGCAGGGAGTCCATGCCGTCGAGGTACTTCAGCGGCACGGGCACACCGATGACGGGCAGCGGGGTGACCGAGGCGAGCATGCCGGGCAGATGGGCGGCGCCGCCCGCACCCGCGACGATCACCTTCAGGCCCCGGTCCGCGGCCTGCTCGCCGTACGCGATCATCTCGCGGGGCATGCGGTGCGCGGAGACGACGTCGACCTCGTAGTCGATCTCGAACTCGTCGAGGGCCTTGGCCGCAGCCTCCATGACGGGCCAGTCGGAGTCCGACCCCATGACGATGCCGACAACAGGGCTCATTCGGTGATCGTGCCTCTCAGGTAGCCGGCTGCGTGACGGGCGCGCTCCAGCACGTCGTCCAGGTCGTCGCCGTAGGTGTTGACGTGGCCCACCTTGCGGCCGGGCTTCACGTCCTTGCCGTACATGTGGATCTTCAGCTGGGGGTCGCGGGCCATGCAGTGCAGGTACGCGGAGTACATGTCCGGGTAGTCGCCGCCCAGGACGTTGACCATGACCGTCCACTTCGCGCGCGGACGCGGGTCGCCGAGCGGGAGGTCCAGGACGGCGCGGACGTGGTTGGCGAACTGCGAGGTGATCGCGCCGTCCATGGACCAGTGGCCCGAGTTGTGCGGGCGCATCGCGAGTTCGTTGACGAGGATGCGGCCGTCGCGGGTCTGGAACAGCTCGACCGCGAGGTGGCCGACGACGCCGAGCTCCTTGGCGATGGTCAGCGCCATCTCCTCGGCCCTCAGCGCGAGCTCCTCGTCGAGGCCGGGCGCGGGCGCGATCACGGTGTCGCAGACGCCGTTGACCTGCCGCGACTCCACGACCGGGTAGGCGACGGCCTGGCCGTGCGGGGAGCGGACCACGTTGGCGGCCAGCTCGCGCACGAAGTCGACCTTCTCCTCGGCGAGGACGGGCACGCCCGCCTTGAACGGCTCGGCGGCCTCCTCGGCGGAGTCGACGACCCACACGCCCTTGCCGTCGTAGCCGCCGCGGACCGTCTTGAGGACGACGGGGAAGCCCTCCCCCTCGGCGGCGAACGCGGCCACGTCGGCGGGACCGTCGACGATGCGGTGCCGGGGGCAGGGCACGCCGATCGCGTCGAGCTTCGCGCGCATCACCCCCTTGTCCTGGGCGTGCACGAGCGCCTCGGGGCCGGGACGGACGGGGATGCCGTCCGCCTCCAGGGCCCTGAGGTGCTCGGTGGGCACGTGCTCGTGGTCGAAGGTGATCACGTCGCAGCCGCGCGCGAACGCGCGCAGCGTCTCCAAGTCGCGGTAGTCGCCGACGACGACATCGCCGACGACCTGCGCCGCGGAATCCTGCGGAGTGTCACTGAGAAGCTTGAACCTGATGCCGAACGGGATGCCCGCCTCGTGTGTCATACGAGCGAGCTGGCCACCGCCGACCATGCCGACTACCGGGAACGTCACGCCCCCAGGGTATCCGTCGAGCCACAGTGGCCGATTTCCCGGCCCGGTATCCGCAGGGTCTGCGGTCAGGGCCTCCGTCCGCAGGAAGATCGCGAGGACGGGTGGTTAGCATGGTCTCGTTGACGCCAACCGATGGACGGGGGCCAGCACGACCATGGGACCAGGTTCCTCCGGGCCTCCGACCAGGGCCCCGGCTCCGGCTCCGGGCGGCACCCTGCGGCAGCGGATCGACGGGCTCTTCCGCGAGCTGGTGAAGTTCGGCGCGGTCGGCGGAGCGGGCCTGCTGGTCAACTTCGTGGTGTTCAACCTGGTCCGGCAGGTGACCGACCTGCACGTGGTGCGGGCGAGCGTCATCGCCACCATCGTGGCGATCATCTTCAACTACGTCGGCTTCCGGTACTTCACCTACCGCGACCGCGACAAGTCCCGGCGCACCCGGGAAATGTCCCTGTTCCTGCTGTTCAGCGCGGCCGGTCTGGTGATCGAGAACGGCGTGCTGTACACGGCGACGTACGGCTTCGGCTGGGACAGCTCCCTGCAGAGCAACATCTTCAAGTTCCTGGGCATCGGCATCGCGACCCTGTTCCGCTTCTGGTCGTACCGCACGTGGGTGTTCCGTGCGCTGCCCGTCCGGGGGACGGTGACGGGTTCCGGCCCGGTCACCGGGGACCGGCCGAAGCAGCGGGTGCCGTAGCCGCACCCCGCCCTGCCGCTCAGCGCACCGTGCGGCCGCTCTCCTCGTCCGCGGACCTCTGCGGGGGCGTACGGGACAGGAACAGCCCGAAGACCGCCGGGCTGGCCTGCAGCATCTCCAGCCGGCCGCCGTCCGCCTCGGCCAGGTCCCGGGCCACGGCCAGGCCGATGCCGGTGGAGTTGCGCCCGCTGATCGCCCGCTCGAAGATCCGCGCCCCCAGCTCGGCGGGGACGCCGGGACCCTCGTCGGTGACCTCGACCACGACCTGGTTGCCCGTGACCCGTGTCCGCAGGGCGACCGTGCCGCCGCCGTGCATCAGCGAGTTCTCGATCAGCGCGGCCAGCACCTGGGCCACCGCGCCCGGCGTGCCCACCGCCCGCAGCTCGCGCTTGCCGGAGGTGACGATCGCGCGGCCCGCGCTGCGGTAGGCGGGGCGCCACTCGGCGAGCTGCTGCTTGATCACCTCGTCGAGGTCGAAGGTGACCGCGGAGCCGGTGCGGGGGTCGCGGGAATTGGTCAGCAGCCGTTCCACGACGTCCGTCAGCCGCTCCACCTGCGTCAGCGCGATCGTCGCCTCCTCCTTCACCGTGTCCGGGTCGTCGGTGACGGTGATCTCCTCCAGGCGCATGGACAGCGCGGTGAGGGGGGTGCGCAGCTGGTGGGAGGCGTCGGCCGCCAGCCGCCGCTCGGCGGTCAGCATGCGGGCGATGCGCTCGGCGGAGGCGTCCAGCACGTCCGCGACCCGGTCCAGCTCGGGAACGCCGTAGCGGCGGTGGCGGGGGCGTGGATCGCCGGAGCCGAGGCGTTCGGCGGTCTCGGCGAGGTCGGTGAGCGGGGAGGCCAGCCGGCTCGCCTGGCGGATCGCCAGCAGCACCGCCGCGATCACGGCGAGGAGTGCCACCAGGACGATGATCAGCAGCGTACGGCCGACCTCCCGGGTCACCGAGGAGCGCGGCTCCTGGACGGTGACCGTCTCGCCCTCCTCACCGGGTGCCGAGGCGCTGATGACGTCGCCGTCCGGTTTGGTGCCGACCTCGATGGGCGGCTTGCCGGGGATCCGTACGACGGCGTACCGGTCCTCGGTGATCTGGTCGCTGAGGATCTCGGCGGTGACCTTGTCCTCGACGAGCAGCCGGCTGTCGACGATGCTGGCCAGCCGCACCGCCTCGGACTCCACCCGCTCCCTGGCCGTCTCGCTGATGGTCCGGGTCTCCACGATCACCAGGGAGACGCCGAAGACGGCGATCACGACGAGCACCACGGCGAGCGTGGACTGGATCAGACGGCGGCGCATGTTCCCTTACCCACTGCTGTTGCCCGCTCCCACTGCTGTTGCCCGCTGGCGAACCCCGGCGGGGTTCAGCTCTTCTCGAAGCGGAAGCCCACACCGCGCACGGTGGCGATGTAGCGCGGGTTGGCCGCGTCGTCGCCGAGCTTCTTGCGCAGCCAGGAGATGTGCATGTCCAGGGTCTTGGTGGAGGACCACCAGGTGGTGTCCCAGACCTCGCGCATCAGCTGGTCGCGGGTGACGACCCGGCCCGCGTCCCGCACCAGGACCCGCAGCAGGTCGAACTCCTTGGCCGTGAGCTGGAGCTCCTCCTCGCCCATCCACGCCCGGTGGGACTCGACGTCGATGCGCACCCCGTGGGTGGCGGGCGGCTGCTGGGGCTCCGTGGAGCCGCGCCGTAGCAGGGCGCGGACCCGGGCGAGCAGCTCGGCGAGACGGAACGGCTTGGTGACGTAGTCGTCGGCGCCCGCGTCCAGGCCGACCACCGTGTCCACCTCGTCGGCGCGCGCGGTCAGGATCAGCAGCGGAACCGTGTGCCCCTCGGAGCGGAGCCGGCGGGCGACCTCGAGGCCGTCCATGCCGGGCAGCCCGAGATCCAGCACCACCAGGTCGACGCCGCCCTGCATCCCGGCGGCGAGTGCGCCGGGTCCGTCCTCACGCACCTCGACTTCGTAGCCCTCCCGGCGCAGGGCGCGGGCCAGCGGCTCCGAGATGGACGCGTCGTCCTCGGCGAGCAGTACACGGGTCATGCCAGTGATGGTAGACCCGCCGCGGTAAGCCCAGGGGGGTGATCGCCACGCTCGTCTCTTACCTCCCGCATACCCGCCTCTCACCTTCCACGGCCCTGGTACGGACCTGGGGGTGTGGGGTGCGATCCTGAAAGAGACCTTCGAATGAGTGATCCGGTTCCTCCGTAACCTGTGATCCGTGTCTCAAGTCCTTCCATATCCGGCACTGTCCTGCCGTATGGTGAATCAACGCCTGTTGCACCACGGGGACCTTTGGCGCAGTCGACGCCGAGGGTCTCTTTCGTGTGCGGGCCGGCTTTCCGCCGGCCCCGGAAGGAATGACCTGTGGCCGGGCCTCACCGCGCGTGGACGCACGGAGGAGGCGTGGATCCCGGTGGTCGCCGTCCGCCGTTCCGCGATCCGGAGCGGCCTCCCCCCGGGCGTGGGGTGGACGGTACGGCCCGCCGGTGCCGGCCGCCCCCCACCGGGCGCGTACACGCTCGCGCGACGCGTCCCGACAGCAAGGAACGACCATGGCGTCCAGCCTGACGAAGGACTCGGTCACCCCGGGCACCCCCGGTTCCGAGAAGACCTTCTTCGGCCACCCCCGCGGACTGGCCACTCTCTTCATGACCGAGATGTGGGAGCGTTTCTCCTACTACGGCATGAGGGCTCTGCTCCCGCTGTACCTCGTCGCACCGGGCGGACTGGGCCTGAGCGCGGGCACCGCCACCGCGATCTACTCCGTCTACCTCTCGCTGGTGTACCTGCTCACGATGCCGGGCGGCTGGTTCGGCGACCGTGTGTGGGGTCCCCGCAAGACCGTGGCCGTCGCGGGCGGCATCATCATGCTGGGCCATCTGACGCTGGCCCTGCCGTCCTCCGGCACCTTCTACGCGGGACTGGGCCTGGTCGCCATCGGCTCCGGTCTGCTGAAGGCCAACATCTCCACCATGGTCGGCCAGCTCTACCAGGGCCCGGACGACCCGCGCCGGGACGGCGGCTTCACCGTCTTCTACATGGGCATCAACCTGGGTGCCTTCGCCGCGCCGCTGATCATCGGCACCATCGGTGAGAACGTCAACTGGCACCTGGGCTTCGCGCTCGCCGCGCTCGGCATGGGTCTCGGCGTCGCGCAGTTCCTGCTCGGCAGCCGTCACCTGGACGCGCAGTCCAGCGTCGTCCCGAAGCCGCTCTCCGACCAGGAGAAGTCCTCGACGCTGCGCAAGGCCGCGCTGTGGGCCGGCATCGCCGTCGTCGCGTACGCCGTCCTCGGTGTCACCGGCAACTACACCCTGAACTGGGTCCTGGTCCCGCTGACGCTGCTCGGTGTGATCGTCCCGGTGATGGTGATCGCCCGCATCAAGCGCGACAAGGACCTGGACCGCGCCGAGCAGTCGAAGATGTCCGCGTACATCTGGTTCTTCGTGGCCGCCGCGATCTTCTGGATGATCTACGACCAGGGCGGCTCGACCCTGTCGATCTTCGCCGACTCCTCGGCCGACAACAGCGTGTTCGGCTGGGAGTTCCCGGTCTCCTGGTACCAGTCGGTCAACCCGGTCCTGATCATGGCGCTGGCCCCGGTCTTCGCCTGGATCTGGCTGGCGCTGAACCGGCGCGGCAAGGAGCCGAGCACGATCGTGAAGTTCGCGTCCGGTCTGACGCTGGTCGGCGTGTCCTTCTTCCTCTTCCTGGCCCCGCTGTCGATCGCCGAGGGCGGTCACAAGGCCGCGGCGCTGTGGCTGGTGGCGATCTACTTCACGCAGACCGTCGGTGAGCTGCTGCTCTCCCCGGTCGGCCTGTCGGTCACCACGAAGATGGCGCCCGCGAAGTACGCCTCGCAGATGATGGGTGTCTGGTTCCTGGCCGTCACCGCCGGTGACGCCACCACCGGTCTGCTGTCCCTCGCCGGTGTCGACCTGAACCGGACGGGCATCGTCGCGATGGAGGCCACGCTCGCCGTGGTCGCCGGTTTCGCGGTGTGGATGTACCGCAACAAGGTCAAGGCGCTCATGGGCGACGTGCGCTGAGCGGTCCCCGCACGGGCATACGAAGGGTCCCGCACCGATAGGGTGCGGGGCCCTTCGGGCGGTTTCGGCGCGCCGGGTGCCGCGCCACATGCTTGTTTCGCCCCCGCCGCCCTTTCCCGTCCCGGCCTGGGGCTCCGCCCCGGACCCCGCTCCTCAAACGCCGGAGGGGCTGAACTCAACCCGTCCGGCGTTTGAGGACGAGGCCCGAAGGGCCGAAAGGGGGTCCGGGGGCTTGCCCCCGGGGACGGGACGGGAAGGGGCGGCGGGGGCGAAACACCCGCCCGGCGACGAGCGGCTACGCCGGGGTGCCCAGTTCCGCCCAGACCGTTTTGCCTGCGACGTCCGGGGCCCGTACGACACCCCAGTCCAGACAGAGCCGCTGCACGATGAACATGCCGTGCCCTCCCGGCCGGCCGGCCCGGTGCGGCGTGCGCGGAGCCGGCTGCCCCGTCCCCCGGTCGGTGACCTCCAGGCGTATCACCTTCTTGTCGCAGGTGATGGCCAGATGGTCGGGCCCCTCCGCATGCAGGCACGCATTGGTGACCAGCTCCGAGACGACGAGCAGGACGTCCTCGGCGGCAGCCCGCCGGTCGGCGGTGGCGGCGGGCAGCCAGCCCCAGTCGTACAGCGCCTGCCGGGTGAAGTCACGGGCGAGCGGCACGACGCCGCTCTGGCCGTCGAAGCTCAGCCGGCGGACCCGGCCGCCGCTGTCGGGCACGCCCCCGGCCGGCACCGCGTCCGCGGGCGTCCCGGAAGCGCCGCCGGGCTCAGGACCGCGGTCGCCCGGCGAGTAGGGCCGGGTGGTGCTCATCAGCGCTTCACCTCACCGTGTCACCAGTTCACGATTCAAAAGTTTCCGTACTCGGTCGTTCACGCGTGCACGGAACATCCGGTTCCCGGCGCCCTCGCGACCACCACGTCCGGCACGTTCAGGATGTCTCCTGCCCGAGCGGGCCGCGGGGACACCCCCGTATTCGCACGAAAAGGCGCGACGGAGGGGACCCCCCGGTGACGGGTGCGGCGGGGGCGTCCCGGCCGGCGTGCCCACGCGGCTCACGCCGAATCGTCGGCCAGAGCCGCCTCGAGAGTGTCGTGCACGGTGAACACCGCGTCCGCACCCGTGATCTCGAACACGCGCGCCACCACGGGCTGCATCCCGGCGAGGTGGACCCCGCCTCCCGCCGCCTCGGCCTTCAGCCGGGCGCCGAGCAGCACGTTCAATCCCGTGGAGTCACAGAACTCCAGCCGTGAGCAATCGATGACGAGCCGCTTGAAACCCTTGGCGAGGCAGCCCTCCAGTGGCTCACGCAACAGATCGGCGGTGTGGTGATCCAACTCACCCGCCGGAGTCACGACGGCAGTGGGGCCCTCTTCTCGCACCTCGACCAGAAGCCGGCCCGACTGTGCGCTGCCGACTGTCCCGCGGTCCATGCCGTCTCTCTCTCCCGAGGTCGTGGCTGCTTACTGACGCCTTCGAACATTACGCCTTCCGGCCACGCATCGACACTCTAACAATCACGCACAAACAGACATATGCACACAGAACGCACTTGCGGTGAACTTGCGAGAGCCGGTAGGGCTAGTAGGACACGTACCCGACACGGCCGGCTTTGGAGGCGCCGCACACCGCAGTGCACGTATCGGCTTCGGCAGCCATATGCCGAGAACGATGGAGGACATCATGTCACCCCGGCTCGACGCATCGCCTAACCCTGAAGCGACGTCGACACTCCCTCCGGAACATCTGGATCCCATCGAGCAGGACGACCTCGGTGTCGTCCCGGAAGACCTACTCGCCGGACTTCCGGAGATCCCCCCGTACGACGAGGTGGGCCCGGTCGACGCGCGGGCGCTGTCGAAGACCCTCTTCGAGCGCCTGGAGTCGCTGGAGGAAGGCACCCACGAATTCGCTTACGTACGCAATACGCTCGTCGAACTGAACCTCGCCCTGGTCAAGTTCGCCGCTTCCCGCTTCCGCTCGCGCAGCGAGCCGATGGAGGACATCATCCAGGTCGGCACCATCGGCCTGATCAAGGCGATCGACCGCTTCGAGCTGTCGCGCGGTGTGGAGTTCCCCACGTTCGCGATGCCAACCATCATCGGCGAGATCAAGCGTTTCTTCCGCGACACCTCCTGGTCCGTGCGCGTACCGCGCCGGCTGCAGGAGCTCCGGCTCGACCTGGCCAAGGCCGGTGACGAACTGGCACAGCAGCTCGACCGCGCGCCGACAGTGGCCGAGCTCGCCGACCGCCTGGGCATCACCAAGGACGAGGTCATCGAGGGCATGGCGGCGTCGAACGCCTACACCGCCTCCTCGCTGGACGCCCAGCCGGAGGAGGACGACGCGGAGGGCGCGCTGGCGGACCGGATCGGTTACGAGGACCACGGACTCGAAGGCATCGAGTACGTCGAGTCGTTGAAGCCACTGATCGCCGAACTGCCGCCGCGGGACCGGAAGATCCTGTCCCTGCGCTTCGTCGCGGGCATGACCCAGTCGGAGATCGGCGAGGAACTCGGCATTTCCCAGATGCATGTCTCCCGTCTGCTGTCGCGGACGCTGGTGAAACTGCGCAAGGGCCTCACCGTCGAGGAGTGACGGGCCGGCCGTCGTGAACGACGGGCCGCCTCCTCCGCGGAGCGACGTGACCGCGCCCCGCGCCCTGCAGGCGCCGGATGCCCACCCCGGGCACCGGGCGCCCGCCGGGCGCGGGGCGCGCCTCGTTGTGGCGGGTCGGCGCCGGGTGACGGATGTGCCCGGGGTGACGGACGTGGCCTGGGTGACGGACGTGCCTTGGGTGACGGACGTGCCTCGTGTGACGGACGTGCCTCGGGGCGACCGACGTGGCTCACATCCACCGCTGTTCGAGTCTGCGTCCCTTCTGCCAGACCGTGCGGACCAGGGGCACGCCGGGGCGGTAGGCCAGCTGCACATGGGACGGGGCGTCGAGCAGCAGCAGGTCCGCGTACGCTCCCGGGGTGATACGGCCGATGTCGTCCCGGCGCAGGGCCCTGGCCCCGCCCGCCGTGGCCGACCACACGGCCTCGTCGGGCGTCATCCCCATGTCCCGCACCGCGAGCGCGATGCAGAAGGGGACGGAGGACGTGAAGGACGAGCCGGGGTTGCAGTCGGTGGACAGCGCGACCGTGGCGCCCGCGTCCAGCAGCCGGCGGGCGTCGGGCCACTCGGCGCGGGTGGAGAACTCGGCGCCGGGAAGCAGCGTGGCGACCGTGCGGCTGTTCGCGAGGGCGTCCACGTCGGCGTCGGTGAGGTGGGTGCAGTGGTCGGCGCTGGCCGCGTCGAGCTCCACGGCGAGCTGGACGCCGGGGCCGTACGAGAGCTGGTTGGCGTGGACGCGCGGGTGCAGGCCCTTCGCCCTGCCCGCGGTGAGGATCGCGCGGGCCTGGTCGCCGTCGAAGGCCCCCTTCTCGCAGAAGACGTCGATCCAGCGGGCGTGCGGCGCGCAGGCGTCCAGCATCTCGCCGGTGACGAGCGCGACATACCCGGCCGGGTCCTCGGCGTACTCGGGAGCGACGACGTGGGCGCCGAGGTAGGTGACCTCGTCGGTGTGGCGGGCGGCCAGGCGCAGGGCGCGGGCCTCGTCCTCGGTGGTCAGGCCGTAGCCGGACTTGGTCTCGAAGGTGGTGGTGCCCTGGCGCAGCGCCTCGGCGAGGAGACGGGTCAGGTTCGCCTCCAGCTGCGCGTCGGTGGCGGCGCGGGTGGCGGCGACGGTCGTACGGATGCCGCCCGCGCTGTACGGGCGGCCGGACATCCGGGCGTTGAACTCCTCGGTACGGTCGCCCGCGAAGACCAGGTGGGAGTGGGAGTCGACGAAGCCGGGGAGGACCGCCCGGCCCTCGGCGTCGAACCGGTTGTCAGTGGCGGGTGCTTTGCTTGATTCACCGGTCCACACGACGCGGTCGCCCTCGATGACGACGGCCGCGTCCCGGACCAGACCGAGGGGAGAACTGTCACCGAGGGAGGGGTCGTTGGTGACCAGCGTGGCGATGTTGCTGATGACGGTGCTGCTCATGGTGTCCTCATGGGGGGGTCGTCAGGCGCGCAGGGCTTCGACTGCCTGTGCGAGGGCTCCGGGCACATCGGGGACGAGCGTGTGCTCCCCGTCGCGCACGACGGGCCGGCCCGACACGATCGTGTGGCGGACGTCCGCTGCCGTCGCGGCGAATACGGCCGTCTCGGCGCCGAGTCCGGGCAGTGGCCCCGCGGTTCTGACCGAGTCGAGGGCGATCGTGACGAGGTCGGCGCGCGCCCCGGCCTCGATGGTGCCGATGCCGTCCCAGCCGAGGGCGGCGTGTCCGTCGGCGGAGGCGGCCCGCAGCAGGGCGGCGGCCGTCCAGTGGCCCCGGGTGCGGGTGCGCAGCCGCTCGTTCAGCTCCATCGCGCGAGCCTCTTCGAAGAGGTCGATCACGGCGTGGCTGTCGGAGCCGAGGCTGAGCGGGGAGCCCTCGTTCTGCAGGGCGGCGGCGGGGCCGATGCCGTCGGCGAGGTCCCGTTCGGTCGTCGGGCACATACAGGTACCGGTGCCGCTGCCGCCGATGAGGGAGACGTCCTCGGCGGTGAGATGGGTGTTGTGGACACCGGTGGTGCGGGGCCCGAGGACGCCGTGCAGGGCCAGAAGCTGGGTCGGGGTGCATCCGTGCGCCTCGCGGCAGGCGTCGTTCTCCGCGGTCTGCTCGGACAGATGCACATGGAGCGGGGCCCGCCGCTCCTCGGCCCAGCGTGCCACGGTCGCCAACTGCTCCGCCGGTACGGCCCTGACGGAGTGGATCGCCGCCCCGATCCGTGCGTGATCCCGTTCCTTGAGAACTGAACAGCGTTCGGCCCAGGCGTCCGCGTCGCCGTCGGAGAAGCGGAGCTGCTGGGCGGTGGGCGGCCGGCCGAAGCCGGAGGAGAGATAGGCGGTGTCGAGGAGGGTGATCCGGACGCCGGCTTCGGCGGCGGCCGCGACGAGCGCCTCCCCCATGGCGTTGGGGTCGGCGTAGGGCGTGCCGCCGGGGGCGTGGTGGACGTAGTGGAACTCGCCGACGGTCGTGATGCCGGCCAGCGCCATCTCGGCGTACACGGCCCGGGCGAGGGCGTGGTAGGTGTCCGGCGTGAGCCGCTCGGCCGTGGCGTACATGATCTCGCGCCAGGTCCAGAAGGTGCCGGAGCCCACCTGGGCGGTGGAGCGCAGGGCGCGGTGGAAGGCGTGGCTGTGGGCGTTGGCCAGTCCCGGCAGGGTCAGTCCCCGCAGACTCTCGGCCCCGGGCGGCGGGGAGGGCGTGTCCGGGCGGACGGCGGTGATGCGGCCGTCCTGGACGGTGAGGGTCACGCCCGGCTCGATGGGGGTCCCCCCTGCTCGAGCGGAGCCGAGAGCTTGGGGGAGGGTGCCGAGCCAGGCGTGCTCCAGCCAGTACGTCCGCGGGGTGGCAGTCACGTGCGGGCCAGTCCTTCCAGTACGTCGGCGAGTGCGAGCACCCCGGCCACGCAGTCGTCCTCGGTGGCGAACTCGGCCGGCGAGTGCGAGACGCCGGTGGGGTTGCGTACGAACAGCATGGCGGTCGGGACGCGTCCGGAGAGGATCCCGGCGTCGTGTCCGGCGCCGGTGCCGAGGACGGGCACCTTGAGGTCCGTGTCGCTGCCCAGGATGCGGGCGAGTTCGTCGCGCAGGGCGTGGTCGAACTCGACGACGGGGGTGAAGGACTCCCGTTCGACGTCCAGGTCGACTCCGTGGGCGGCGGCGTACTCACGGGCTGCCCTCTCCACCCCGCCGACCACGGCGTCCAGGCGCTCCTGGTCGGCGGCGCGCGAGTCGAGCCAGCCGCGCACCAGGGAGGAGATGGCGTTCACGCCGTTCGGCTCGACGGCGATCTTGCCGAAGGTGGCGACCGCACCGGCGAGTTCGGCCTCGCGGCGAGCGGCGAGGACGGTCTCGGCGTACGACAGCATCGGGTCGCGGCGGTCGGCGAGCCGGGTGGTGCCGGCGTGGTTGGCCTCTCCCCGGAAGTCGAACCTCCAACGGCCGTGCGGCCAGATGGCGGACGCGATGCCGACACGGTCGCCGGACAGGTCCAGGGCGCGGCCCTGCTCCACATGGAGTTCGACGAAGGCGCCGATGCGGTCGAGCCGTCCGGGGTCGGCGCCGAGGGTGCCGGGGTCGTAGCCGGCGGCCTCCATGGCCTGCGGGAGTGTGATGCCGTCCGCGTCGGTGAGCCGGTGGGCCTGCTCGACCGTGAGCGCGCCCGCGGTGAGCCGGGAGCCGACACAGGCGAGCCCGAATCTCGCGCCCTCCTCGTCGCCGAAGTTGACGATGCCCAGGGGCTTGGCGAACCGCGCGTCCCTGCGGCGCAGCTCGTCGAGGGCGGCGAAGGCGGACACGACCCCGAGGGGCCCGTCGAAGGCCCCGCCGTCGGGCACGGAGTCCAGATGAGAACCGGTGACCACGGCGTCCCCCCGGGCGGGGTCCCCGAGCCAGGCCCACTGATTGCCGTTCCGGTCGACCTCGTAGGCCAGCCCGCGGCTGCGCGCCTGCGCCTCGAACCAGTCCCGGCACTCGGCGTCGGCCTCACTCCAGGCGAACCGCCGGTAGCCACCGGAGGCGTGATGCCGCCCCATGGGCCGCAGTTGCCCCCACATCTCCAGAAAGGAGCTCCCCCCGGGCTGTGGGCGGTCGTTCCGTGGGGCGACGGGGGTACCTCCCCCGCCCTTCGGGCCATGGGGGAGGGCGGGCGCGGCCGGACCCGCAGACGGCGACGTTGCCCCGGCCGCCACCCCCCGGATGCCGTCGCTCACGCCGGATCACCCTCACGCATCGGCACCCGCACACCCCGCTCGCCGGCCACCGACTCCGCGATGTCGTACCCGGCGTCCACGTGCCGGATCACACCCATGCCGGGGTCGTTCGTCAGCACGCGCCGGATCTTCTCGCCCGCCAGCGCCGTCCCGTCGGCCACCGTCACCTGCCCGGCGTGGATCGACCGCCCCATGCCGACACCGCCACCGTGGTGGACGGACACCCACGACGCGCCCGACGCCACGTTCACCATGGCGTTCAGCAGCGGCCAGTCGGCGATGGCGTCGGAGCCGTCCAGCATCGCCTCGGTCTCCCGGTAGGGAGAGGCGACCGAACCGCAGTCGAGATGGTCCCGCCCGATGACGACCGGCGCCGCCAGCTCCCCGCTCGCGACCATGTCGTTGAACCGCTCGCCGGCCTTGTCGCGCTCCCCGTACCCGAGCCAGCAGATCCGCGCGGGCAGCCCCTGGAAGTGAACCCGTTCCCCCGCCATCCTGATCCAGCGGGCCAGGGACTCGTTCTCCGGGAAGAGCTCCAGGATCGCCTTGTCGGTCTTGGCGATGTCCGCGGGGTCACCCGACAGCGCGGCCCACCGGAAGGGGCCCTTCCCCTCGCAGAACAGCGGCCGGATGTACGCCGGCACGAACCCGGGGAAGGCGAACGCCCGCTCGTACCCGGCCAGCTGCGCCTCACCGCGGATGGAGTTGCCGTAGTCGAACACCTCGGCACCGGCGTCCTGGAAGCCGACCATCGCCTCGACGTGCCGGGCCATGGACTCGCGGGCGCGGGTGGTGAAGCCGGCCGGGTCCTTGGCGGCGGCGTCGGCCATGTCCTCGAAGGCGATGCCGACGGGCAGATACGCCAGGGGGTCGTGCGCGGAGGTCTGGTCGGTGACGATGTCGATGGGCGCGCCCATGGCGAGCAGCTGCGGGACCAGCTCGGCCGCGTTGCCGAGGACGCCGATGGAGAGGGGCGTGCGCCGGTCCCGGGCCTCGACGGCGAGCTGGAGGGCGTGGTCGAGGGAGTCGGCCTTGACGTCGAGGTAGCGGTGTTCGATGCGCCGGTCGATGGCGCGGGGGTCGCAGTCGACGCAGATCGCGACGCCGTCGTTCATCGTCACGGCGAGCGGCTGGGCGCCTCCCATGCCGCCGAGGCCGGCGGTGAGGGTGATGGTCCCGGCGAGGGTGCCGCCGAACCTCTTGGCGGCGACGGCGGCGAAGGTCTCGTAGGTGCCCTGGAGGATGCCCTGGGTGCCGATGTAGATCCAGGAGCCGGCGGTCATCTGCCCGTACATGGTCAGACCGAGGGCCTCCAGGCGGCGGAACTCCTCCCAGTTGGCCCAGTCGCCGACCAGGTTGGAGTTGGCGAGGAGGACGCGCGGGGCCCACTCGTGGGTCTGCATGACGCCGACCGGGCGGCCGGACTGGACGAGCATCGTCTCGTCCTGTTTGAGGGTCTTCAGCGTGCGGACCATCGCGTCGAAGGAGCGCCAGTCGCGGGCGGCCTTGCCCGTTCCGCCGTAGACGACGAGCTTGTCGGGGTGCTCGGCAACCTCGGGGTCGAGGTTGTTCTGCAGCATCCGCAGGGCGGCCTCCTGCTGCCAGCCCAGGGCGCTCGGTTCGGTGCCGCGCGGCGCTCGGACGGGGCGGGGTCCGGGTCCGGGTCCGGCCATGGTGTGCCTCCTCATGCTGCGGATCACTGCGGATGATTACTGCAGATATTCATATCCTCGACTTCTGAATAGAGCTAGTCAAGACAGGGGGTGTGTCGGCACCGCCGGGAGAGGGATGTTTGGCTGGATGCATGCGTGCGGACACGGAGAACGCCGAAGGGACGGGGGACACGGTGGCTCACGGCAACGGCCTGACGGACGAGGTGGACCCGCGGGGCACCGGACGGGCGGCGCGGCGGGACCAGGCGGTGCGGACCGCCGTGGAGCAGGGACTGCTCGACGGCGACACTCCGCTGGTGGCCCTGCTGGACGTCACCGGCATCCGGGAGTCGGCGGCCGGGCTGCGGGCGGCGTTCGACGCGGTGACGGCGCCCGGCACACCCGTGCTGCACGCCTTCGCGGTGAAGGCGAGCCCGTTGGTGCCGGTGCTGCGGTTGCTGCGTGAGGAGGGCATCGGCGCGGAGGTGGCGAGCCCGGGTGAGCTGGCGCTGGCCAGGGCCGCCGGGGTGGAGCCGGAGCGGACGGTCCTCGACTCGCCCGCCAAGACCCTCGCCGAGCTGCGGGAGGCGCTGGCGCTGGGCATCGCCGTGAACGCGGACAATCCTCAGGAGCTGGAGCGCATCGACGCCCTCATGGCCGGGTCCGGCTCCCGCTCCCCCATCGGCATCCGGGTGAACCCGCAGGTCGGCGGCGGTTCCATCGAGGCGCTGTCCACGGCGACGGCGACGTCGAAGTTCGGGGTGGCGCTGCGCGACGAGGGGGCGCGGGAGTGGGTGGTGCGGGCGTATCTGGACCGGCCGTGGCTGACCCGGCTGCACGCGCACTCCGGTTCCCAGGGCATCGCGCTGTCGATGATGACGCGGGGGATCGCGGAGACGTACGCGCTGGCGGAGGAGATCAACCGGCGTGCCGGGCGGCAGCAGATCGACACCGTCGACATCGGCGGCGGACTGCCGGTGAACTTCGCGTCCGAGGAGACGAGCCCGACGTACGGGGAGTACGCGCGGCTGCTGCGCGAGACGGTCCCGGGGCTGTTCGACGGGCGGTACGGCCTGGTGACCGAGTTCGGACGGTCCCTGCTGGCCAAGCACGGCACGGTGGTCGCCCGCGTGGAGTACGCCAAGAGCGCGGGCGGGCGTCCGGTCGCGGTGACGCACGCGGGCGTGCAGGTGGCGACGCGCACGGTGTACGCGCCGCAGTCGTGGCCGCTGAGGATCGCCGCCTACGACGCGAAGGGGCGGCCCAAGGAGGGGCCGGCGGTCGTGCAGGACGTGGCGGGACCGGCCTGCTTCGCGGGTGACCTGCTCGCGCAGGGGCAGGAGCTGCCGCTGCTGGAGCAGGGCGACTACGCGGCGGCGCTGGACACGGGCGCGTACTACTTCGCCCACCACTACGCGTACAACTCGCTCCCCCGCCCCGCCGTCCACGGCTTCACTCCGGACGGAAAGGGAGGGGTCGTCTTCGCCACGGTCCGTCGAGCCCAGACCATCGAGGACATCGTCACCGAGTCCGGAGCCGCCCACACCAACGCCCTGACACCCAAAACCCCCTGACCCCACCCCTCAGGGGCGCGGGGAACGGCGCGACCAGCCCCCTCCCACCCGCAGAGACCCACGACGGCAGCCCCAGGGGCGCGGGGAAGGACGCAGACAACCGCACCCCGCGCCCGCAGGGCACCGTCCCTCAGACCAGCGCCGCGCTCCTCCGGCGGGAACCGCCGCCCGGCGCGGCATCCCCCGCCGCGATCCCCGTGGTGCGGTAGGCCTTGACCGCCTTGCCGGCAGGCCGCCCCGCACCCGCGCGGAGCCAGTCGACGCGCACCCACAGCAGGGCCTCGTCCGCCTGCTCCAGCCGGCCGATCCAGGCCGCCTTCAGCCACAGCCCGGCCCCGCACCCGGCGAGCAGCAGACCACCGGCGGCGGGTGCGGCGAACCCCGCGCCCAGGGCGCCGAGAAACGCGAGCAGCAGCCACCAGCGGTGCGCCCGGCGCCAGTTGCGCACGGACACCGCGCGGTCCTGGAGCACATCGTGCCGGCCCGCCCGCGCCGCCGAACGGGCCAGCGCGCGGTACCGTCCGCGCCGCCCGTACGCCACGGCCGACGTCGCCACGAGGAACAGCGCGGCGCCCGTCAGGACACCGATCCGGCGTCCGGTCAGTCCGGGCACCAGCACCCCGATGCCCGCGGCGAAAATCCCCAGCCACCACAGTGGCGCCGCCCCGGCCCGCACGACGACGGCCACCCGGGCCAGTCCCTGTCCTCCGCGCGTCACGTCCTTGGCCTCCCGTCCTCCGATGCCCGTGCATGGTTTCCGGAGGCGGACGTTAGCGACGCAAGGTGAGACGAGTCTGAGAAGACACGGCGGGCGGCACCGCCGTCAGTCCACGAACAGCCCGCGCGCCGCCGCCTTCGCGTCGAACTCCTCGAGCCGCGCCTGCGCGTCCGGCAGGTCGTCGCACATCGCCTCCAGCAGCACCCGGCCCAGCAGCATCGGCGCGCACGCCGTGTCGAAGGCCAGCCCGGTGCCGACGGCGGCGGGCAGCAGCAGGTCGGACACCTTGGCGACCGGCGCGAACGGGGAGTCGGCGACGGTGACGACGGTCAGCCCGGTCTCCTTGGCGTGGGCGAGGGCGTCGACGACCTCGCGGGGATGCCGGGGCAGCGCGAAGCACAGCAGGGCGCTCGCCCCGGCGCGGACGGCGGCGTCGATGCGGTCGTGGAGCATCGTGCCGCCCTCGTTGAGCAGCCGTACGTCGGGGTGGACCTTGGCGGCGAAGTAGGCGAAGCCGTGCGCCTGTGCCGCCGCCGCACGCAGCCCCAGCACGGGCAGCGGGCGGCTGCCCGCGAGGACCCGTCCCGCCCGCTGCACGGGGCCGGTGTCGGCCAGCGCGTCGGCGAGGTGGCGCAGGTTCTCGATCTCGGCCTCGACGGCCTGCTGGTACTCGTTGTACGAGGCGGTTTCGGGCGCGGGTTCGACGGGCGCGACCTCGCGCAGATGCCGGCGCAGGGCGGGGTAGCCGTCGAAACCGAGGGCGACGGCGAACCGCGTCACGGAGGGCTGGCTGACCCCGGCCAGCTCGGCCAGCTCCACGCTGGACAGGAACGGCACGTCGGCGGCCCGCCGCACCATGCTGTGCGCGATGCGCCGCTGGGTCGGCGTCAGCCGATGCCCCTCGAAGAGCGCCTGGAGGCGCGCGGCGGGGCTCTCGGTGCCGCTCATGACCTGACTTCCCCCTCGACCTCTCGGCCCATTCATCCGTCGTGACTTCTGCATGCCGTTATACAGGCGAACGCGGCGTCGCGGCCGTACACGCGTCGTGAAGGGCGGAGATCACACACGGTGCCCGGCCGGGGACAGATCCGGACCTCGACGATTTTGCTACGACGTCAGCGCATCCCGAATGGGCCGGATAGCGTAACGCATCGAACAATTAAGCGCTTTGAGACGCAGGCGTCCTCCGGGGCGCCCGACGGAGGACTGGGTACGAGCGTGGATGCGCCAAGCCGTGGGCAGACGGACGGGACCGACCCTGCCGACCAGTGGGTACTCAACCCGGAGACCGGCGATTTCGAGCTGCGGCTGAACGGTTCCCCCGAGCCGCCGCCTGTCCCCCGCCCCCGCGGCGCGTCCCGCACCGCCCCCGCTCCCGGCCGTGTCCCGGGGCAGCGCGGCCGCCGTACCGTGCCCGCTCCCGCCCCGGACGACTCCGGCGGCAGCGGCCGCCGCGGGCGCGGCCGGCCGAGGAAGAGCGGCCGGAAGAAGGCGCTGATGTGGACGGGGGGCGTCCTCGGACTGGTCCTCGTCGGCGGCTCGGCGTTCGCGTACTACTGGTACGACCGTCTCTACGGCAACATCAACACCGTCGACATCGGTGACGTGGGCAGCGACAAGGTACTCGCGGACGGCCCGGTCAACCTTCTGATCATCGGCAACGACGTCCGCACCGGCGAGGGCAACGAGGCCTATGGCAACCGGGACAACGTCACCGGGCACGCCGACACCACCCTCCTCTTCCATGTCTCGGAGGACCGCACCAACGCGACCGTGGTGAGCATCCCCCGGGACCTCATGACGAAGATCCCCGACTGCGAGACCAAGCAGTCCGACGGCTCCACCAAGGTGGTCCCGGGCTCGACGGGCACCACCAGGTTCAACGAGTCCTACGGGGTGAACGGCCGCGACCCGGGCTGCACCATGCGCACGGTCGAGGGACTCGCCGGCATCGAGGTCGACCACTTCATGATGTTCGACTTCAACGCGGTCAAGACGCTGTCCACCGCCGTCGGCGGCGTGAAGGTGTGTCTGGAGAGGCCCATCAAGGACCTGGACGGCGGGACGAACCTGGATCTGCCCTCCGGGGAGAGCACGATCCAGGGCGAGGACGCGCTGGCATTTCTCCGCAACCGGCACGGCCTGAAGAACGAGAGCGACCTGGACCGGATCCAGATGCAGCAGAAGTTCGTCGCGTCGATGATCCGCCAGTTGAAGGAGGACACGCTGGACAGCCCGTCGAAGATGCTCGACGTGGCCGACGCGGCCACCAAGTCCCTCACCGTGGACAAGGGCATAGGCAGTCCCGGCAAGCTCCTCACCCTCGCCAAGGAACTCGCCAAGATCGATCTGAAGAACATCACCCTGATGACGCTGCCGGTGATCGACAACCCGGCGGAGCCCAGGCCCGTCACCGTCGTCCCGCACCCGGCCGAGGCCCCGAAGCTCTTCAGCATCCTGCAGAACGACGTCTCCCTCACCGAGGTGAAGAAGAAGGAGAAGAAGGCCAAGGACGAGCAGGCCGCCCTGCTCGAGGGGCCGCGGGCCGAGGCGTCCGCCGTGCGCGTCGACGTCTACAACGGCGGCGGTCCGCAGGGGGCCGCGCAGGACACCCTGGTCTGGCTGCAGACCGGCGAGGGCGTCCCCAGGTCCACGAACAAGGGGAACGCCCCGGCCGAGGTCGGCAGGACGCGGCTGGAGTACGCGCCGAACCAGGCCGACCAGGCCCGCAGGCTCGCCGATCTGATGGGCCTGCCCGCCGCCGCGCTGAAGCCCGGCACCACGGACGCGGCCCCGGACGCGCCGATGACGCTCACCCTCGGCCCCGACTTCAAGAAGGCCGGCGTTCCCGTCGCCGCGCCGAAGAAGGTGGACGTCGAGCAGTCCCGGGCCGACGAGAAGATGTGCAAGAAGTAGGGGCGCGGCCAGCCCCAGGCCGAGATGGGGGGTTACCCCCAGTGCCACCGGGCCCGCCCCTGCCTACCGTGGATTCCATGACCGGAATGGACGCGCGGGACGCCGAGCTGAAGAAGGAACTCAACGCCTCCCTGCAGGCGCGCAGGGAACTGGGCGAGGAGTACGAGTCCGCGCTGGTCGACTCGTTCCTGGAGAAGGTCGACCAGCGCATCGACGGCGCGGTGGAGCGCCGGGTGCGCCGGCAGCTCGCCGAGCACCAGATGACGGAGGCCCGGGACGCACGCTCGCCGAGGGTCACGGACTCCTGGGGCGAGCGTTTCGGGTTCGGGATCGTCTCGCTGGTCCTGGCGGTGCCGCTGTCCGCGATCGGCGGGGGCGTGGGTCATCTGCCCGGCCTGCTGGTCACCTGGCTGGGCATCGTCGGCGTGAACGTCGTACAGGCCGTACGGACCAACCCCGGCCTGTTCGGCACCCGCCGGCCCGCGCGGGACAGCGACTGGGAGGACTGAGGCCGCCTTGCGCGGGGACCGCCGCACCCCCGTCGCCGGGGGGCGGGACGACGGCGGTCCCCGCGAGGGACGCGCGCCCGTCGAGGCGGCTGCGCGTCCGGGGCGTCCTTGGAGGTCCGGGAGCCGCTCCGGAGGTCCTTCGACGCCGCTTGGCCGCCGGCCGGACTTGAAGAAGACCCCACCCGGTGCTGAACGCCCGGGGAGGTGATTCCGCCGCCCTGCCGACACCCACCAATCTGCCGGACGCGTGTTAAGCGAGTGCTGCGCGCACGTGACACCCTCGTACCGCTTCCGCGAAGTCCACGAGGATCACGGGCGCGTCAACACCCCGGCGTTCACCGCTGGTTCGACGGCGCTTCGCCCGACGCCCCGTCACTTCTCGTTCCTGGCGAGGAAGGACAGCAGGTCCTGGCGGCTGATCACGCCGGTCGGCTTGCCCTCGACGAGGACGATCGCCGCGTCGGCCTTGCCCAGGACGGCCATCAGGTCCGCGACGGGCTCGCCGGAGCCGACCTGCGGCAGCGGCGCGGACATGTGCTTCTCCAGCGGGTCGTCGAGCGAGGCGCTCTTGCTGAACAGCGCGTCCAGCAGCTCCCGCTCCACCACCGAGCCGACGACCTCGGCGGCCATCACGTCCGGGTGGCCGGCGCCCGGCTTGACCACCGGCATCTGCGAGACGCCGTACTCGCGCAGCACCTCGATGGCCTGGCCGATCGTCTCGTCGGGGTGCATGTGGACGAGGGAGGGGATGTGGCCGCCCTCCTTGTCGTCGAGGACGTCGCCGACGCGGGCGCTGGGGCCGGTGTCCTCCAGGAAGCCGTAGTCGGCCATCCACTCGTCGTTGAAGATCTTGCTGAGGTAGCCGCGTCCGCTGTCCGGCAGCAGGACGACGACCACGTCGTCCTCACCGAGTTGGGAGGCCACCTCGAGCGCCGCCACGACCGCCATGCCGCAGGAGCCGCCGACCAGCAGGCCCTCCTCCTTGGCGAGGCGCCGGGTCATCTGGAAGGAGTCCTTGTCGGAGACGGCGACGATGCCGTCCGCGACCTCACGGTCGTAGGCGGTCGGCCAGAAGTCCTCGCCGACGCCCTCCACCAGGTACGGCCGTCCGGAGCCGCCGGAGTACACGGAGCCCTCGGGGTCGGCGCCGATCACCTTCACGGCGCCGTCGCTGACCTCCTTCAGATAGCGCCCGGTGCCCGAGATGGTGCCGCCGGTGCCGACACCGGCCACGAAGTGGGTGATCTTCCCCTCGGTCTGCTCCCACAGCTCGGGCCCGGTGGAGTGGTAGTGGGAGAGCGGGTTGTTGGGGTTGGAGTACTGGTCCGGCTTCCAGGCACCCGGCGTCTCGCGCACCAGGCGGTCGGAGACGTTGTAGTAGGAGTCGGGGTGCTCCGGCGCCACGGCGGTCGGGCAGACGACGACCTCGGCGCCGTAGGCCCGCAATACGTTGATCTTGTCCGTGGACACCTTGTCCGGGCAGACGAAGATGCACTTGTAGCCCTTCTGCTGGGCCACGATGGCAAGACCGACGCCGGTGTTGCCGCTGGTCGGCTCGACGATGGTGCCGCCCGGCTTGAGCTCCCCGCTCTTCTCGGCCGCCTCGATCATGCGCAGGGCGATGCGGTCCTTCACGGAGCCGCCCGGGTTGAAGTACTCCACCTTGGCCAGGACGGTCGCCCTGATGCCCTTGGTCACGCTGTTGAGCCGCACCAGCGGGGTGTTGCCGACGAGGCTGATCATCGAGTCGTGGAATTGCACCGTTGTCTCCGGATGCTGCAAAAGAGGTGGTCGTGGTGGTCGAACCAGCGTAGGCCCTCCCGGAGCGGAAGCCGCGCGGGTCGTTCACTCCTCGTTGGGATTGGACCACTGTCCGTACGGGGCAAGCACTGGGTACGGCTTCGAGGAGGTGGCGGCGGGCATGACGGGCATGTCGAGGGCGCGGGTGGCCCGGCGGATCGCGGCCGGTGCGGCGTACGGCGGCGGTGGCATCGGCCTGGCCGGCGCGGCCGCCATGGGCCTGCTGCTGGCGGAGGCGCAGCTGGCGCGGCGCCGCGTGGGCAACGGCACGAGTCCTCGCGTCCCGAACGCCGACGGCCTGTACGGCGCCGCGTACACGGTGCCGGGCGAGCCGGCGCTGCGGCTGACGATGCTGGGCGACTCCACGGCGGCGGGGCAGGGCGTGCACCGGGCGGGGCAGACGCCGGGCGCGCTGCTGGCGTCGGGGGTCGCGGCGATCGCGGAGCGTCCGGTGGGGCTGAGCACGGTCGCGGTGCCCGGGGCGCGCTCCGACGATCTGGACCGGCAGGTCACGATGGCGCTGGCGGATCCGTCGCGGGTGCCGGACATCTGCGTGATCATGATCGGCGCCAACGACGTCACCCATCGCATGCCGCCCACCCAGTCCGTACGTCATCTGGCCTCGGCGGTGCGCCGGCTGCGGACGGCCGGTGCGGAGGTGGTGGTCGGTACGTGCCCCGATCTCGGCACCATCGAGCCGGTGCAGCAGCCGTTGCGCTGGCTGGCCCGGCGTGCGTCACGGCAGCTGGCGGCAGCACAGACGATCGGGGCCGTGGAGCAGGGCGGGCGGACGGTGTCGCTGGGGGATCTGCTGGGACCGGAGTTCGCGGCGAATCCGCGGGAGCTGTTCGGGCCCGACAGCTACCACCCCTCCGTGGAGGGATATGCCACGGCCGCGATGGCGGTGCTGCCGACGGTCTGCGCGGCGCTGGGGCTGTGGCCGGCGGAGGAGGAGCGGCCGGACGCCGCGCGGCGCGAGGGGTTCCTGCCGGTGGCCCGGGCGGCGGCGGAGGCGGCGTCGGAGGCGGGCACGGAGGTCACGGCGGCGATGCCGGCGGGGCCGCGGGGGCCGTGGGCGCTGCTGAAGCGGCGGCGGCGGCGCCGGGTCCCGGAGCCCGAACCCCAGCCCACAGCCCAGCCGTCCCCCTAGCGGCAGCCGCCACCCGCATGGCGCAGCCACACCCGCCGCCGCAGCCACCGCCCGCGTGGCGCAGCCACCGCCGGCCCACTGCAGCCGCCGCACACGCCGCAGCTGCGGGCAGTCGTGCCGCTGGGGCGGCACGGGTGGGCGGTGGGGGTACCTCCCGCTCGAGCGGAGCCGAGAGTGGGGGAGGCACCCGGCAAGCGCCGGCGAGCGACACCCACCCCCGGCCGAGCAGCACACCGGTGCTGATGTACCCGGGGGGAGGTGGCGCAGCCCGGCGCCGACGGGGTGCCGTCGCGCCCACCCGTGCCGCCCTGCGGCACGACTGCCCGCGGATCGCGGCGGCGGCACGCGGCTGGGCGGGGTTGTTGCGGCTGGGCGACGGCGTGGGGGCAAAGCAAGCGCTTAGACAGTTGCGGTCCATGTCACACCGTGGGAGTCGTGACCCCGCTCATACGGCCGGGTAACTTCCCAAGCAGCCCTGCCAACCCACCGGTATGCCCGCCCGTCTCCCGACCACCACCCCTCAACGAGGCGCTGCGCGCCACCTCTTACACCAGGAGCCCTGATGCCCGAAGCCGTGATCGTCTCAGCCGCCCGCTCCCCCATCGGCCGCGCCTTCAAGGGCTCCCTGAAGGACCTGCGCCCGGACGACCTGACCGCCACGATCATCCAGGCCGCCCTCGCCAAGGTCCCCGAGCTGGATCCGAGGGACATCGACGACCTGATGCTCGGCTGCGGCCTCCCCGGCGGCGAGCAGGGCAACAACCTCGGCCGCATCGTCGCCGTGCAGATGGGCATGGACCACCTCCCCGGCTGCACCATCACCCGCTACTGCTCGTCCTCGCTGCAGACCTCCCGCATGGCCCTGCACGCCATCAAGGCCGGCGAGGGCGACGTCTTCATCTCGGCCGGTGTCGAGACCGTCTCCCGCTTCGTCAAGGGCAACTCCGACAGCCTCCCGGACACCCACAACCCGCTGTTCGCCGAGGCCGAGGCCCGTACCGCCGCCGTCGCCGAGTCGGAGGGGTCGACCTGGCACGACCCTCGCGAGGACGGCCTGGTGCCCGACCCGTACATCGCGATGGGCCAGACCGCCGAGAACCTGGCCCGCCTCAAGGGCGTCACCCGTCAGGACATGGACGAGTTCGGCGTTCGCTCGCAGAACCTCGCCGAAGAGGCCATCAAGAACGGCTTCTGGGAGCGCGAGATCACCCCGGTGACGCTCCCCGACGGCACCGTGATCAGCAAGGACGACGGCCCCCGCCCCGGCGTCACCATGGAGGGCGTCGCGGGCTTGAAGCCGGTCTTCCGCCCGGACGGACTCGTCACCGCCGGCAACTGCTGCCCGCTCAACGACGGCGCCGCCGCGCTCGTCATCATGAGCGACACCAAGGCCCGCGAGCTGGGCCTCACCCCGCTCGCCCGGATCGTGTCCACCGGCGTCTCCGGCCTCTCCCCGGAGATCATGGGCCTCGGCCCGGTCGAGGCGAGCAAGCAGGCCCTGGGCCGCGCCGGTCTGACCATCGACGACATCGACCTGGTCGAGATCAACGAGGCGTTCGCCGCCCAGGTGATCCCCTCCTACCGCGACCTCGGCATCCCGCTGGAGAAGCTGAACGTCAACGGCGGCGCCATCGCCGTCGGCCACCCCTTCGGCATGACCGGCGCCCGCATCACCGGCACGCTGATCAACTCCCTCCAGTTCCACGACAAGCAGTTCGGTCTGGAGACGATGTGCGTCGGCGGCGGCCAGGGCATGGCGATGGTCATCGAGCGCCTCAGCTGAGCACCGCGGCGCGGCGCGCGGGCGCACGGTAACTCTCCCGGCACCGTCCGTCAGTCAACGGCCCGGATCCCGGCCATCACCGGGGTCCGGGCCGTTCCGTGATCCAATCTCCCCCAGGATGTGACCTATCCCTCTCGTCGGGGTGATTCCCGCAGGTCAGCGCCGCACCCCTCAGGGGGACGGCCTCAAAGAACTGTCCGTTTCGTGACGTTACGCACTGACAGAAGGTTAGTCCGCCCTTCAAGCTGATGTAGGAAGTCGGGGGTCGACTGTGAACCGGGAGTACGTCAGTGAGCGCCATGCCGATCGCCCTGCTGATCACCACGGCCGCCACGGGCGCCGTGGGCGTCGCCGTCCTGCGCAGCATCATGGTGCTGCGCAGACAGGTCGCGGCCCTGCACACCGAGCTGGCCGGGAACCAGGCCGCCGCCACGCGCGCGCGTGTTCCCTCCGCCCGCGCGGCCGGCCCCGACGAGATACGCGCCGCCGTGGCGGAGGCACTCGCCGAGGAGCGGGAGCGTGAGCTCGCCGAGGCCCGGGCCTTCTGGGCCGCCCAGGAGGCGCGCGACGCCTCGGACGCGCCGTCCCTGCTCGGCCTGGCCGACAGCGAACTGTTCCTGCCCCGGCAGGCCGATTTCGCGGGTCTGGAGCCGGTGATCGAGCCCGGGGCGGACGCCCCCGAGGAGCACGCCGGGGACTCCCCCGAGCTGGCCGCGGCCCGCCGCCGTCACCCCTCGCACCCGGACTTCGTGCCCAATCCGTCACCGGTGGTGAACGACCATGAGCGCACCGTGTCCATCCTGGAGGAGCTGGCCGCCGAGCGCACCGAGCTGACCGACGTCCGCCCGGGTCCGCTGGGAACCCTGGACGTCTATGTGTTCGCCGACGGGACGACGCTGTGCATGACGCCGGGCCACCGCGAGACCGCGGAGCGGCTGGCCGGGGCGCTGCGCGCGGGCGAGACCCCGTTCCTGCTGGGCGGCTCCGGCATCTCGGGGGCGTACACGCTGACCTTCTCGTGCGGCGAGGAGAGCGTCTACATCCTGGCGGACCGCGTCATCGCGTCCCTGTAGTCCCCGCAGCCCTGTAGCCGCCGGGGTCACACCCCGGCGCGTTCGCGTGCCTCCTCCACGAGCCGGACGGCCTCCTCGACCTCGTCGTCGTTCTTCAGTACGAGGGCCAGGTCGTGACCGGCCACGGTGATCTGGTCGGCGGCGGCGAACATGCCGGCGTCGGGCATCTCGCGGGGTGCGGTGTCGGGCTCCTCGACGAGCTGGGTGCGCCGCGCCAACTCCCTGGCCAGGGCGAGCGCTTCGGCGGCCCCGCCCCGTTGCAGCCGGCTCTGCGGCGCGGCCCGCAGGCGGTCGGCGAAATGATCCACGGCACGGGTGAAGGGTGTCGTATCAACCACGCGGTGAGCGTACGCGGCGCGGCAGGACTGTTGCCAACGGGCGAACGCTCAGGCACGGTGACCTGAAGGACCGGCTTACATCCCAGCGTCCGGAGGCGCCGATGTCCCAAGTCTTCTCCGCAGAGACCCATCGCAACATGCTCGCCCGCATCCCCCACTGCACCGGTCGTGAGATCTCCGACTGGCTGCGCACCGTCGAAGAAGGCCCGTCGCTCTTCCGCTTCGAGGAGAAGGTCAGCTGGCTCCGGCACGAGTACGACCTGGCGTACGGCCACGCCAAGGCGATCGTCCACGAGTACGACTTGAGGAGGGCCGCGCGCAAACTGCTCTAGCGCGCACAGACGAAGGGCCCCGGTGGATACCGGGGCCCTTGCCTTGGCGTCGGCGGCGTACAGGACGCCGTCCCGTCGTCAGTCGCTGCTGTTGAAGATCGCGATGAGCCGCAGGAACTCCATGTAGATCCACACCAGCGTCAGCGTGAGGCCGAAGGCGGCGAACCAGGCCTCCTCGCGCGGCGCGCCGTAGGCGATGCCGTCCTCGACCTGCTTGAAGTCCAGGGCGAGGAAGCAGGCACCGAGGATGATGCCGACGATGCCGAAGACGATGCCGAGCGGGCCGCTGCGGAAGCCGAGGCCGTCACCGCCGCCGAACACCGCGAACAGCAGGTTCACGGCCATCAGCAGGATGAAGCCGAGCGCGGCCGCCATCACGAAGCCGTAGAAGCGGCGGTTGACGCGGATCCAGCCCGCCTTGTACGCCACCAGCACACCGGCGAAGACCGCCATGGTGCCGAGCACGGCCTGCATGGCCGCACCGTCGGCGATGCGGTTGTCGACGATGCTGGAGATGACGCCGAGGAAGACACCCTCGAACGCCGCGTACGTCAGGATCAGCGCGGGCGTGGGCTTGCGCTTGAAGGACTGCACCAGCGCCAGCACCATGCCGATCAGCGCGGCGCCGATACCGATGCCGTAGGACCGGCTGATGTTGGCGTCGTCGACCGGCAGCAGCGCCCAGGAGAGCGCGGCCGTCACGATGAGCAGGCCGAGCGTACTGGCCGTGCGCACGATGACGTCGTCGAGCGTCATCCGGCCGGTGGTGGCCGGGGCCTGCGGCGGTGCGCCGTACTGCAGGTCCTGCTGCGCGTAGGGGTTCTGGGCGTACGGGTTGCCCGTCGGCTGCGCGTACGGGTTGGCCTGCGTGGCGACAGCGGGACCCCCGGCCTGCGGCGCGGTGTTGAAGCCCGCGTAGCCGTTGTCGCGGCTGAACCCCCGTCGCGAGAAGACCGGGTTTCTGCTCCTCATTTCACTCCTCCATGGCCACACGGCGCGGCCTTGGCTCAAGAGTAATAGGTAGGCAAAGGATTGACCCTAATGCTTGGGGAGGATCTTTCCCTCGTCATGCTGCGCAACACGCTACGCGGGTTGGTGATTCCCCTCACCACGGGGGACCGAACCATGACCGACCCGGTACCCGCCCGGAACCGGCCGGAGATCATCCGCTTGTGCGGGCTCACGCCAGGGGGAATCCCGTGTAGGCCTCCGCGAGGTCGGTCTCGGCGGCGCGGGAGGAGGTGATGCGCTCCAGGCTGGCCAGCTGGAGGCGGTCCTCGAAGGCGGTGGCGTCCGGGGCGCGGTGCAGCAGGGTGGTCATGTCGTAGGAGAAGCGCTCGGCCTGCCAGACCCGGCGCAGGCAGGTCGCGGAGTAGGCGTCGAGCAGCTCGGCCGAACCGGTCTCCTTCTCGTGGGCCAGCGCCCGCGCGAGCACCACCACGTCCCCGACGGCGAGATTCAGCCCTTTGGCCCCGGTGGGCGGCACGATGTGGGCGGCGTCCCCGGCGAGGAAGAGCCGGCCGTACCGCATGGGCTCGTGGACGTAGGAGCGCATGGGGGTGACCGACTTCTGGGTGACGGGCCCGCGCCGCAGTGTCCAGCCGTCGGCGGTCTCGAACCGCAGCTCCAGCTCCCGCCAGATCTCCTCGTCGCTCCACTCCTCCGCCTTGGTCCCCTCGGGGACCTGGAGATAGAGCCGGGAGACGGCCGGGGTGCGCATGGACAGCAGGGCGAAGCCGCGCTCGTGGCGGGCGTAGACCAGTTCGTCGTGGGAGGGCGGCACATCGGCGAGGATGCCGAGCCAGCCGAAGGGGTACGTCCGTTCGAAAACCCTTCCGGCCCCGGCGGGGAGCGCGGGACGCGACACGCCCCAGAAGCCGTCGCACCCGGCCACGTAGTCGCACTCCAGCACGTCCTCGCGGCCCTGGTGCCGGAACCGGATGCGAGGGGACGGGGTGTCCACGTCCTCCACCGCCACCGCCTCGGCCTCGAAGAGCAGCGGCCCGCCCTCGGCCAGCTGGAGCGCGATGAGGTCCTTGCAGACCTCGGTCTGCGCGTACACCATGACGGACCGGCCGCCGGTGAGCCCGGGGAAGTCCACGCGGTGCCGCCGCCGGTCGAACCTGAGCTCGATCCCGTCGTGCCGCAGTCCCTCCCGGTCCATGCGCGCCCCGGCCCCGGCGGCCCGCAGCACGTCCACGGTCCCCTGCTCCAGCACCCCGGCCCGCTGCCGCTGCTCGACATAGGCCCGGTCGCGTGCCTCCAGGACGACCGACTCGATCCCGGCGCGGTGCAGCAGTCGCGCGAGCAGCAGCCCGGCGGGCCCGGCCCCGATGATCCCCACACAGGTCCGCATCGCCCGCCCTCCTTCACCACCCGACCGCCCGCGAGTTTCCAGCCGCATACACCCGGTGTCAACGGCCACGCGGGCACGCCGAAGGGCGGCGATCAGGAAGAGGGGAAAGCGTGATGGTGCCCGGAGCCGGACTTGAACCTGCCCCACCCCCCTCCTGACCTGCGGCGATGCTGTGACCTCACCAAACACTTCCGGATCCTCACGCATCCGCCCGCATCTTCACGCATCCACACGCACCCGGTGCGCCAGTGGCGCACCGGCTGGCGCACGCCAGGAGGCGCATGCACCAGGCAGACCCAACGAAGGAAGCCGGAGGCATAGCCGAAGCGCCACCTACGGGCAGAAGAGACTCGGTGGGCCCGGCAGTAGGAATGTCGGGCCCACCAGCGCGAGCCCGGCGCCTAAGCGGCGGAGCAAGGGAGCCGAACCCGCGTAGCGGCTTCGGGTGCCTGCTTTGCGGAGCAAGGGCCGAAGCCGCCGTCTCGCCAGCTCCCGACCCGCACGCCGGTGAGAGGCAAGCACAAGAGCCGATCATGACCGGTTCTTGACCATTCTTACCCCAGGCTACGAATGTCCCACCTACACCAGTTCAATCTACGACGATCGTCGAGTCGCCCGTCCGGGGTTGTACATCAAACGTAGGTGACCTACGTCCTCACCTGGCGGGCTGGGAGCCCGTCAGGGGTCACACGCCGACGAGCTTGGCCAGGAAGTCGCCGTTCGCAGCCACGTCGTGGGCCAGGATCACGGAGTGGTGCGGCAGTGTCCCCAGCCGCCAGGCGATCTCCTGCCGCACGCTGTGGGCCCCGCCGCCGTCCACTCCGAGGAGGCCGAACACATCGGGGTACCGGTCCTCGGTCTCACCGCTCATGAAGTCGCCGTCGCCGAGCGTCCGGACAGAGTCCTCCTCGGCCGGATCGGCGTCGGCATCAATGCGAGGGAAGACGAGCGCGGCAGCGCTCCCGCCCGTGGACAACGGCACGCCGAACCAGCGCTCGAACTGGTCAGGGAAGATCTGCGCCTTCAGCTCCTTGCCCTTGTCCCACAGCGGCACCGAGACATCGGCGCGGAGGGCTGCCGTCACCCGCTCGTCCTGGGTGGGGTGGAGCTGCTCGCCACCAGCCATCCGCTCCCGCGCGATGTCGAACCAGTCGAGCGAGTCCAGCAGCCCGAGCCCGACCGCGGCGGCCGCCGGCCACGGGATCACGTCGACGCCGCTGGTCCGGTCGGGCCGGACGAAGACGCGGTCGTTGGCGAGGAGGCTGACCTGGTGGCGTGCCGCCAGGGCGAGAGCCGTGGTCGTCTTGCCTGCGCCCTTCTGCCCGAACGTGAGGATCGCCCGGCCGTCCTGGTCGACGACGGCGGACGCGTGCAGCACCGCCCAGCCGTCCCGCAGCAGGATCCCGCGCACGACCTCACGGGCCAGGCGGGCGGTCGCCGTGGCGACGGCGTCGCTGTCGCAGCCGATGATCTGCAACTGGCCGGCCCCCGGCTCCGACCGGTAGGCGAGCCGCTGGCCCGGGCTGACGGCGCGGATCACACCGGAGGACACCTCGTGTGACAGCAGGAGCAGCGCCCTCGCGTACTGGGTGCTCGTGTGCGGCTCCTGCGTCACTCCCAGCGCCACGGCGTCGTATTCCTCGCGGTCCACAGTGGCGATGACCACCGATCCGGTGCAGACGCTCTCCGGCGCCACCTCGGTGGCGTTCCACCACTGCCCGAAGTAGCGGGCCGTCCAGTCGGTGACCGTCTTGTCGGCGGACAGCACGGTAGCGGTCGCGCCAGCGACGTCCAGTCGTACAGCGTGAGTGGTCACAAGAGGTTCCTCTCTACGGGGGCGGGCTGGGCGGGGATATCGCGCACGACCGCGTAGCCGTCGCGGAGTTTGACGTGGGCCGCCTCCAACTGCCGGGCCTCCGCGTCATCGAGCGGAGGCATGCACGGTAGAGGGCGGCCCTGGATGAACTGCAAACGGATTCCGAGGAAGCCACCGCCGTGGGGCGCCGACAGCTCGGTGAATCCGTCCTCCAGGCCGAGGGCCAGGCGGAGGGCTTGCAGCACGGCACCTGCGGGTCCGTGCTTCGTGCGGCCGATACCGAGGCTGATCCGGCCGGGCCGCCGGGCGAGTTCGTCACGTACCTGCTGAAGAGGGACAGGCAGCGGATGCCCGTTGACGGTGGTCGACGAGGCGCACACCACCGCAGCGTCGCCGTGCTCGCCGATGACGTGGCCGCGCACGGCGCACAGCGGCACATCCAGCAGCCGCGCGAGTGTCAGCCGGTAGCGGGCGGTGTCCAGGCTGGAGCCGACGCCGAAGACCCGCGCGCATCCCGAGTTTTCGGCGAACAGCCGCGTCATCAGGTCGACCGGGTTCGTCACCATCAGCACGGTGCCGTCGTAGCCGGCGAGCTGCTCGGCAAGCCGCCGCACTACGGGCGTGTTCGCGTAGGCGCCGCCCATCCGGACGTCGGTGGCGCGGGCGTTGAAGAACGCCACCCGGACCGTGACGACGATCGCAGCGCACTGCCGCAGATCGGGCACCTCCGCGACGGCCGCCCGCACCGGCGAGCCCGTGGCAGCCCGCAAGTCGGCCAGGTCGTCCGCGAGGGCCGCGGCCTGCTTCGGTGTCCGCCCGGCGATGAGGAGCTGTCCGCCCACGCCGGCCGTCACCAGAGTGCTGCCGACGGCCTGGCCGACGGCCCCGGCGCCGACGATGCCGATGGACGCCGTCATGACGCCACCGCCAGGGCCTCGTCGAGGGCGCGGTCCCACACGTCGAGCTGCGACGGCTGCTCGGTCAGCTCGGTGCTGATCCGGTCCACCAAGCGGCACAGCGGCACGGCCCGGTCGACGAGCGCCGCGCCCAGGTGCGGCAGCGGCAGTCCGGCCGGGGCCGACAGGTACGTGGTGAGGATGTTCAGCGTGTCCATGGCCCACAGCGTCAGCAGATGCCGTAGCCACGTCCGCTGGTCGACGGCGCTCAGGTGCGCGATCCGCGACACGGCGAACACTGTGAACCCGTCGAGGATCTGCCGGGACGTCTCGCCGCCGGGCCGGTCCGCGGCGAGCGTCAGCACGGTCCGGCTGAGCATCTTGGCCACATCGACCATCGGCGCCGACCGCATCAGGCCGGGGTCGAGGAACACCGGCCGCGCTCCTGGCCCATCCGGGAAGAGGACGTGCTCTGGTTTCAGGTCGCCGTACGCCAGCGTCGTGCCGTCGGCGGCGGGCAGCAGCAGGCGCAGCCGCCACAGCCGGTCAACGCAGGCCCGCACCAGGCCGGTGACCTCCTGGCGGGTGGGCTCGGCGCAGCGCTCCGCGCCGACCCGCTCGATGTAGTACACCCCCGACAGGCCGTTGAACTTCCGCAGGAACGTGCCGGCGATGCTGCGCTCGCCGATCACGCCGGCCGGGTCGAGGGCCTTCGCGGCGCCCGCCTGGTGCAGGGGGCGCAGCTCGTCGAACGCGGCGGCCAGGAGGTCGGCCGTGTCGCCGGGCCTGGCGAGCAGCAGCTCGCCCAGGTTCGGCCCGGTGACCGGCTCGGTGAAGATGACGCCCTGGGCGAGGCCCGCGACGGCGCACACCCGGGGCCGGTCAAGGCCCGCGAGGATCTGCAGCTGTGCCGCTTCCCGCTGGAGCAGGCCGTCGGGCTGCGTCACGTACGCGCGCTGCTCCTCGATGACGGCCGGCCAGTGGCCGCACGCCCCGCGCAGGAGCGACACGAGGGAGACGCCGAGCAGCGACGTCTTCGCGTATAGGGTGCGATCGCCGACGCGGGCGCGGTGCACGTAGCCGGTGACGCTCGGCACGTGCTGTTCGAGGCTGACGGGCAGGCCGGGCCATAACTGGGCTGCCGCCCGGTGGATCTGCGCGGCCGCGTGCACGAAGACGTCGGCGACGCGCGGCAGGGTGTTCCTGTTCTGTGCCGGAACTGCTGGGAGGCTGGTGGTCACGGCGTCTCCTTGAGCTGCCTGGTGTCCGGGCGCGACCGAGCGGCGGTCAGCGGCACTGGCCCGAGATCATGCGGGCACGGCCTTTGCGGACCATCGCCTCCACGGCCTCCACGGGGCAGAGCACGCCCGCAGACTCGGGCGGCACGCACCAGTACGCGCGGCCGGCGACGGTAACGTGCCGCAGGCTGGGCACGCCCAGGTAGTGGTTCTGGCCGATGGCCGCCAATCCCGGCATGTCACCGAACGGGAAGCGTTCCAGGCTGCGGCTGTCCACCAGCGCGTAGTAGCAGCAGACGTGCAGGTCCATGAACGCCGGGCCTCCGAGAGCGGCGGCGAGGTAGGCGTCCACCTCCGGCAGCTCCTCGGTCTCCGCCGCGTTCCACACCAGGCGGGCCGGCAGTCGGATCGCGGAGATGAGCCCGCCGCACCGCAGGAGGGTGACGCCCTCGCTGTCCCACTGGCGGCGGGCCAGCTCGCGGTCTTCCACGGTCAACAGCAGCCACTGCTCGGCAGCCAGCACGCGCTCATTGCCGGTCACCACCGGGCCGCCTCTCGCCCACTTGTTCAACCCTCCACTGTGCGGGGGGAGTTGGGTACTTTCAAACATGGCGACTCCTTGCTCGTCGTCCATGCCCCGGACAGGCCGACGGCGGACACCACGGCCACCAGGGCTCTCACGCGTACAGGGTGGATTTCCGCGGTTTCCAGCACTTCCCCGCGCCGGGTATACCCATCATGGGTACAGCCCGTGACGGCTCATCACGCACACTCAGGCGAGCAGGAAGTGCCGCATGACCTACCAGCCACCCACAGCCCTGCCCCAAGACCTCCTCGACGACGAGGAGATGCAGCGTGCCCTGGCCGGGCACGACTTCGGGCCGGTGTTCCGCCTCGCGCGCAGCCGCGCCGGAATCAGCTACTCCCGGCTGGCCGATGCCTGTGACCTCAAACCGATCCGGGTCGGGCAGCTCGCGCGGGGCGAGGGCCGCGTGACTACGTTCGACAAGATCGTGCAGATCGCGGACGCCCTACGCGTCCCTGGGCACATGGTGGGGCTCGCGCCCCGCCCGTGGGAGACCGGCGCTTCTCCTGCGCACACATACGCCCAAGAGAACGGAACAGCCGTGCGCCGCCGAACTGTCCTCCAAGCCGCGTCCACCGTCGGCCTGGCCGCCGCCCTGCCCGCCCTGCAACGGCCCCCGGCACCCACGCGCATGACCACCGAGTACGTCACCCAGCTCCGCGCCCGCACGGCACGGCTTCGCCGCCTGGACGACCTCCTCGGCGGCGGCGACACCTACCGCGTCTACCTCAGCGAGTTCCAGGCCACCAAGTCCCTGCTGCGCACGGTCAGCACCACCGACGAAACCCGCCGCCTCGCCCTGTCCCTCCTCGCCGAGCAGGCCCAGCAAGCCGGATGGGCGGCCTTCGACGGCGGCCACCCGACAGAAGCCGGCACCCTGTACGAGGAGAGTATGGCCGCCGCCCGCGAAGCCGGCGACAGCAGCCTCCTCGGCAACGCGTACGCCTTCCTCGCCTACCAGACCAACGACCGCGCCCAGGCCGCCGAGATCGCCGCGCGCAGCTGCGCCACCATCAACGGCGGCACCCCGGCCGGCGTGCGCGCCCTGCTGCACGAGCGGATGGCGTGGGCATGCGCCATCGCCGGCCGGCCCGCCGAGACCGAACACGCCCTGGAGGCCGCCCGGACAGCGCTCGCGGAGCAGCAGGACGGCGAGGAGCAACCCGACTGGGCCGCGTGGGTCGACGAGACAGAGCTGGACATCATGACCGGGCGCTGCTGGACGGAGCTGCGCCGGCCACTGCGCGCCGTCCCCGTCCTCACCCGCGCCCTGGACCGCTACGACGACTCCCACGCCCGCGACAAGTCCCTCTACCTGTCGTGGCTCGCGGATGCCTGCCTCACCGCCGGAGAGGTCGAGGCCGCCGCCACCGTCACCAACCGCGCACTGGACCTGTCCATCGGCGTGGCGTCCGTACGGCCACGGCAGCGGCTCGCTCCGGTGCTGGCCCAGCTCGGGCAGCACCGGAACGTCCCCGCGGTGCGCGGCGTCCTCGAGCGGGCCGGCGTCTAGGACAACTCGGGCGTCACGTTGTCCTCGATCCACCGGAGGCAGCGGGGCGCCCCCGTGATCGGCGTGGCGATCAGCTCCGGGTTGTCCCACGGGTGCGCTTCCAGCAGGTGCTTCTCCAGATCCGGGTACCGGTCCGTCGTGGTCGTCAGCAGCAGCCGCCACTCCTCGCCCTCGCCGAACTCCCCGAGGTGCCAGAAGACGGAGGTGACGGGCCCGATGATCTGCGCGCCCGCGGCGAGCCGCGCCTTGACCGCTCCTTGCGCCAGGCCCACGGCTTGCTCGCGGTTGGGCGTGGCGGTCGAGACCTGCACATGCTCATTCATGGGCCGGAGACTAGCGATCTCGCGGTGCGGTGGGCAGTACGCCCGCATCGGCGACGCCGCCGCGGTTGTCAGTCCCATCCCCTACGGTTGCCCTGTGCCCCAATCCCCCGCCAGGGACGAGCTGAAGGAAGCCTTCCGCCGGCTCATGGGAACTCCTGCGGGTGCCGAGCGCACCGCCGAGTGGGCCCGCCTCCTCACCCTGTGGCCGAGGTCACCCGAGACGACGTCGAACCCGCCGCATAACACACGGGAGCAGCCGGACTGGGTGCCAGATGAGATCCGTCGCGTAGCCGCCCGTGCACTAACGGTGCACCGAACGGAAACAAGAGAGACGGCCCTGTAGGACCGTTGTCGCTGGTCACACTCAGTGACTGTGGAAGTGCCCGGAGCCGGACTTGAACCGGCACGCCCTCTGAGGGGCAGCGAGGTTTAAGCTCGCCGTGTCTGCATTCCACCATCCGGGCAGGCCGTGGGCTCCGCTTCGCGGCTCCGAGCCTATCGGTGACCTTCGCGCCGGCAGCGGCGGGATGGCCCGATCTTGTCTTATTTTATTGGCGCCTGAGGGAGCATCAGACCCGGGAACTCGCCGTCAGCACGTGCCACCAGCCTTACGGCTGATGCCCCGCCACGCATGCGGAATGACGGAATTTCACCGTCCGAACAAGGGCGCTCCACCTGTTCTCGGCATGACCGCTCAGGGTGTCCCGTCATCCCCAGGTATGACGGCGCGCCCGGGGGTCCGACCCCAGTCGCCCCCCGGAACCGGAGCAGCGGGTGACTACACGGAGGCAAAGCGACGGAACGATGGACGCCGTACCCGAGAGCACGTCGTCCCGACAGGAGCGTCCATCCCGTGACCACCGCACCAATCGCCGACCGGACCACCGCCGTGGCCGCGCGCGCCACGGAGCTGTCGAAGATCTACGGCCAGGGCGAGACCCAGGTGGTCGCCCTGGACCGGGTCTCCGTCGGTTTCCAGCAGGCCGAGTTCACCGCGATCATGGGGCCGTCCGGCTCCGGCAAGTCCACGCTGATGCACTGCGTGGCCGGGCTCGACACCTTCTCCTCGGGTTCCGTGCGCATCGGCGAGACCGAGCTGGGCTCGCTGAAGGACAAGCAACTGACCAAGCTGCGCCGGGACAAGATCGGCTTCATCTTCCAGGCGTTCAACCTGCTGCCGACGCTGTCCGCCCTGGAGAACATCACCCTCCCCATGGACATCGCCGGTCGCAAGCCGGACAAGCAGTGGATGGACACCGTGATCAGGATGGTCGGGCTGTCCGACCGGCTGAGCCACCGGCCGACCCAGCTCTCCGGCGGCCAGCAGCAGCGCGTCGCCGTGGCGCGGGCGCTGGCCTCGCGTCCCGACATCATCTTCGGCGACGAGCCCACCGGAAACCTCGACTCCCGCTCCGGCGCCGAAGTCCTGGGCTTCCTCCGCAACTCGGTGCGCGAGCTGGGTCAGACGGTGGTCATGGTGACCCACGACCCGGTGGCCGCCGCCTACGCGGACCGCGTGATCTTCCTCGCCGACGGCCGGATCGTGGACGAGGTGTACGGGCCGACGGCCGACTCGGTGCTCGACCGGATGAAGCAGTTCGACGCCAAGGGCCGCACGAGCTGATCCACCACCAGGACCGACAGGACTGAGAACCGCCACCATGTTCCGTACCGCCTTGCGCAACGTATTCGCGCACAAGGCCCGGTTGCTGATGACCGTGCTCGCCGTGATGCTCGGCGTCGCGTTCGTCTCGGGCACCCTGGTCTTCGCCGACACCCTCTCCAACGCCTTCCGCAACCAGTCGGCGAAGAGCTACGACGACGTCGCCGTCTCCGTCACCTCGTACGCCGACCCGGACAACCCCGACGAGGAGCCCGGCCTGGCCGGCAAGGACCTCGACAGGATGTCCGCCGTGGACGGCGTCGCCGGGGTGTACGGCCGCGTCGAGGGCTTCGCCGGGGTCGCCGACCCCGACGGGAAGCTGATCGGCGTCGGTTGGTCCAACAGGGGGTCCAACTTCGCCCCGGGCAAGGACGGCAATGACCCCGCGTACTCCTTCACCGACGGCTCCGGCCCGGTGCGGGACGACCAGATCGCCCTGGACAAGGACTCCGCGGCCAAGGGCGAGTACCAGGTCGGCGACCGGGTGCGCGTCGCGACCAACGGCCCGGTGAAGGAGTACACCCTCAGCGGGGTGTTCACCACCGAGGACGGCGCCGTGAACGCCGGCGGCAGCCTCGTCCTCTTCGACACCGCCGTCGCCCAGCAGCAGTACCTCAAGCCGGGCTACTTCGAGAGCGCCACCGTCACCGCCGCCCCCGGCGCGAACGACACGCGGATCCTGGACGCGGTCAAGCCGCTGCTGCCGGCCACCGCCGAGGCGCAGACCGGCCAGGCGCTCGCCGACGAACAGGCCGAGCAGATCGAGCAGGGCCTGGGCAACCTCAAGCAGGTCCTGCTCGGCTTCGCGGGCATCGCGCTCTTCGTCGGGATCTTCCTGATCTCCAACACGTTCACGATGCTGGTCGCCCAGCGCACCAAGGAGATCGCCCTGATGCGCGCCGTCGGCGCGTCCCGCAGGCAGATCACCCGCTCGGTGCTGGCCGAGGCCGCGCTGGTGGGTCTGGTCGCCTCGGCCGTCGGCTTCGTCCTCGGCATCGGCCTGGCGGTCGGACTGCGCTCCGGCATGGCCGCCTTCGACATGAAGATGCCTGACGGTCCGCTGGTCCTGTCCGCCACGCCGGTGGTCACGGCGTTCGCGGTGGGCGTGCTCATCACGACGTTCGCCGCCTGGCTGCCCGGTCGCCGGGCCGCGAAGATCCCGCCGGTGGCGGCCATGAACAGTGTCCACGCGGTGGCCACCACCAAGTCCCTGGTGCTGCGCAACTCCATCGGAGCCGCCGTCACCGCCCTCGGCGCGGTGGGAATCGTGGCGGGTGCCTCGACCGGCGGCGACGACGGCCGGATGTACATCGGGGCGGGCGCGTTCCTCGCGCTGATCGGCGTGATCATCCTGATCCCGCTGCTGTCCCGGCCCGTGATAGCGCTCGTCCGGCCGCTGCTCGTCGGCCCCTTCGGGGTGGCGGGCAAGCTCGCCGGCCAGAACGCCGTCCGCAACCCGCGCCGCACCGGAGCCACCGCCTCTGCGCTGGCCATCGGGCTGACGCTGGTGACCGGCCTGTCGGTGCTCGGCGTCACGGTCGGCACGGCCATCGACAAATTGACCACCGACAACATCAGGGCCGACTACATGGTGTCGATGGCCAACGGCGGTGACCTCGACCGGTCGGCGCTGTCGGCGCTGGAGAAGGCGAAGGGCGTGTCCGCGGTCTCGCCGCAGCAGGACGCCTACTTCAAGGTCGACGGCGACGACTTCGTGTCCGCCTCGGCCGTCACCCCGGGCGACATCGAGAAGGTCCTGACCGTCGACGTCGTCAGCGGCAGCGCCGCCTCGCTCGCCGAGGGGCACATCGCGGTCGCCGAGAAGACGGCGAAGAACAGGGGCTGGAAGACCGGCGACAGGCTCCCCGTCACGTTCGGCGACGACAAGTCGGCCACCCTGACGGTCGGCGCCGTCTACAAGGACAGCGAGTTCCTCTCCCCCGTCCTCATCGACCGGAAGGTCGTGGACCGGCACGAGACGAAGCCGTCCATCATGCAGATCTTCGTGAAGATCGACGGCGGCCAGACCGCGGCGAACGAGAAGGTCCTCATCGACGCGCTGGGCGACAACCCGGCGATCACCGTGATGGACAAGCAGGACATCCGCAACGAGTTCGGCGGCGCCATCAACACCCTGCTGAACGTGATGTACGGCCTGCTGGCGATGGCCCTGATCATTGCGGTGCTGGGCGTCGTCAACACCCTCGCGATGTCGGTGTTCGAACGGCAGCAGGAGATCGGCATGCTGCGCGCCATCGGTCTGGACCGGCGCCGGGTGAAGCGGATGGTCCGGCTGGAGGCCGTGGTCATCTCGGTGTTCGGCGCGGTGGTCGGCATCGGGCTCGGGGCGTTCCTCGGCTGGGCCATCGGCGAGACCTTCGCGGACGAGATCCCCGGCTACACACTGGTCCTGCCCTGGGACCGGATCGGGATCTTCCTGGTGCTGGCCGGTCTGGTGGGTGTGCTCGCCGCGATGTGGCCGGCCCGCAACGCCGCCCGGCTGAACATGCTGAACGCGATCAAGGCCGAGTGACCCGGCCGCGCGACGGCACGTCGAAGGGCCGGCTCCCCCGTTGCGGGGGAGCCGGCCCTTCGGCGTCGGTACGGGTCAATCGCGGCCGGGCGCACCCCAGGAGCGGGCCCGCAACGGCATGCCGGAGGCGCCGGACTCGGGGGTTCTGCCGGCGAGGACCTGGTTGACGCCGATGCGGTTGCGCTCGAAGGCGAGGGCGGAGGCCGCCATGTACAGCTGCCAGACGCGGACCCGTCCGGGACTGGTGAGGGCCTCCGCGCGGGCCCGGCCGGCCTCCAGGTTCGCCACCCAGCGGCGCAGGGTGAGCGCGTAGTGCTCGCGGATCGACTCCACGTCGCGCACCTCGAAGCCGGCTCGCTCCAGCAGGGACACCGTGGTGCCGAGCGGGGCGAGTTCGCCGTCGGGGAAGACGTAGGCGTCGATGAAGTCGTCCACCCGGTACGCCGTCTCGTCGTGCTGCGGGCGGCGGGCGATCTGGTGGTTCAGCAGCCGTCCGCCGGGCCGGAGAAGGCGGTGCAGGGCGGTGGCGTACTCCAGGTAGCGCTGCGATCCGACGTGCTCGGCCATGCCGATGGACGAAATCGCGTCGTACGGCCCGTCCGCGACGTCCCGGTAGTCCTGTACGCGGATCTCGACGCGGTCGGTCAGGCCCTCGTCGGCGATGCGCTTACGGGCGTACGCGGCCTGCTCCTGGGACAGGGTGATGCCGACGACGTTCGCGCCGTGCTCGCGGGCGGCGTGGATGGCCATGGAGCCCCAGCCGCAGCCGACGTCCAGCAGGCGCCGGCCGGGCTCCAGGGCGAGTTTGCGGCAGACCAGGTCGAGCTTGTCGTACTGGGCCTGTTCGAGGGTGCCCTGCGGGGGCGGGGCGGGCCAGTAGGCGCAGGAGTACACCATCGACGGGCCGAGGACGATCTCGTAGAAGTCGTTGCCGACGTCGTAGTGGTGGCTGATGGCGCGTCTGTCGCTGTGCTTGGTGTGCAGCCCCCGGCGGGGGCGGCGGGCCTCCTCCGGGGGCGGGGCGGGCGGCAGCGGGTGGCCCGCGAGGGCGAGCAGTCCGCGGACGGCGGAGCGGAAGGAGGGGTCGCGCAGGGCCTGGGTGAGGGGGCGGGCGTCCTCGTCGCGCTCCCAGACGAGTCCGGCGAGCCGGTCCAGGGCGGTGTAGAGGTCGCCCTCGACGGTGAGGTCGCCGGCCACCCAGGCGCGGGCGAGGCCGAGTTCACCCGGCTTCCAGAGCAGGTGGCGCAGGGCGCGGCGGTTGCGTACGACCAGGGTCGGGGCGTCGGGGGGACCGGCCTGGGAACCGTCCCAGGCGCGGATGCGGACGGGGAGGGACGTGCCGATCAGTTGCTCGAGGATGCCCTTCAGCCGTGGGGCGGCGTCTGCCATGGTGTACACCTCCGTGACGGGAATCCCGGAATGTCCTCACCACGTAAACACCTGGGGCGGGGGTTGGCAGTCCCCGGCGCGCGTCACATCTGGGCAAAACACGGAAACGCACTCGCTTGGGCTGCGGTGTGCTGCGCGGGCGGGGCGGGTTGTGGCACGGGCCCGGTGTGTGAGGCTGGGCACCTCTGCACTCCGCACCCAGGGGGCTCCGCCCCCTGGATCCCCGGCCTTTGCCCCCCCCCACCACCCGACTCGGGAGCCGACAAGGCGCCCCACCGGGGCGGGGGTTCGGGAGGGCTGTTCCAGGGCGTCGAGGCGGGCCGCGGCGTCGGGGACGAGGAAGGGGCCGCCCGCACCACGGATGGCGGGCGGCCCCTTCAGGGGTGACCGGGGGTCAGGAGGCCTTGGCCTCGGTCTTCTTCGGCTCCTGCTGCACCGCCGCCGGCGCCGGCGCGGGCTTCGCGGCCTCGTAGAACTCCTCGCGCGGGGACTCGATCGCGCCCAGGGACACGACCTCGCGCTTGAGGAACATGCCGAGCGTCCAGTCGGCGAAGACGCGGATCTTGCGGTTCCAGGTCGGCATGGCCATGCCGTGGTAGCCACGGTGCATGTACCAGGCGAGCCGGCCCTTGAGCTTGATCTTCATCTTGCCCATGACGATCATCGCCACGCCCTTGTGGAGGCCGAGGCCCGCCACCGCGCCCTTGTTGGCGTGGCTGTACTCCTTCTGCGGGAAGCCCCGCATGCCGGAGATCACGTTGTCGCCGAGGACCTTGGCCTGACGCAGCGCGTGCTGGGCGTTCGGCGGGCACCAGGCGTTCTCGTTGCCGGCCTTGCGGCCCACGAGGTCCGGAACCTGGGCGTTGTCGCCCGCGGCCCAGATGTAGTCCGTGCCCTTGACCTGGAGGGTCGGCTCGGTGTCGACGTGACCGCGCGGACCGAGCGGCAGGCCGAAGCGGGCCAGCGCCGGGTTCGGCTTGACGCCCGCCGTCCACACGATGGTGTTGGAGTCGACCTCGAGGCCGTTCTTCAGCACCACGTGGCCGTCGACGCAGGAGTCCATCGACGTGGACAGGTAGACCTCGACGCCGCGGCTCTCGAGGTGCTCCTTGCCGTACTTGCCGAGCTTGGGGCCGACCTCGGGGAGGATCTTGTCGGCGGCGTCGACGAGGACGAAGCGCATGTCCTCGCGGGACACGTTGGTGTAGTACTTGGCCGCGTCCCGGGCCATGTCCTCGACCTCACCGATGGTCTCCGCACCGGCGAAGCCGCCGCCCACGAAGACGAAGGTGAGCGCCTTGCGCCGGATCTCCTCGTCCGTGGTGGAGTCGGCCTTGTCGAGCTGCTCGAGGACGTGGTTGCGCAGGCCGATGGCCTCCTCGATGCCCTTCATGCCGATGCCCTGCTCGGCGAGGCCGGGGATCGGGAAGGTGCGGGAGACCGCGCCCATCGCGATGACCAGGTAGTCGAAGGGCAGCTCGTACGCCTCGCCGACCAGCGGGGCGATCGTGGCGACCTTGCGGTCCTGGTCGATGGTGGTGACCCGGCCGGTGAGGACCTCCGCCTTGGGGAGCACGCGTCGCAGCGGGACGACGACATGCCGCGGGGAGATGCTGCCGGCGGCGGCTTCGGGGAGGAAGGGCTGGTAGGTCATGTACGACCGCGGGTCGACGACGGTGACGGTCGCCTCGCCGTAACGCATCTTCTTCTGGATGCGCCGAGCTGCGTACAGGCCTACGTACCCACCGCCTACTACGAGGATCCTGGGACGCTCCGTGGTGCTCATGCCATCGAGTATCCACCCGTCTCAGGGGGGTACCTCGTGCGCCCCTTCACAAGCTCCGACAGGGCCTGTGCTACCATCCCGCGCTTCTTGATCCAGATCACAGTTCCGATCGGGAACCGGAGCATCACACGGGGCGTTGTCAATGGCGCGTGAGCTGCCTCTCTGTCGGTTCGCGGCGGGTGTGAGGCCGGTCGGCCGGTCCGCGCCGCGCTCGCCCGCGAGACGCTCCGCATCACCTTCTGAACGTGTTCAAAGGGGTGTTGAGGGCCCGGACGGGTCAACCGGACCCACTTCTTCGTTCCGCCGGGGCCAATTCCTTGTGAAGAACTTCACGAACTTTCCGGGCCGACCCCTCCCCGGGGGGCCCGCGAGGGCCCCCGAGCGTCGCTCAAACGCTATCCCGACTGCTCAGCGGAGTGCTACTGGTCAGTAGCAAAGGAGACCTAGGCCACGGACCAGGCGATGCCGTCGAGGATGTCGTGCTCCGACACCACGACCTCCTCGGCACCGATCCGCTCCATGATCGCGAGCAGTACGAGGGCCCCGGCACCGATCACGTCGACCCGGCCGGGATGCATGGAGGGCACCTCGGCGCGCTCGGCGTGGGTGGAGCGCAGCAGCCACTCGGTGATCTCGCGGACCCGGTCCCGGGAGACGCGGGAGTGGTGGATGGCCGCCGAGTCGTACTCGGGCAGGTCCTGGGCGATCGCCGACACGGTCGTGACCGAGCCCGCCAGGCCGACCAGCGTGTGCGCCTCGCGCAGCGGGACCGTCTCCTCGGCCCGGTCGAGGGCGGCCTCGATGTCCGCGCGCATCGCCGCGAGCTGCTCCTGGGTGGGCGGGTCGGTCACGGCCCCGTCGTGCACCAGGTGCCGCTCGGTCATCCGGACGCAGCCCACGTCCACGGAGCGGGCGGCGCGTACGTGGTCGTCGCCGACGACGAACTCGGTCGAGCCGCCGCCGATGTCCACCACCAGGAACGGACGGTGCAGGTCGGCCCGGCCGGTCAGCTCCTTGGTGGCGCCGGTGAAGGAGAACTCGGCCTCCTGGTCGCCGGTGATGACCTCGGGTTCCACGCCCAGGATGTCCAGCACCCCGCGCACGAACTCGTCGCGGTTCTCGGCGTCGCGGGAGGCGGAGGTGGCGACGAAGCGCAGGCGCGCCGAGGCGCCGTGCTTCTCCACAATCTCCGCGTACTCGCGGCAGGCGGCGAAGGTGCGCTCCAGCGCCTCGGGCGCCAGCCGGCCCGTGCGGTCGACGCCCTGGCCGAGCCGCACGATCGTCATCCGCCGGTCCAGCTCGGTGAGTTCACCGGTCACCGGGTCGGCGTCGGCCACCAGCAGACGGATGGAGTTCGTACCGCAGTCGATGGCGGCGACCCGGGTCACTGGGCGTCCTCCTTCTCCGTACCGGCCTCGGGGAGTGTCACGCAGGGGCCCTTGCTCCACCACTGCGGCAGCATCGCCAGCGCCTCGTCGCCCAGCGGGTTGACGCCGGGGCCGGCGGCCAGCGAGTGGGCGACCAGGACGTGCAGGCACTTCACCCGGTCCGGCATGCCGCCCGCGCTCGGGAAGTTCCTCAGCTCCTCGATCTCGTCGCGGCGCCGGATGTAGTCCTCGTGCGCCGCCCGGTACGCGGCCGCCAGCTCCGGGTCGGTGCCCAGCCGCTCCGTCATCTCCTTCATCACGCCGTTCGCCTCCAGCGTGCCGATCGCGGAGTTCGCCTTCGGACACGTCAGGTAGTACAGCGTCGGGAACGGGGTGCCGTCGGGCAGCCTCGGCGCGGTCTCCACGACGTCCGGCTGACCGCAGGGACAGCGGTGCGCGATGGCGCGCAGCCCGCGCGGGGGCCGGCCGAGCTGCTGCTTGAAGGCCTCGACGTCCGCGTCGGTGGGCTCGGTGCGCGGGGTCGTGGGCGGAGGGGTTTCCATACGTGTCTCTTCTACGGCTTTCTGCAAAGGGTCACTGGACTGCGGCGTCGGACTTGTCGACGCCGTCCCAGACGTTCGAGTACCAGGGGCGGTCGGCCGCCTCGAGGTCGGTGCGCGACTTCTCGGCCGCGTCCGGGTCGACGACGATGTAGCCGGTCTCGCCGGGCATGACGTAGTGCAGGCGCCGGCGGATCTCCTGCTCGGCGTAGGCGTCGTCCTGCCAGCGCGCCTTCATGTCGCGCAGCCGCTCGACCCGCTGACGGGTCTCGTCCTGCTCCTGCTGGAGGTCGGCGATGTCGGCCCGCTGGGAGACGTACTGCCGCATGGGGTAGGCGAGGGCCACGACCAGCGAGCAGACCACCAGGGCGAGCAGCGCCGCCCTTCCGGTCAGCCGGGAGCGGCGGGCCTGCCGCCTGGTCTGCGAGCGGTAGACCCGGGCGGCGGTCTGCTCGCCGATCAGCCGGATCCTGGTCGCGGTGGAGAAACGGTCCCGCCCGGTCACGGAGTCGCGCTCCGCATCCACGCGCCGGCGCCCTGACGTACCGGCCGGGGGTCCGGGGGTTGCCCCCCGGGACAGCACAGCACCGCCATGATCCCGCCTCCCGTTCACCGTCCTACGCGCGTACGTCCCCGCACACGGTACGGGACCGCGTACGGGGACGTACGTACGACGCTGCCTGCGAACGGGCGCTCAGCCCTCGGAGCGGAACCGCGGGAAGGCGCTGCGGCCGGCGTACACCGCGGCGTCGTCGAGGATCTCCTCGATGCGCAGCAGCTGGTTGTACTTGGCGACGCGCTCGGAGCGGGCCGGGGCGCCGGTCTTGATCTGGCCGCAGTTGGTGGCGACGGCCAGGTCGGCGATGGTGACGTCCTCGGTCTCGCCGGAGCGGTGGGACATCATGCACTTGAAGCCGTTGCGCTGGGCCAGCTCGACGGCGTCCAGGGTCTCGGTCAGCGAGCCGATCTGGTTGACCTTGACCAGCAGGGCGTTGGCGGCGCCCTCCTCGATGCCGCGGGCGAGGCGCTCGGGGTTGGTGACGAACAGGTCGTCGCCGACGAGCTGGACCTTGTCACCGAGCTTGGCGGTGATGGTCTTCCAGCCCTCCCAGTCGTCCTCGAACAGCGGGTCCTCGATGGAGACGAGCGGGTACGCCTCGACGAGCTCGGCGTAGTACTCGGTCATCTCGGCGGCCGAGCGCTCCTTGCCCTCGAAGGTGTAGGAGCCGTCCTTGTAGAACTCGGACGCGGCGACGTCCAGCGCGAGGGCGATCTGCTCGCCGGGGGTGTAGCCGGCCTCCTTGACGGCCTCGAGGATCAGGTCGAGGGCCTCACGGTTGGAGCCGAGGTTGGGGGCGAAGCCGCCCTCGTCGCCGAGGCCGGTGGCCAGGCCCTTGCTCTTCAGGACCTTCTTCAGCGTGTGGTAGACCTCGGTGCCCCAGCGCAGGGCCTCGGAGAAGGACTCCGCGCCGATCGGGGCGATCATGAACTCCTGGATGTCCACGTTGGAGTCGGCGTGCGAGCCGCCGTTCAGGATGTTCATCATCGGCACCGGCAGCAGGTGCGCGTTCGGACCGCCCAGGTAGCGGAAGAGCGGGAGGTCGGAGGCCTCGGAGGCGGCGTGGGCGACGGCGAGCGAGACGCCGAGGATGGCGTTGGCGCCGAGGGAGCCCTTGTTGTCGGTGGCGTCCAGGTCGAACATCGCCTGGTCGATCAGACGCTGTTCGGTGGCGTCGTAGCCGACGAGCTCCGGGCCGATCTGCTCGATGACGGCCAGGACGGCCTTCTCGACGCCCTTGCCCAGGTAACGGTTGGCATCGCCGTCACGGAGTTCGATGGCCTCGAAGGCGCCGGTGGAGGCGCCGGACGGGACGGCGGCACGACCCGTGCTGCCGTCGTCGAGGCCGACCTCGACCTCGACCGTGGGGTTGCCTCGGGAGTCCAGGATTTCCCGGGCTACGACGACGTCGATGGACGGCACGAGCATCTCCTTCTTGGATGTGACGCGGGTGAGCAAGGCCACGGGGGTCTTGCGAGACCGAGCCTAACCGGCTCCGGGCGATCGGCCATCCGGCCGCCCACCCCATGGACAGAACCGAGCGTAAATTGTTTCCGTACGGAACAAAGACGGTTCCGGAAACCGTGACCGGAAAGTGCCCGTGCATGACCCCGCCCCGGTGCGTACGGGGGAAGACGCACCGGGGCGGGGAGCCCGTGGGGACGGGGAGGGACCTGCTGCTTTCCCTTACTTCAGGTGCAGCTGCTGGCCCGGGTAGATCAGGTCGGCGTCCTGGACGATGTCGTCGTTCAGCTTGAACAGCTTCGCCCAGCCGCCCTCGACGTCGTGCTCCTCGGCGATGGAGCTGAGGGTGTCACCCTTGACGACCTTGTACTCGCCGTCGCCCTTCTCGACCTTCTTGCCGGTGGGGGTGGTGACGGTCTTCTTCTCGGCCTTCGGCTCGGCCTGCTTCTCGGCGGCCGGGCGCTCGGCGGAGCGGGAGGCCTTCTGCTCGGTCTCGCGGGGCTGGGTGCTCTGCGCGGAGCCGGCCGAGTCGCCGGCGGAGGAGCCGGTGTAGGCGGCGTTGGACAGACCCTTGCCGCAGACCGGCCAGGCACCCTTGCCCTGGCCCGCCAGGACCTTCTCGGCGATCTCGATCTGCTGGGCCTTGGTGGCCTGGTCGGCGCTGGCGGCGTACTTCGTGCCGCCGTAGCCGGCCCAGGTGGAGGCGGAGAACTGCAGACCGCCGTAGTAACCGTTGCCGGTGTTGATGGACCAGTTGCCGCCGGACTCGCACTGGGCGACGGCGTCCCACTCGGACGCGGTGGCGGCGGAGGCGCTGCCGGCCGCCATCAGCGGGGCGGCGACGGCGGCGGAGGCGACACCGGCGACGGCGATGGCGCGGGTGGCCTTGGACGGACGACGGTGCTTGCCCTTGCCGGAAAACAGCATGGATGGATCCCCTCACCGACGCCTGCGAGGTGAGCTGTCGGGTTCGGGCCGGTTGAGTTGCCCGGCCGCGTCCCTCCCGGGAGGCGGCTTCACCCCAAGCCCGAACCGGTGTCAATCACCGGAAAGGGCACTTACCTTGGGTCCCCCGCTCCTGCCTACGGCGCATGACGCGACGACTGTTCCCGTGCTGCCACTGGCAGGATTCGGCGTGGCGGCAGCCGGGGCCCGCGGTGGCGAGCGGTCACGACCGTAGACACGCGATTCGCGGAATATCAAAGACGATCACGGCTTCTGAGACCTATCTCTCACAGCCTTTAAACCGGACATTCAGCGCGAACCATGACGCCAACCGGCCCCGCGTCCGGGCGATTTCGGATGTCACTTTTCGCCCGGTTCGACCTCTACGTCAAGCTCCTGACCCGGCAGGATGTAGTCCGGGTCGGCGCCGATGAGCTGGGCGTTGACGGCGTAGAGCGCACGCCATCCGCCGTCGACCGCAAGGGAGTCGGCGATGGACGAGAGGCTGTCCCCGGTGTCCACGGTGTAGGAGCTGTCGCCGGAACCACCCCAGGCGTCGAGACCGCGCGCATGCCGGCCGGACGACTCCGAGGGGCGCTCCTCGCCCTCCTCGGCGCCGGCCCCGCGGTGGCGACCGGTGCCCTCGCCACCACTGTCCGCCGAAGGACGGTCGCTCTGCCCCGCCTTGTCCGGCTCGTCACCATCGGGCGTGGCCGAGGCGGAGGGGGAGGCGCCGGTGTCCACGCTCTCGCCGCCGTCGGCGCCACCGCCCTCGTCGCCACCTGAAGCGGCATCCGATTCGGTCGACTTGCCGTTTTCACCCGATTCGCCGTCCGCGCCCTTCGGGGTCCCCTTCTCGCCGTCCGCACCGGACGACGGGTCGGCCGTGGCCGACGGAGAGGAGGAAGCCGGCTCATCGCCGGAGTCCGGCGAGGCGGACGCGTCCGACGAGCCGGACGTACCCGTGCCGGCCGCGGGCGCGTCCTGCCCCAGGCCCGCGAGCAGGCCACAGGTGCGCCACGCTCCGACACCCTGGTCGGCGAGGATCGCCTCGGCCACGGCTATCTGCTGGCCGCGGCTGGCCTGGTCGGCGCTCGGCGCGTAGTCCAGACCGCCGTACCTCTCCCAGTCGTCCTGGGTCAACTGCAGGCCGCCGTAGTAACCGTTGCCGGTGTTCTGGCTCCAGGAGCCACCGCTCTCGCACTCGGCGATCCGGTCCCAGGTGGTGCCGTCGGCTGCGCTGGCGCTGCCGGCCCCGAGAAGAGGGATCGCGATGGCGGAGCCGGTCACTCCGGCCGCGACGAGGAGAGCCGGAGCCTGGCGGGGGCGTCGGTGCCGACCGTTCCCGGAGAGCATGCGGAGACCTTTCAACGACAGCGATGAACAGGCGCGGCGCATGGAGCCCGAGACGGAGCGCCGCACTTGATGGGTGAACGTATCGGCAGACGATCACTTGTCACAAGTTAATGCCGCGCAGATCACGTGAAGATCACAGAGTTGAGGGCGTGTCACGTTTGCGCTGGTCCGCTCGGGGTGCATGGAGCGGAGCACGGTCCGTCACTTTTGCGGAGGGGTGAATTCCACCGGAAGCGTGCGCAGTCCGCGCATGATGAGCCCGCCGCGCCACCGGAGTTCGTCCGGTTCCACCGCCGGCCGCAGGTCCGGAAGCCTGGTCAGCAGCGTGGCGAGCGCGGTCTGCCCCTCCAGCCGGGCCAGCGGGGCGCCGAGGCAGTAGTGGATGCCGTGGCCGTATCCCAGATGCTGGTTGTCGCGCCGGCCGAGATCGAGCACGTCCGGGTCGGCGAACCGGTCCGGGTCCCGGTCCGCGGCGGCGAGGACGACGAGCACCGGGTCGCCCGCCGCGATGCGCTGCCCGCCGATGGTGACCGGCTCGGTGGCGAACCGCCAGGTGGCGAGTTCCACGGGGCCGTCGTAGCGCAGGAGTTCCTCCACACCGGTCTCCAGCAGCCCGTGGTCCCCGGCGGCGAGGGCCCGTTGCAGGCGTGCGCGCTGACCGGGATGGGTGAGCAGGGCGTAGGTGCCGTTGCCGATGAGGTTCACGGTGGTCTCGAAGCCCGCGAACAGCAGGATGAACGCCATGGCGGCGGCCTCGTTCTCGGTGAGGTGCTCACCGTGGTCGGAGGCGCGGATGAGACCGGAGATGAGGTCCTCGCCGGGGGCGGGCTCGGCGGGCAGAGCCTCGCGTTTGCGGTGGATCAGCTCGGCGAGATAGCCGCGCATCTTCTTCACGGACCGGGCGACCCCGCCACGTGGTCCCCCGCCGTGACGGATCATCATGCCCGCCCAGTCCCGGAAGTCGTCCTGGTCCTCCCGCGGGACGCCGAGCAGGTCGCAGATGGCGTAGATGGGAAGGGGGAAGGCGAACTCGTGGATGAGGTCGGCGGAGCCCCGGTCCGCGAAACGGTCGATGAGTCCGTCGGTGAGCTCCTGCACGCGCGGCGCGAACTCCGCGACACGGCGCGGGGTGAACGCCTTGCTGACCAGCCGCCGCAGCCGGGTGTGGTCCGGCGGATCGATGTTCAGCAGATGCGTCATCAGCTCCGCCTGGCGCTCACCGGGGATGCCCGTCTTGCCCTTGGCGTGCGCGGGCTCGTCGTGGTGCGCGGGGTTCTTGGACAGGCGGTGGTCGGCGAGGGTCTGCTTGGCGTCCGCGTACCGCGTGACCAGCCAGGCCTCCACACCGCTGGGCAGCCGGGTCCGGTGCACGGGGGCGTGCTCACGCAGCCAGGCGTAGGCGGGGTACGGATCGGCGGCGAACTCCCAGCTGAACAACTCCGGAACGGGGCCCTGCGGGGCGGAGGGGTGGTCTGACATGCGGTGACCTCAATGGGCGTGTGCCGTGCGGCTCGGGTGGCCTGGGGCGTCGGGCGGGGGCGGAGCCCCCGGGGACGGGACGGGAAGGGCGGCGGGGGCGGAGCACCCCCTGCGGTCGGCTCGCTCAGCTGTGGTCCGCGCCACCCTCCGCACCCCGGATCGCATCGCGGTACACCCGTGCCGCCGCCCGCAACGCCGCCTCCGGATCCACCCCCGCGGCCTCCGCCCGTGCCGCCAGCGCCAGCAGCTCGTAGCCGACGCCCTCCCCCGCCGGCAACGGAACCTCCAGCCCCGCCGTCCGCGCCCGCGACGCCAGCTTCGCCGCCAGCGCCAGGGCGGGCTGTCCGAGCGGCACCCCCTCCGTCACCGAGCTGCGCCGCTTCTCCTCCGCCTTGGTCCGCAGCCAGTGCGCCTTGACGTCCTCGGGCGTGTCCGCCGTCTCCCCACCGAAGACATGCGGGTGGCGGTGGATCAGCTTGGCCACGATGCCGCCCGCCACGTCGTCGACGGAGAACGGCTCGTCCGGGTGCTCCTCGGCGATGCGGGCGTGGAAGACGACTTGGAGGAGCACGTCGCCCAGTTCCTCCCGCAGCTCGTCCCGGTCACCCTCCTCGATGGCCTCGACGAGTTCGTACGCCTCCTCGATGCCGTACTTGGCCAGACCCTTGTGGGTCTGCTGGGACGACCACGGGCACTCCGCCCGGATGCGGTCCATGACCTGCACCAGGTCGAGCAGACGGGCGCCCGGCAGGTCGTAGGAGGCGGGCAGCAGTTCCAGCTCGGGCATCCGGACCCTGCCGGACCCGGCCAGCCGCGCCAGCCCGTCGGTCAGCGCCGGCTCGCCCTCCCCGGTCGCCACGACCACCACCGTCCGCCCGCCCGCGCAGGCGTCGACGATCTCCTCGGCGGTCGGCGCGGCCTCGTCGACCGATATCCCCGACTCCCGCAGATACGGCAGCTGCGGGTGGGCGCCGTCCGCGCACAGCACTCGGTCGGCCGCGTGCAGGACCTGCCAGGCCGGCCAGGACAGCAGGCCGGGCGCGACGCGGTGACTGGTGGTGAGCAGGACGACACGGCCGGGGCCGTCCTCGGAGGTCGGTACGGAGCTGATTGCGTTCACGCTCCGAAACTAGCCCACCCCACCGACGGGCCCCGAGTTGTCCACAGCCCGTTCGTCCACAGCCTGTCCGTCCACAGGACCGCCCCGTCAGAGCGGCTGCGGAGCCTCGGGAGAGGAACTGACGTCCCGTACCCACGGCACCTTCGCGTCGACCCGGCTGCTCTTGTCCACGTCCCAGTCGCCGTAACGCGGGTTGAGGTCGATGTCGAGCTCCTTGCCCGCCTCGGACAGCGCCTGCCAGAACTCGGGCCGGCTGGTGTCGGTGCCGAGCCGCTGGGCGAGCTTCTGGGCCTGCAACTGGAGGCGGAGGTTCTCGTCGAGACGCTGCGGCGGGATGCCGTACTGCTGGAGCCAGGCGGCCTCCAGCGCCTCCGCACCGCCCGCCTGCTGCTCCAGGCCGGAGCGCATCTGCTGGATCTCGCGGTCCGTGACCGTCACCCCGGCGTCCTTCGCGGCGCGCTCCAGCACCCGGTCCAGGACCATGCCGTGCAGGGTGTCGCGGGTCAGGCTGCCGGTGCGCGCGATGGCCTGCTGGTACTGGGCCTCGTCCGGCACGGCCGCCCGCTGTGCCGCGCGGACCTCGTCGACCCGGTTCTCCAGCTGCGACACGGTGATCCGTTCCCCGCCGACCACGGCCGCGGCACCGGGGTGCGCGTCGTTCCCGCAGGCGGTGAGCAGGGGCGCTGCGGCGATCGCGGCGGTGAGGAGGAACGCGGTGCGACGGCGGCGGTGCAAGGAGACCTCCTGAGGAGAGCTTGTGCGGCGGTGCACAAAGTCTTGCGGTGATCGATGGTAGGCATCGGCCAAGCTCTGGCCAACCCATTCGACCAACGATTCACCGCGACTTCCGGCACCGCCCCGGCCCGCCGTCCGGCCGTATGGCCCCTTTGCGGTCCGCCGTCCGCTATCCGCGCACCTGTCCCAGCCACCCCAGGGTCCGGCGGATGTCCGCGGCCAGCGGATGCCCGGGGCCGTGCAGGCGCTCCACGTCATGCAGCAGCCGGGCCAGCGTGTCGTGCGCGGCGGCCCGGTCGCCGAGGGCCAGCAGCAGATGGCCGATGCGGCGGCGGACGTCGTGGGCGAGCTGCGGGTCACCGGCGGCCACGTACTGGTTCTCGTAGTACGCCAGCAGCGCCCGGTACTCGGCGAGCGCCGCCGCCGGTTCGCCGAGCTGCTCCAGGCACTGCGCTGCCTCGTAGCGGTAGCGCAGGGACTGCGGGTCGGCCTGGCCGGCCTCGGCGGCGCGCTCGTCGGCGAGGCGGCGCAGTTCGGGCAGGGCGCGCCGGTACTGGCCGTCGTCCAGGAGGGTGGCCGCGTACTGCTTGCGCAGGGTGCGGACGACCGGGGAGTGCTCTCCGTGCTGGTCGGCGGCGACGGGCAGGATCGAGCCGAGGATGTCCACGGCCTGGGTGATGCGGCCCTCGCCGAGCAGCCGCTTCACCTCGTCCACGGCGGCGGCGACATCGGCCTTCTCCGCCACGGGCGCGGGCGGCGCGGCGGGGGCGGGCTGGGGCGCGGGCGCACGGTCCGGCCAAGGGGCGTGCGGACGGAGGAACGGGCGGGTGGGATCCAGCGGCGCGCCGGTGGGCGTACCCCGCGCGGGGAGCAGCTGCGACAGGTGCTCGTAGACCTCCTGCGCGGAGTCCGGTCGGTGCTGCGGGTCCTTGGCGAGCAGCCGCAGCACCAGGGCCTCCAGGGCCTCGGGCACCTCCGGGCGGATCCGGCGCACCGGCACCGGCGGCTCGTACAGGTGCCGGTGCAGCACCCCGAGCGCCGTCGAGCCGGCGAACGGTACGTCGCCGCTGAGCAGCTCGTGCATCAGCACCCCGAGCGCGTACAGGTCGGTGTAGGGGCCGACCGCGCCGCCCATCGCCTGCTCGGGGGCCATGTAGGCGGGCGAGCCGATGGGGGTGCCGGTGTGGGTCAGACGGGTGGTGTCGGCGTCCATGACGGAGGCGACGCCGAGGTCGAGCACGGTGACGGTGCCGTCCTGCTTCACCATCACGTTGCGCGGCTTGAGGTCGCGGTGGACGATCGGCACGGCGTGCACGGCGCTCAGTACGGCGCACAGCTGCGCGGCGACCGCCGCCGCCCACTGCCAGGGGTACGGGTCGTGCTCGGCGAGGTGGTCGCCGAGGTCGGCGCCGTCGACGTACTGCATGACGAGGAACAGCTCCTCGCCCTCGCTGCCCGCGTCGTGCACCGTGACCAGGCCGGGATGGTCGACCTGGGCGGTCACCCGGCACTCGCGCACGAAGCGGCGGCGCAGTTCGTCGGCCTCCTGGCCGGCCACCTTGTCGGGGCGCAGCAGCTTCACCGCCACGCGCCGGTCCAGTCGTTTGTCGTAGGCCGTCCAGACCTGTCCCATGCCGCCCTGCCCTATGAGCGTGGACAGTTCATAGCGGCCGGCGACGACACGTCCCGTCGTCACGCTCACCTTCCGCCTTCACCGTTGCCGTGCTGTCCCTGCTGCCCGTCCTGCCGGCGCAGGTAGTCGCTGAGTTCGTCGAGCTCGGCACGCACCTGGTCGATCCGGGCCGGCGCGGGGCGCTGCGGCGGCCCCGGCTGCGGCGGTACGGGGGTGGGGGGCAGCGGCGTGTGCGGGGACTGCGGCTGCGGTACGGGGGTGTTCGCGTAGGGCGAGGCCTGCTGCGGGTAGCCGTACGGGGTGGGGGATCCCGGCGCGTGCATCGTCGTCGCGTGCGGCGACGGCGGGCCCTGGGCCGCGTACGGGCCCTGTCGCCGGTGCAGGCGGATGTCCACGGTCAGGAAGTACGCGCTCGACACCGCGCCGAGGATCAGGACCGCGGCCAGGGCGACGTCGGTGCGGTAGTCCGACTCCGGCAGCGAACCGACCACCGCCATGCAGGCTATGGCCAACGGGATGCTCACCCACGCCGCCGCCCAGTCGAGCAGCCGTCCGCGCAGGACCGCGACACGGAACAACGGCACTGCGGCCAGCAGACCGCAGCACAGGATTCCGGCCGCGGCGTACAGCACGCGCTGCGTGATGACCGATGCGCCGCTGGGTGGGGGCGGCGCCGCGCCGTGGCCGTACATGACTGCTCCTGGACAGGTGAAGCGGTGGGAACTCGGGTCGAGACTCCGAGCGTATAGGCCATCAGGGACAACGGGTCCCTGATGTACCGAACCGTTGTCGTCCTGATCGCTTCGTCCGGCTGCGTGAAGTCCCGCGCGGGGCGCGGCCGCGGGCTCAGTCCGGGGCGATGGTCCCGTCGGTCAGGCCGTCGTACATCCCGCGGACCAGCTGTTCGCCGAGCCGGCCCGCCTCCTTGAGCGCCCGCTCGAACGCGTCGAGGGCGCGGAAGCGGGCGCCGTAGCGCCGCTGTTCGGCGAGCGGGAGCCGGGGCAGCTGCAGACGGCGCACGTCGAGCCGCGTGGCCGTGGAGGCATAACTGCTCGCCTGACGGTGGTTGGTGGTGCCGCGCAGGAAGCCGGCGAGGAACCACGCGTCGAGCGCGGCGGGGTCGGGGCGCAGCAGGACGAGGTTGCGGCCCAGGGCGGCTCCGGCGGTCGCGTCGTCGACGACCCGCGCGACGGCTCCTCCGCCGAGCACGGGGACGACGACGTCGCCCGGTTCGGTGAGTACCGCTTCCTCGTCGCTCTCCGGCAGCGTTCCGGAGGGGGCGGTTCCGGCGAGTACGTCGTGGTCGGTGAGCACGGGCACGCGCGCGTGCCCGCCGTGACCGCCGGTCCTCATCACCAGGGCGCCGCCGCGCGCGAGCTCGCCGACGGTGGTGAGCGGCAGCCGGCCGGAGACGGCGGGCGGCGCGGGTTCCACCGGCGGCGGGGCCAGCTCGGCGGTCAGGCGCAGCGTCTCGTCGAGCCGGTCGCGCACGTCGGTGAGCCGGCCGGCGCCGGCGGCCGCGGCGGGGGGCGGCAGCCGGCGGGCCGGGGCCAGGTCGACGTCGTCGTCGAGGAGTTCGATGACCGGCACGGAGCGGGCCAGTCCGGGCCGTTCGTCGAGCCGGCCGGCCCGGTCGAAGGCGCGCCAGGCGTCCAGGACCGATTCGCGCACGCCCGGCCAGTCGGGCCCGCCGCGCCCCTCGGCGGCGAACTGCCCGGCGTCGACGAGCAGCACCTCCGGCTGGGCGGGCGCCTGTTCGGGCCGCCGCAGCACCCACAGGTGCAGCGGGAGGTTGTACGGGGGCGCGGCGCCGGCCGGCAGCGCGACGACGGCGCGCAGCGCGCCCCGGCGCAGCAGGTCGGCCCTGATCCGGCGCCCGGAGCGGCGGGACGCGGCGGCGGGCGGCATCAGCAGCACGGCGGTGCCGCCGTCCCGCAGCCGGGCGAGGGCGTGCTGCACCCAGGCCAGCTCGGACTCGGTGCGGGCCGGGAAGCCGTACTCCCAGCGCGGGTCGTAGGCGAGTTCGTCGTGGCCCCAGTTGCGCTCGTTGAACGGCGGGTGGCACAGCACCGCGTCGGCCCGCAGCTCCGGGTGGGCGTCGGCCCGCAGGGCGTCACCGGCGGCGGCGTGCACGGCGGCGCGGGTGTGCAGGGCGAGACGGAGCGCGGTGAGGGCGGCGAGCTCGGGGGAGCTGTCCTGGGCGTGGAGCTCCTGGCCGGGGCGGTGGGCGACGGAGCGGAGCAGGGCGCCGGTGCCGCAGGCCGGGTCGAGGACGGTGCGGGGGGTGCCGGCGAGGTCGGCCATGAGTCCGGCGAGCTCGGCGGGGGTGAGCGTGTACTGGCGCGGGTTGGCGTCGAGGTGCCGGCCCAGCAGGAATTCGAAGGTGTGCCGGGCGCCGCGCTCGGCGGCGAGTTCGGCGACGCCGCGCAGGAGGGGGGCGGAGGGCAGCAGCTGGGGGGCGGTGGGGAGGGTGAGGGCGGGCACGGTGGCGGCCGGCGCGTCGGCGGACGAGTTCACAGCGCTCGAGGAGTTCACACGTGAGCCGCCCGGCTCGCATAGGCGCGGCGTGAGCACGCGTTCCAGCGCGGCGGGGAGCATCGCGGCGAGTCGCTCGTCGGTGCCGGAGCCGACCTCGAGCCAGTCCGGGGAGCGGTCGTGGATGAGGAGCAGGACGCAGCCGGCGTGGGTGAGGGCGGTGACAGGGCCCGCGGGGTGTCCGGCGAGCTGCTGCCAGACGCGTTCCCTGAGGGGGACCTCGGCGAGTTTGCGGTGGTGGCGCAGCCAGCCCTCGACCTCGGCGAGGGCGAAGGAGGGGCTGGTCTCGGTGCCGCCGACCGGCCGGGGGAAGTCGGCGTGCCGCCGCCGCCAGTTGCTGACGGCGGCGCGGCCGACACCGGCCAGCCGCGCGATCCCGGCGGCGGTCACTTCTGTCGCGTTGTCCTGCATGCCCGGCACCCGCCCCATTCCCCTCTGCCCGTCTGTGGTCACGAGCATACCGACGCACGCTGGATTCCCGACTTCACGCGCGTGTATCAACCGACTCGCGTGAACCGCGTTGACTCAGTTCACAGCATCTGTTCTTATTGACCCCGCGAACGAGCAACCGCCTGACAGATGTGGTTGCCGTCGTCGGGAGGGGACACCAACCATGGGCATGAAGAGCAAGATCGCGCTGGGCGCCGTCGTGGGCATCGTCGTCATCGGCGCCGTCTCGGCGAACTCCGGTGACGCGGACGGCGGATCCACCGGCAAGGACTCCTCCGCCTCCGCCCAGCAGCGGGCGGGCGGCTCGAAGGGGGACGGCTCGAAGGCGGACGGCGCGTCCGACACGAAGTCCGCCGAGGACAAGGGCGTCGAGAAGGCGTCCCAGGCCGAGCAGTTCAAGGCGTTCGTGCAGAAGAACGGGACGGCCAAGGAGAAGGAGGCCGTTTCCCACGTCACCAAGGTCCAGGGTGCCGACGAGCAGAACAACATCCTCGACGCCGCGGACGTCTACACCGACTTCACCGGCGGCATGCTGGGCGAGGGCATGGGCCCCGCCAAGCTCATCGCCTCCGCGTTCGCCGACTGGAAGCAGAGCGACAACGGCCTCGTCACCGTCTACGACGCCGACGGCGAACTGCTCGGCAACGGCAACTTCTGACGGACCCCGGGGGGGGAACCAGCCGTGCGCCGCCCCGCGCTCGCCGCCCTGACCGGCCACCTCCCGCCCGGCTGTTCACATCACAGCGGGTGCCGCATCCACACGTTGGGCTCGACGTACACCGCGTATCCGCGCTCCGCCTCGCAGCGCACCGGAGCCAGCGCGCCGGGCACCTCGACCTCGCCGTCGGTGTCGAAGGGCAGCCCGGTCCAGCGACGCCAGTCCTCCAGCGAGGCGGCGACCGTCATCGACGCCGGCGCCACCGACTCCACGGTGGCGCCGGCCCGGGCGTGGACGCGCAGCCAGGGGTCGTGCGGCAGGCCGTCCGCGCGCACGCGACGGGCGTACTCCTCCATGGACGTACCGGGTTCCAGGTGCTTGGCGTTGGGCCGCACGGGGGCGACGACCTCACGAAAGCCACGGGCCCGGGCGTTGTCGCGCATCGCGGAGAGCATCACCGCGGACAGCCTGCGGCCCTGGGCGTGCGGGGCGACGGAGACCGAGATGGCGCTGACCGTGTCGGGGCGCACCCCTCGGCGCAGGTCGGAGAAGGCCCACACCAGGACCTCGTCCCAGCCGCGCGCGGGCAGTTCCCCGCGCCCCTCGGCGTCGAGCGCGAACGGCACGCTGTAGGCGTTGGCGACCACGTCACCGCGGTCGTCCTCGGCGAAGAGCACGTACTCGGGCAGCTCCAGGGCGATGCGCGAGAAGTACGCGAAGGCCACCAGGTCCTCGGTCACGAACTGCGGCCAGGTGTCCGCCATGTCGCGCACGGCCGCCGCCCGGTCGGGACGGTCGACGAGGCTCGATACCGTGAAGTCCATGACGGCACGGTAGACATGACCGAACGGCCAGGGGAAACGATTTCCCCCCGCCCCGCTCACCCGCCGCACTGCTCCCGCATCATCCGCCGGTCGGCCGCGGTCACCGGCAGTTCGTACTTGAGGGCGACCTGCGCGAAGCGGACCGCGTAGGCGCACCGGACGGCCTTGTTCGGGGGGAGCCAGGACGCGGGACCCGAGTCCCGCTTCGCCGAGTTGGCGCGCCCCTCGACGGGCAGCAGATTCAGCGCGTCGTTCGCCAGCCGCTCGCGCTTGTCCTCCGGCCACCGGGCCGCCCCCATCTGCCAGCTGTAGGACAGCGGGACCACGTGGTCGATCTGCACCTCGGCCGCCTCCGCCTTCTTCCAGGCGATGTCCTTGCCGGTGTACGGGTCGTACAGCTCCATCGAGACCACCACGCAGTCGGAACCGGACCGGAACCGGACGTCGCGGCCATGGAGTTTCAGCAGGTCGTTGCGGGTGTCGCAGCCGTTCCTCGCGAGCGGCACCCCGTCGGCCGTGTCCATCCAGGCGTAGCCGAACTCGTCGCGGTCGTAGCCCGTCCTCGGTCCGCGGCCCTTGGTGGTCACCTTCTCGATGAGGGCGACGGCAGCGGCACGGTTCTTCTCACCGGTCACGGGTGCGAGGCCCGGTCCGGTGCCGTCGGGGTTGTCCAGCGGGCTGACGGCACGTCCGTCGGGGGCGGCCGCCCCGCTGCCGCCGCCGGCCGGGGAGCCGGCGTCCGGAAGTCCGTCGCAACCGGCGAGCAGGGCCACCGCGGCGGTCGCCGCCGGTCCCGTGTGCAGGAGCCGCCGGCCCCACCCCTTGTGTCGCGTCACCGCGCCCCTCCCTTGTTCCTCCTGTATCCCTGCCCCGGCGGGGGCGGGTCGATCCCGGGTCTCACCGTAACGAGCGAGAGGTCCAGACCATATGGACACTTCTTGAGCATTCGCCCCGAACCGCGCGTATTGTCGGTTTTGAGTCACCTCCGGAAGGAGCTCTGGATGGGCATCCTCGACAAGTTCAAGAGCAACAAGGCGGCACGCGACAAGGCCAGGCAGGCCTCGGACGCCGCGGAAAAGAAGATGAACGAGAGGACCGGCGGCAAGTACGAGCAGCAGATCGACACCGGGCAGCAGCAGGCCGAACGCCGGCTCGGCATGGACCGCGATCGTCCCGACCAGCCGTAAGGCCTCGCGCACCCGTCAGGGCCGTCCACGGCGACCTCCGCCGTGGACGGCCCGCCGGTGCGCGCGTGGCAGCCCGTCAGGAGCCGGGGACCGGCGTCAGGACCCCAGCACCGACGTCAGGAACTCCCCGACCCAGCCGAGCAGATCCCGTCCGACCAGCGGCTTCCCGCCCACCTTCGCGGTCTTCGGGCGCGGCACCAGCACCTGGTGGGCGGCCGGCTTGATGACCGAGCCCGGGTACAGGCGCTTCAGCCGCAGTTCCTGGGACTCGCGCAACTCCACCGGCGCGAAGCGGATGTTGCTGCCCTGCAGCACGATCTCGCCGACCCCGCACGCCCGGGCCAGCATCCGCAGACCCGCCACCAGCAGCAGGTTCTCCACCGGCTCGGGCAGCTTGCCGTAGCGGTCGACGAGCTCCTCGCGGACCGCCTTGACGTCCTCCTCGGAGTTGGCCGAGGCGATCGCCCGGTACGCCTGCAGGCGCAGCCGCTCGCCCGGCGCGTAGTCGTGCGGGACGTGCGCGTCGACGGGCAGCTCGATCTTCACCTCGAGCGGCGGCTCCTCCTCGATCTCACCGGTCTCCAGCTGGCGCCGGTAGTCCGCGACCGCCTCGCCGACCATCCGCACGTACAGGTCGAAGCCGACGCCCGCGATGTGGCCCGACTGCTCACCGCCGAGCAGGTTGCCGGCGCCGCGGATCTCCAGGTCCTTCATCGCCACGTACATGCCCGCGCCCATCTCCGTGTGCTGGGCGATCGTGGCGAGCCGCTCGTGCGCCGTCTCGGTCAGCGGCTTCTCCGGCGGGTAGAGGAAGTAGGCGTACCCGCGCTCCCGTCCTCGTCCGACCCGGCCGCGCAGCTGGTGCAGCTGGCTGAGGCCGAAGTTGTCGCCGCGCTCGACGATCAGGGTGTTGGCGTTGGAGATGTCGATGCCGGACTCGACGATCGTCGTCGACACCAGCACGTCGAACTTCTTCTCCCAGAAGTCGACGACGACCTGCTCCAGCGCCGACTCCGACATCTGCCCGTGGGCGGTGGCGATGCGCGCCTCGGGCACGATCTCGCGCAGCCGGGCCGCCGCGCGGTCGATGGACTCGACCCGGTTGTGGATGTAGAAGACCTGGCCCTCGCGCAGGAGTTCGCGGCGGATGGCCGCGCCGATCTGCTTCTGCTCGTAGGGCCCGACGAAGGTGAGCACCGGGTGGCGCTCCTCCGGCGGGGTGGTGATCGTCGACATCTCGCGGATGCCGGTGACCGCCATCTCCAGCGTGCGCGGGATCGGCGTGGCGGACATGGTCAGCACGTCGACGTTGGCGCGCAGCTTCTTCAGCTGCTCCTTGTGCTCGACGCCGAAGCGCTGCTCCTCGTCGACGATGACCAGGCCCAGGTCCTTGAACTTCGTCTCCGAGGAGAACAGGCGGTGGGTGCCGATGACGACGTCCACCGAACCCTCCCGCAGCCCTTCCAGGACGGCCTTCGCCTCCGTGTCGGTCTGGAAGCGGGACAGCGCCTTCACGACCACCGGGAACTGCGCGTACCGCTCGCTGAACGTCCCGAAGTGCTGCTGCACCAGCAGCGTGGTCGGCACCAGCACGGCGACCTGCTTGCCGTCCTGTACGGCCTTGAACGCGGCCCGCACCGCGATCTCGGTCTTGCCGTAGCCGACGTCGCCGCAGATCAGACGGTCCATGGGGACCGACTTCTCCATGTCCTCCTTGACCTCGGCGATGGTGGTGAGCTGGTCGGGCGTCTCCGCGTACGGGAAGGCGTCCTCCAGCTCGCGCTGCCAGGGCGAGTCGGCGCCGAAGGCGTGGCCGGGGGCGGCCATGCGCGCGCTGTACAGCTTGATCAGGTCGGCGGCGATCTCCTTGACGGCCTTCTTGGCGCGCGCCTTGGTCTTGGTCCAGTCCGCGCCGCCGAGACGGTGCAGGGTGGGTGCCTCGCCGCCGACGTACTTGGTGATCTGCTCCAGCTGGTCGGTGGGGATGTAGAGCCGGTCGCCGGGCTGGCCGCGCTTGGCGGGGGCGTACTCCACGACCAGGTACTCGCGGGTGGCGCCCTGCACGGTGCGCTGCACCATCTCGATGTAGCGGCCCACGCCGTGCTGCTCGTGGACGATGTAGTCGCCCGCCTCCAGGGTGAGCGGGTCGATGGTCTTGCGCCGCCGGGCCGGCATCCGGGCGCCCTCGCGGCCGGACGCCTTCTGGCCGGTGAGGTCGGTCTCGGTGAGCACGGCGAGCTTGAGCACCGGGTCGACGAAGCCGTGGTCGATGCAGCCGCAGGCAACGTGCACCAGGGACGGGCTGATCTCACCGAGGTCGGTGTCCAGACGCGCGGCGATGCCCTCGCCGCCGAGCACCTCGACCGTGCGGGCGGCCGGGCCGTGGCCCTCCGTGACGAACACGGTGCGCCAGCCGTCGGCGAGCCAGCCCTTGGTGTCGGCCAGCGCCCGCGCGGTGTCGCCGCGGTAGGTCTCGGGGGCGTGCATGCCGAGCTTGAGGGTGTCGGAGGCAAGTTCCTCGTCCGCGGCGAACGGCGACACCGACCACCACATCATGTCCAGCTCACGCGCCCGGTCGCGGACGTCCGCGATCGACCACAGGGACGCCGCGCCGACGTCGATGGGCGCCTCGCCGCCGCCTGCGGTGGCCGCCCACGAGGCCTGCAGGAACTCCTGGGAGGTGGCCACCAGGTCCGAGGCGCGCGTGCGCACCCGCTCCGGGTCGCAGACGACGGCCATGGCGCCCTTGGGCAGCACGTCCAGCAGCAGCTCCATGTCGTCGACGAGGACGGGGGCCAGGGACTCCATGCCCTCCACGGCGATGCCCTCGGCGATCTTGCCGAGCAGTTCGCCCAGCTCCGGGTGCTGCTCGGCCAGGACCCGGGCGCGTTCCCGTACGTCGTCCGTGAGCAGCAGCTCGCGGCAGGGCGGGGCCCACAGCCCGTGCTCGGCGACCTCCAGGGAGCGCTGGTCGGCGACCTTGAAGTAGCGGACCTCCTCCACGTCGTCGCCCCAGAACTCGACGCGCAGGGGGTGTTCCTCGGTGGGCGGGAAGACGTCCAGGATGCCGCCCCGTACGGCGAACTCGCCGCGCTTCTCCACCAGCTCCACCCGCGCGTACGCGGCGGCGGCGAGGGCCTCGACGATCTCGTTCAGGTCGGCGCTCTGTCCGGTCCGCAGGGAGACGGGCTCCAGGTCGCCCAGGCCCTTGACCTGCGGCTGCAGCACGGAGCGCACGGGGGCGACGACGACGGAGACCGGGCCGGTCTCGGGGTCGTCGGGGCGGGGGTGCGCCAGGCGGCGCAGTACGGCGAGGCGGCGGCCGACGGTGTCGCTGCGGGGGCTGAGCCGCTCGTGCGGGAGCGTCTCCCAGGAGGGGTACTCCACGATGCCCTCGGGCGGGAGGAGGGAGCGCAGGGCCGCGGCCAGGTCCTCGGCCTCGCGGCCGGTCGCCGTCACGGCGAGCACGGGGCGGCCGGTGTCACGGGCCAGGGCGGCGATGGTGAAGGGGCGGGCCGCGGGCGGGCCGACGAGGTCGACGTGCATGCGGGTGCCGTCGGCGGCCGCGGTGATCGCTTCCGCGAGGGCGGGGTCCTTGACTACGGCGTCGAGCAGACCGTGCAGGCTCATGCGGGGCGGATTCCCTCCGGGGGTGTGCAACACGACGGGCCCGACGCGCGCTGCGGGCCGGGGGTGTCAAGAGTACGTCGCCGCGTCCGCGGGTGCGGGGGGCTGTGGACAACGCCGGTTGACCGGTGAGCGGTGGGGCGGCCCACCAGGGGGCGCCGCCCCCTGGACCCCCGGCCTGTGCCCACCCACCACCCGACTCGGTGACTCAAGAAGCCAGGGGCACCCGTCGGCACGGGTCGGCGCCGGAAAGTCCTCGTGGACTTTCCGGCGCCGGTGTTCCCCCGCAACCCCCGTGTGCGGTGGCTAATCGGTGGCGATGGCGTTCAGGACGTTCATGCGGCCGGCGCGGAAGGCCGGGACCAGGGCCGCGAAGAGGCCCACGAAGGCCGAGCCGATGAAGACGCCGATGATCGTCGGCCAGGGGATGTCGAGGACCTTCATGCCCTCCAGCGCCAGGAGCTGCTGCGCGGTGGCGCCCCAGCCCATGCCCAGGCCGAGGCCCAGCAGCGCACCGAACAGGGCGATCACGACCGACTCCATACGGATCATGCGGCGCAGCTGGCGGCGGGAGAGGCCGATGGCCCGCATCAGGCCGATCTCCCGGGTGCGCTCCACGACCGACAGGGCCAGGGTGTTCACCACACCCAGGATCGCGACGACGATCGCCAGGGCCAGCAGACCGTAGATCATGTTCAGCAGCTGGCCGATCTGGTCCTTCAGCGCCTCCTTGTAGTCGGTCTGGTCGCGCACCTCGTAGTCGGGGAAGTCACTCAGCGAGTCCTTCAGCGCCTTGTACGCGGCGTCCTTCTGCCCGTCCTTCGCCGAGGCGAAGACCAGCTGGTCCAGCGGCATCTTGTCGGCCGGGACGTAGGTGGCGAGGGTGTCGATGGACGTGTACATCGCGCCGGCGTCGATCACGCCCTCACTGCTGGTGATGGCCCGCACCGTCAGGGAGCCCGTGGTGCCGTCCTTGAAGGCGACGTCGATCTTCGAGCCGATGCGGACGTCGTGGTCCTTGGCGAAGTCCTCGTGGACGGACATCGAGTCGGGCCGGTAGGCGTCGGCGAGCGTGCCGGCGACGGTCTCGACCCGCAGGTCGGTCGCGTACGTCGGGTCGGCGGCGGTGATCGCGGTGTCGTCGACGGTCTTGCCGTCGGGCGTGGTGAAGTCCGCCTCGGTCCACTTGTACTCGGTGACCCGGTCGATGCCCGGCGTCGACTTCACGGCCTCGACGGCCTGCGAGGTGACCAGCGCGCCCATGTCGTCCTGGATGATGAAGTCCGTGCCGACCGTCTTGTCGAGTTCCTCGGTGGCCGAGGCGACCATGGAGGAGCCGACCACGGACAGGCAGGCCACCAGGGCCAGGCCGATCATCAGCGCGGCGCCCGTCGCACCGGTGCGGCGCGGGTTGCGCAGGGCGTTGCGCTCGGCCATGCGGCCCACGGGGCCGAACGCCCGCAGCAGGAGCGCGCCGAGGACGCGGACCATGCCGCTCGCCAGCACCGGGCCGATGACGACGAAGCCGATCAGGGACAGCACCACGCCCAGGCCCAGCCACAGGGAGCCGTCGGTGGCCTGGTCGGCGGTCCCGGCCAGGTAGAGGGCGAAGCCGCCGGCGCCGGTGAGGACCAGACCGACCGCGGCCCGGATCCAGCCGGCCTTGGCGTCCGCCGGGGTGCCGGCGTCGCGCAGCGCGGCCATCGGGGAGATCTTCCCGGCGCGTCGGGCGGGCAGGTAGGCGGCGAGCACGGTGACGACGACACCGAGGAGCAGGCCGAGCGCGGGGGTGGTCCAGGCGACCGTGAGGTCGTCGGTGGACAGCTCCATGCCCATCTGGCCCATGAGCTTCATCAGGCCGACCGCGAGGCCGACGCCCGCGCCGACTCCGAGGACCGAGCCGATCACCCCGAGCAGCAGGGCTTCGACCAGCACCGAGCGGTTGACCTGCTTGCGGGACGAGCCGATCGCCCGCATCAGGCCGATCTCCCGGGTGCGCTGGGCGACCAGCATGGAGAAGGTGTTGATGATCAGGAAGATGCCGACGAGGAAGGCGATCCCGGCGAAGCCGAGCATGGCGTACTTCATGACGTTCATGAACTCGCCGACGCTCTTCTGGTTGGCCTCCGCGGTCTCCTCGGCGGTCAGCACCTTGTAGCCGCCGCCGAGTTCGGCCGTGACGTTCTTCTTCAGCTGTTCGTCGCTGACGCCGGCCGCGGCCGTGACGTTGACGTTGGTGTAGACGCCGCGCTCGCCGACCAGGGTCCGCTGGGCGGTCTCGGTGTCCATGTAGAAGATCGCGGCACCGGGGTTGGTGACGGTGAAGTCGGCGATGCCGGAGATCTTCGCGGTGTGCGTGCCGACCGCGCTGATGACTCCGATCTCGTCACCGAGCTTCAGGTCGTGCTTGTCGGCGGTGTCGGCGTCGACCATGATCTGGTCGGCGCCCTCGGGCGCGGCACCGGAGGTGATCTCCATGGTGCGGGCGTCGTTGGCGTTCCAGCTGCCGACGATGGTCGGGCCGCCGCTGTTCGGCGAGAGGCTGTCCTTGTCGCCGTCGACGACGCTCACCGAGGTGGAGAACACCGTGCCCTCGGCCGACTGCACGCCCTCGGCGGCCTTGACCTCGTCGAGCACGGTGGCCGGTATCACCGGCGGCTTGCCGTTGCCGGAGGTCGTCTCACCGCTGTCGGAGGCGTCCTTGTGGCTGACGGTGACGTCCGAGGAGGTGGCCGCGAACAGCTTGTCGAACGTGGTGTTCATGGTGTCCGTGAACACCAGGGTCCCGCACACGAACGCCACCGACAGCAGCACCGCGATCGCCGACAGCGCCATGCGTCCCTTGTGCGCGAAGAAGTTGCGCATCGAGGTCTTGAGCACGGTCATGACGTGCGCCCCCGGGCGTCGAAGTCCTTCATGCGGTCCAGGACCTGCTCGGCGGTGGGCTGGTGCATCTCGTCGACGATGCGGCCGTCGGCGAGGTACAGCACACGGTCCGCGTAGGAGGCGGCGACCGGGTCGTGGGTGACCATCACGATGGTCTGGCCCAGCTCGTCGACCGAGCGGCGCAGGAAGCCGAGGACTTCGGCGCCCGCGCGGGAGTCGAGGTTTCCGGTCGGCTCGTCACCGAAGATGATCTCCGGCCGGGCGGCCAGTGCCCGTGCCACCGCGACGCGCTGCTGCTGGCCGCCGGAGAGCTGGGTGGGCCGGTGCTTGAGCCGTCCCGCGAGCCCGACGGTCTCCACGACCCGGTCCAGCCATGCCTTGTCGGGCCTGCGGCCGGCGATGTCCATGGGCAGCGTGATGTTCTCGATCGCGTTCAGCGTCGGCAGCAGGTTGAACGCCTGGAAGATGAACCCGATGCGGTCCCGGCGCAGCCGCGTGAGCTTCTTGTCCTTCAGGCCGGTGATCTCGGTCTCGTCCAGGTAGATCTGACCGCTGGTGACGGTGTCGAGCCCGGCGAGGCAGTGCATCAGGGTGGACTTGCCGGACCCCGAGGGGCCCATGATCGCGGTGAACCGGCCGCGGGCGATGTCCACGTCGACGTGGTCGAGGGCGACGACACGGGTCTCACCGGACCCGTACGCCTTCACGACCTGCCGCGCCCGCGCGGCAACGGCCGTCCTCCCGCCCGCCGCCCGGCCGCCACCCCTCAACGAGGCGCTTCGCGCCGCACCCTCTGAATCGCCCCCGTGCCCGGGAATGGTCACAGCCGATGTCACGGTAAGTCTCCTATGTCGGTCAGCAAAGTGAGTGCGGCGCCCCGGCGACCCCCGTGTCGTCCGGCGGCCGTTCGGTGCCCGTTCGTGCGATGTGCTTCAGTCTCGCGGTGGGAGGGGGTCGGGCGCGCTGGTGTTCAGCGCAGTCTTTCCCTGGGGAAAACCCCACCCCCGTTGCTGTGCTTCACCACCCCCCGGCGGCGTAAAGCCAGGTTAAGGACGGCTCCCGCCCCGTCTCGTCCTCCGCCGGTACGAACCCTCCCCGAGCCGTAGTACGGAGGTACCCCTAAGGGCTTCCGCCGACGGGGGGAGTCCGTCTCGGGGTCGGGTCCTCCTGTCGGTGCATCCGAATCTCCAACCTGCCTGACGTATCCGAAGCTCCGTCCCGCCGGCGTGTCCGAGGCTCCACCCTCCCGTCGCGTCAGGGTCAAGTCGGGTCCCGACGACGGGACTTCGTGGCGCAAAAGTCTGAGTTAATCCGGGTAACACCCCAGGTCAGCCCCGGGAACCGAGCGGTAAGCGCATACCGACCACTCAGTTCGGCCAAAACGCAGCGCACCCCCGTACGCGCGAGTAGCGTGCGGTCTCCGCTCCCCCCACCCCCCTCCCTGCCGTCCCCGCACGGATCCGAGCCACGCAAGGAGAACGGGATGCCCACCGACCCGTACCAGCGCCCCCACCCCCACCGGGCCCCCCACCCCCGGCCCTCGTACGCCGCCTCCCCCTCCTACGCCACCTACCCCTGGCTGCCCCCGGCGGCCCCGCCCGCCCCCGAGCCGAGGCGGGCTCCCCAGCACGCCCCGCTCGGACACCACTCCGACCTGCGCCGGCTGCGCAGCGCCTACCGCTGGCAGCGCCGTGCCGCCACCCTCACCGCACTCGGATACTTCGTCCTCTTCCTCGTCCTGTCGGCGTTCGCACCGGACTTCATGACCGGCACCGTCACCGACGGCGTACCCACCGGGCTGCTCCTCGCCGTGCTCCAGGTGCCCGTCACCTGGCTGGCCATCGCCCTGTACGAGAGCACCGCCCGCCGCCGCGTCGACCCCCTCGCGGACCTCATCCGCCGTCAGAGCGCGCTGGACGCCAAGCGGGAGGCGACACGATGAACCCCGAATTCGGCGGCGACACCCAGGCCATGGCCCTCGTCGGCTTCTCCGCCGTCGCCACCGTCACCCTCCTGCTGTGCGTGATGACCGGCCCCGACCGCGACGACCTCGACGAGTTCTACACCGGTTACGGCTCCCTCTCCCCCATGCGCAACGGCGGCCATCGCCGGTGACTACATCTCCGCCGCCACCGTCCTCGGCACCGGCGGTGTCATCGCCCTCTTCGGCTACGACGGGATCGTGCTCGCCCTGTCCACCGCCCTGTCCCTGATGCTGCTGATGTTCCTGCTGGCCGAACCCCTGCGCAACGCGGGCCGGTTCACCATGGGCGACGCGCTGGCCCGCCGTATGCCGCAGGAACGCGGGATACGGATCGCCGCCAGCGCCGTCACCCTCGCAGCGCTGCTGCCGCTGATGCTGGTCCAACTCGCCGGAACCGGGCAGCTCATGGGGTTCATCCTCGGCTTCTCCGGCGAGTCCCTGCAGACCGGCTGCATCGTCGGCGTGGGCGCCCTGATGATCAGTTACGCGGCGATCGGCGGCATGAAGGGCACCGCCCTCATCCAGATCCTGAAGATCGTGCTGCTGCTCGGCTCCGGCATCGTCGTCGCCGCCCTCGTCCTGCACCGCTTCGACTGGAACCCGGGCGCCCTCTTCGACGCGGCCGCCGCGGGCAGCGGCGTCGGCGACGCGTTCCTCGCCCCGGGCCTGCAGTTCACCGGAGGCGCCGGCCCCGGCTGGGACATGATCACCTCGCATCTGACGGTCGTCCTCGGCGGCGCCTGCCTCCCCCACGTCACCATGCGCATGTACACCGCCTCCGGCGCACGCCAGGTGCGCCGCTCGATGTCCTGGGCGGTGTCCGCCGTGGCCCTGTTCGTCCTCGTCATCACCGTCATCGGCTTCGGCGCCACCGCCCTGGCCGGACGGGCCGCCGTCGCCCGGGCCGACCCCCGGGGCAACACCGCCTACCTGCTCGGCTCACAGGCCGCGTTCGGCCCGGAGGTGTCCGCGGCGGAGACCTTCCTCCTCACCACCGTCACCACGGCGATCTTCCTCACCGTCCTCGCCTCCGTCGCCGGCATGATCCTCGCCTGCGCCAACTCCCTCGCCCACGACGTCTTCGCCGCCCGCGTCCAGGAGATGTCACCGCGCCACGAGATGATCCTGGCCCGCCTCTCCGCACTCGCCGTGGGCGTCCCCGCGATCCTGCTGGCCACCCTGGTGCAGCACCACAGCCTGCAGCCCCTGGTCACCCTGTCCTTCTGCCTCGGCGCCTCCGCCATCGCCCCCGCCCTCGTCTACAGCCTCTTCTGGCGCCGCTACACCCGCACAGGCCTGCTCGCCACCCTCATCGGCGGCTCGCTGTCCGTGCTGCTGCTGATGCCGGGCACCAACCTGGTCTCCGGATCGCCCGTATCCGCCTTCCCCGACGCCGACTTCAACTGGTTCCCGTTCACCACCACCGGCCTGCTCTCCATCCCCCTCGGCTTCCTCTGCGGCTGGCTCGGCACCGTGGCCTCCGGCCGGAGGCACGCGGAGGAACAGCGACGTCAGTACGAGGCCGTGGAGGGGTGGATCCTCGCCGGGGCGGCACGCAGAAGGATGTGAGAACCCCTCTCTCTCCCCTACTCCACGACCCGCCCCGTCAGCGCGCTGAGACTGGCGCACACGTGGTCCATGTGCGTCTGCACGTCCTCCCGCCGGTCGGCGTGGTCGCGCAGCACCCGCTCCGTCTCCCGCGCGATGCCCTCCGCGCGGGCGTGCGCCTCGGCGAGCACCTCCGCCGCACGCTCCTGCGCCTCCTCCGCGCGGCGGCGGGCCGACTCCTCCGCGTCGGCGAACGCCTGCTGCGCCTCGGCCACCGCACTCCGCGCCCGGGCCTCCGCCTCCGCCTGACGGGCGTCCAGCGCGGCCACCCGTCCGGCCTCCTCCCGCTCCACCTCGTCCAGCCGTTCCGCCTGGTCCCGCGCCCCCTCCGCAAGCATCCCGGACGTGCGCTCCCGCATCTCCCGCAGCGCCGCCAGCGTCCGCCCGCGCTGCTCCTTCACCTCCAGCCGGGCCTCGATGCGGATCTCGTCGGCCTCCGCGCGGGCCGCGAGCAGCCGCTCACGGGCATGCTCGTCCGCCGCCGCACGCACCCGGTCCGCGCACGCCCGCGCCGCCTCCCGCACACCGTCCGCGTCGTCCCGCGCCAGATCCGTCACGTCCCGCGCATGCTGCCGGGCCGCCTCCCGTACGGCCGTCGCCTCCTCCCGGGCCAGCTCGAACAGCCGCCGCGCGCTCTCCCCCAGCGATTCGTACGTCTGCTCGGGAAGCGCCGCCACCCGCGCGCGCAGCAGCTCCAGCTCCTCCTCCATCTCCCTGGCCAGCACCGTGAGCCGCGCCGCCCGCTCCCAGGCGGCGTCACGGTCCTCCGAGAGTGCCTCGACGTATGCGATCACCTGCAAGGGACGGTAGCCACGCCCCCGCACCACCTCGAAGCCCTGCGACGACACCGATGCGCTGCTCACCCTGGAACCCCTCTCCACCGACGGACACGAAGCCCACCACGACGACCGAGTGCGAAATGGGATGAATCGCGCACATCTTGATGGATCACACGGAAGTGTTCATAACGCGACACTCCGCGGAGCAGGCACGCAAAAGCCGGGCCCGGTCGCCTCCACGACCGGGCCCGGCTCCTCGCGTCACACACGCATCAGCGCCGCCGCATCACAGCAGCCCGTCCCACATCTGCTCCAGCAGCACCGACCACCAGCTCTCCGGCGAACCCAGCGCCGCCGGGTCCAGCGCGGCCAACTGCGCCTGGAAGTCGACGGTCCAGCGGCCCGCCTGCTCCTGATTCAGCCCGAACCGCAGCCGCCACATCCGCCCCAGCAGCGCCAGACAGCGCGCGAACTCCGGCAGACCGGTGTTCACGAACTGCGGCGGAACGGACACACCGCCCGGCCCCGCCTCCACCGGCACCGCGACGATGTTCGCCGTGCCGTACTGCACACAGATCGCCTTGCCGAAGTCGCTGCCCATCACCAGGTACGAGCCCGCGTCCGGGGCCGCCTGCACACCCCGCTCCGCGGCCAGCTCCGCCAGCGTCGGCACCGGACGGCCCGGCTGCGCCTGCGCCCAGAAGAACGGGCCCATGTCCATCGGCAGCCCCGCCGCCACCAGCGTGTGCGCCACCACCGGCGGCACGCCCTGCCGGGACACCGCCGCCTGCTCGAACCGGAACACCCCCGGCCCGAACGCCCCCGCCAGCTCCTGCGCGACGGCCTCCGGCGGAACCGGCGGCGCCGGCTGCACCGGCGGAACCGGCGCGCGGACGGGCGCCGGACGCGCCGGACCGTCCGCGACCTGATGCAACTCACCCTGGTGCGCCAGCAGTTGCTGCATCCCCTGCTGCCGGCTGGCGTGATCCGTGCCGTAGGGGGCGATGCTCGTGATCCGCGCCTGCGGCCACTGCTCCCGGATCATCCGCGCACAGTACGCACCCGGCAGCTCGCACGACTCCAGCTCGGTGTGCAGCTCCAGCACCTGGTCCGGCGGCACGTTCATGGCCCGCAGCTCATGGAAGATCTGCCACTCCGGATGCGGCGTGCCCGGCGCCGAACGCCGGATCAGCTGCTGCTCGGAACCGTCCTGCGCGCGGTAGCGCAGCACCGCCTGGTAACCGGGGCCGACCGTCGGCTGCCCGGCCGGCTGCGGCGGGTAACCGTACGCCGGCGGCTGCCCCGGACCCGGAACACCGGGCGGAGGCGTACCCGGCGGCACGGCGCCGGGCGGCGGCATCGGGGGGGCACCGCCGGGCACACCGGGGGGAGCCGGGGGCGGCGGCGTACCGGGACCGCCCACCGGGGGCGCGGCCAGCACGGTCTCCGCGTGATGCACCGGCGGACGGCCGCCTCCTCCGGTACCGGGCGCACCGGGCGCACCGGGCGGCTGGGGAGCGCCGGGGGGCCCAGGAGGCGCGGGCGTGCCGGGAGCGCCGGGCGGGCCGGGAGGCGCGGGCGTGCCCGGAGCGCCAGGAGGCCCCGGAGGCGCGGGGGCGCCGGGGCCGCCCGCGGCCGGGTCGGCGAACATCGTCGCGGCATGGTGGACACCACCGGGCGGCGTACCGCCGGGCGCGTTCGGCGGCCCGGGCGGAGGCGGCGTCGGACCACCGGCACCCTGCGGCCCGCCGAGCGACGACACCAGCTGCGTCGGCACATACCCGCCCGCCGGACCGGACGCAGGCGCGGGCGTGCCGCCCGGACGCGCACCCGGCGTACCCGGGGCACCCGGAGGAGGCGGCGTCGCCGCACCCGAGCCACGACGCGGCGGCGGGGTCGCCTTGCTGGTCGCGGCGTCGGCGATGTCACCCGCGTTCGGCGCGAGCGGCCGCTCGGGCGCCGCAGCCGGACCGGGCGGCGGAGGCGCCGGCACCTCCGGCGCGGGCGTACCCGGCGCGGGCGTACCGTGCGCACCACCCTGCCCCTGGCCGTACGGCGCGGGCGACGACGGCGGCGGCGTCTCCTGCCGCGCACCGGGCTCCGGAACCGCCGGCGCGAGAGCCGTCGGAGGGAGCTGACTGCCGCCCGACATCAACGCGGTCCGCGCCTCGGCCGTCGCCGGCGGCGCGGGCGGCGGCGTGTCGTCACCCGACTCGCTCAGCTGCGGCGCGAACACCGTCTCCGGCAACGGAACCGAACGATCGTCACCGGCATCGGCATTGGTGTCCGTACCCGCCCACGGAGTCGCCCCGGCAGGCGCACCCGCACCCGCCTGGGAACCGCCCCCACCGGCGGCGGGCCACGCGGCCCCGCTCCCCGCGGACGCATCCTGCGGACCAGGACCGGCAGCCGGAGCCGGAGCAGGCCCCGCAGCAGCGGAAGCCGCGGCCGGACCCGCACCCTGCCCCGGAACCGCACCGGCCCCCGAGGCACCCCCCGCACTCTCCCCGCGCCGGTCCGGAATCCCCAGCCGGTCCGCCGCCTCCTGCAGCCACTCCGGCGGACTCAACAGGAACGACGTCTGATTCAGATCCACCCGCGCCGCAGGCGCCGGCTCCGCCGCCGACAGCTCCGCATCACGGCCGTACTCCTCCTCGTACCGGCGGATCACCTCACCCACCGGCAGCGCGGGCCACAACGTCGCCTCACCACTGTCCCGGGCGATCACCAGCCGCTGCGCACCACCGTCCGAACGAGGCCCGTCCGCACGGTCCTCCGCCCACACCACGAACCCCAGGCCGAACTCCCGTACCCGCACCTCACGATGCTGGTACGACGGAACATCCCCGTTGACCCACTCCTCGGCGCGCTCCTGCGCCTGCGCGAACGTCACCATCGCCGAAGCTCACTCCCCCGCGGAAGAAACCGGAACGACACGCGCGAACCCGCCGTCCACCATCAGATTCGCCACCGTCTCCAACTCCGGCGGAGACCCCGCCAGCCGCGACAAGAACGCGTCGAAGTCATCACCGCACGCCAGCAACAGCCGCTCCACCCGCTCGGCCGGCGGCCACGACGGATCCACGTCCCGCACATCGTCGTACGCGCAGAACCACACCGAACCCTGCCGCTCGCCCCGCACCTTCACCGCCAGCAGACCGCCCTGCACGAACGCCACGCACAGATAGTCCTTGGTGAGATGGTCACGCAGACACTTGTTCACGTACACGAGGTCATTGACCGCCGCCTCGTCCCGCACCGTGAAGAACGGCTGGTCCACCAGCAGCCCCAGCTCGGCGTCCAACGCCGTACCCACCGGCGCACAACCACCCGCCGCCTTCAGGAACGACCGGTACGCGCCCGGCAGCCGGTAACCCAGATCCTCCTCCACGCCGAGGACCTGCGACTCCGACACCGCCGCACCCGACCTCGGCAGCCCGAAATGCGCCGGCCGCGTCTCCTGCAACGGCCGCGTCCCCCGCTTGCCGTGGTCCACCGCCGACGTCGCCACACCACCGTGATGCCGCAACAGCGCCTTCACCTCGACCGGCACCAGCTCAAGACGCCGCGAACCCGCCACGTGATGCCACGTCCAGCCGTGCGGCGTCGCCACCGCCGGCACCGTGTCCCACAACGCGTGACCGGTCGCCGCCAACGCCGCGTTCGCCGACACGTAGTCGGTCAGACGCAGCTCGTCGACACCGAAACCCTCCGGCGGCTCCGCGATCTCCACAGCCGCACGCGCATAGGGCGAGAAGTCGGGGTAACCACGCTCGTCCACCCGTACCCCTCTCGGGTGACGGGCCGCACGCACCGGATCCGGGAAGTGCACGACCTGCCCGGCATAGGCCGCGTTCGGCGGCGCGGCTTGTCCCCCGGCCTGGCGGCCGGGAGGATCCCCCAGCCCGAGCCGACCTGTCGTCATGGCGGTTGCCCCCTGCGGCATTCCGTACGCCCCGCACCGCCCACCTTCGGACCGTTACGGAACGTATTCGACTGTCACGTCTGTCTCGACTACGTACCGCCACGACCCCCACGGCGCCCGCACGCACAACCGTGCGGAACACCGCGTGAATCGCGGTGCCGACAGCCTATGCGGTACACCCCGGCCGGTCACCGGCACCGGTCACCCACCCTTCCGCTTCCGTGACCAGCCGTCACCCTCCCGTGACAGCCCGCCCAAACCGGGCGTGTCACCCCGCCCCAGCTTCCCCATCAGCCCGCCCATTTGGCACTCTGTGACCTCCGGGGGGATGCTCGGGAGGGGAAGACGATCATGAACATGACGCAGACGGGGACGCACACCGGCCCATCCGGCGACCCCCGCTCCGGCGACCCCCGCATCGGCTGGAGCACCACCGACACCACCCCCACCCCCACCCTCCACCACCGCCGCGACGGCATCCTCCCCACCATCGCCGCCGCCCTCTCCGTCCGCGGCGAAACCCTCACCGGCACCGCCGCCCGCGGCGACACACCCCCCGCCCTCCACCCCCTCGTCCAGGACTTCCTCGACACCCTCACCAGCGACCAACGCGACCGCTTCACCGGCCGCTGCGCCGAAACCATCCTCATCTCCCGGCACATCACCACCGCCGACGCCGCCCGCAGCAAACGCGCCGCACGAAAACCCATGACCAACGGCGAAGCACGCAAAGCCCTCAAACAAGCAAAGCTCACCACCCGCCGCATCCGCGAGGACGGAGACCCCCTCCACGGCGCCTACGCCACCCCCTGCCGCGCCTGCACCGCCCTCACCGCCCACTTCGGCGTCCGCATGGTCGACCCCGCCGCCACCACCGACGGCTGAACCACCCCGCACCACCACACGACCTCGACGAACGAAGAGCAGATGCACACCGACCGCACCTCCACCACCCGCTTCGCCGTCCCCGTCGACGCCGCCCTCCGCACCGCCGGATGGCAACCCGGACACTGGGACATCAAACAAGCCGAAATCTGGGCCGACACCCTCCGCGACCACACCTCACCCGCAGGACACCGCCACACCGTCTTCCCCGCAGCCGTGGAAGCCTGGGCCGAATTCGGCGGCCTCCACATCACCCCCGCAGGCCCCGGCCGCCAAGTCGCCCCCGCAACCCTCCACCTCGACCCCCTCCACGGCCTCCACCTCGCCCGCACCCTCGGCGACCTCGGCCGCGCCCTCGACACCGAGGTCTCCCCCCTCGGCGCCGAAACCGACACCCAGACCCTGCTCGCCATCGACACCCAAGGCCGCGTCTACGCCCTCGACCACACCGGCGACTGGTACCTCGGCCCCACCATCGACCACGGCCTCACCACACTCATCACCGGCATCCAACCCGCACGCCTCACCGCCGGCTGACCCCACCGCACCCCCGGCCTACGACGCCGGAATCACCGCCGACACCCGAAAACCCCCCGCATCCGTCGGCCCCGACACAAACACCCCACCCAGCGCCGACACCCGCTCCTTCATCCCCACCAGACCATTCCCACCCGACGGCAACCGAGCCGACGACACCGCCCCCGACGGCGGCTCGTTCTCCACCTGCATCGCGATCTCCGACACCCGATGCGCCAGACGCACATACGTCTTCGCACCCGCCGCATGCTTATGGACGTTCGTCAACGCCTCCTGCACCACCCGATACGCCGTCGACTCCACCTCCGGCGCATACGCACGAACCTCCCCCTCCACCGACAGATCCACCACCATCCCCGCAGCCGCCGACTGCCCCACCAACTCATCGATCTCCGACAGACACGGCCCCTCACCCGCCCCCGCAGCCTCATCCACCGCCCGCGACGCCGCAGCCGCCGCAGCCGCCCCCACCGCCGCCAACGGCACCGACGCCCGCTCCCGCCGCAACGCCCCGTCCCCACCCGAACGCAGCACCCCGAGCATCTCCCGCAACTCCGTCAACGCCTGCCGCCCCATGTCCCCCACCAACGCGGCATTCCTCACCGCCTTCTCCGGATCCTTCCGCGCCACCGCCTGCAACGCCGCCGCATGCACCACCATCAGACTCACCCGATGCGCCACCACGTCATGCATCTCACGCGCGATCCGCGTCCGCTCCTCACCCCGCGCCCACTCCGCACGCTCCTCCGCCCGCTCCGCGAGCAACTGCAGCTCCCGCTCCAGACTGTCCGCCCGCTCCCGCAAGCTCTCCATCAACCGCCGGCGCGCCCCCACATACAGCCCCAGCAACAACGGCGGCGCCGTCACCCCCAACGCCATCGTGATCGACGCGAACGGCACGATCCAGTCCCCGACATCCAGATCGCCCCGCGCCGCGTCCTGCCGCAACCGCACGAACATCACGATCAGCACACCCAGCGACTGCATCCCCGCCAGCGAACCGATGATCCGCCGCGGCAGATCCGACGCGGCCAGCGAATACAGGCCGACCACACCCATCAACAGACCCATCGACGCCGGCGTCACCGCGATCGCCACCAGCACCACCGCGATCGGCCACTTCCGCCGCACCAGCAGCACCGACCCCGCCAGCAGGCCGAACACCACCCCCACGGCCACCGGGATCCCCGCCTCCCACGCGAACGGGATCCCCTCCAGCGCACACTCCAGCGCGGACACCACCGCGAGCCCGACATCGAACACCGCACTGCGGCGCCTGTCCCACCACCACGGCCCGCCCCGGGCCGTCACATGGTCTTCCCCCGTCGTGGTCATGCCTCCAGCCTACGGGCGGCCCCCACCCGTTATCCGGCGAGTTTCCACGTCCGACCCACACCACACACGGTGACCGATCGGACGCGGTACGGCCCGAAATCCCTCGCACTGCTGAATCGGACACCGTTCGAGAGGGGAACACACCATTCCGGCCGGACGGTATGCGTGTGACACATGCACCCGGCACATACGCCGACTTCGAGAGCCTGCGCGAACAGGCGGTGGCACCGCGACGCGCGGGACCGAGCCCACGTCGGGGCCGGGAAGCGAAGCTGCGCGTCCGCGACGAGGAGCGGCAGCGCACCGAGGAGGCGGCCAAGCAGGCGATCGGCGACCTGTCGGCCCGTGAGCTGTTCCTCGTGGGCGTCGGCTTGTACTGGGCGGAAGGAGGCAAGGACAAGCCGTACGACCGCCGGGAGAACGTCGTCCGACCGCAGCGCGTTCAACAAGACGACGCTCAAGCGGCACAACCCCAAGACGGTGCGGAAGAACGTGGGTGCGTCCTACCGGGGATGCCTGGTGATCAAAGTCCTGAAGGGCGCCGACCTGTACCGTCGCATCGAAGGCTCTTGGTACGGCATAGTGTTGGGTGCCGACTCGGCAACCTGACCGAATGTCCGGTTTAGTCGAGTTTCATCCCCCATGGTGTAATCAGGCAGCACTGAGGGTTTTGGTCCCTTAAGTTCAGGTTCAAATCCTGATGGGGGAGCTGTCGCGTCCGGGCCCTGACATCCACGTCAGGGCCCGCACTCATGTCCCCCCACCCCCACCCCGGTATCCTGCGGATGTCACCCCCTCCCCATCACAGCCGAAGGGCATCCCGTGAGCGCCATTCGCCCGGCAGCCGTCGTCGTACTCGCAGCGGGTGAGGGCACCCGTATGAAGTCGGCCACACCGAAGGTCCTGCACGACATCTGTGGCCGTTCCCTGGTGGGCCACGTCCTCACCGCCGCCGGTGAACTCGACCCGGAGAACCTGGTCGTCGTCGTGGGTCACGCCCGCGAGCAGGTGACCGCGCACCTCGCCGAGGTCTCCCCCGCCGTCCGCACCGCGGTGCAGGAGGAGCAGAACGGCACGGGGCATGCCGTGCGGATGGGGCTGGAGGAGCTGGGCGGTTCCGTGGACGGGACCGTGGTGGTGGTGTGCGGTGACACTCCGCTGCTGACGGGTGAGACGTTGCGGCAGCTGTCCGCGACCCACACCGCCGACGGCAACGCGGTGACCGTGCTGACGGCGGAGGTGCCGGATGCGACGGGTTACGGGCGGATCGTGCGGGACGACACCGGTGCCGTCACCGCGATCGTGGAGCACAAGGACGCCTCCGAGACGCAGCGGGAGATCCGGGAGATCAACTCGGGTGTGTTCGCGTTCGACGGCGCTCTGCTGGCGGATGCGTTGAAGAAGGTGCGTACGGACAACAGTCAGGGTGAGGAGTACCTGACGGATGTGCTCGGGATTCTGCGTGAGGCGGGGCACCGGGTGGGTGCGTCGGTGGCGGGTGATCACCGGGAGATCGCGGGGATCAACAACCGTGTGCAGTTGTCCGAGGCGCGGCGGATTCTGAACGACCGGCTGCTGACGGCGGCGATGTTGTCCGGGGTGACCGTGGTCGATCCCGCCACGACGTGGGTGGATGCGACGGTGACGTTCGAGCGGGACGTCGTGATTCACCCCGGTACGCAGTTGCACGGTGCGACGCATCTCGCGGAGGGCTGTGAGGTGGGTCCGAACGCGCGGTTGACGGATACGCGGGTGGGTGCGGGTGCGCGGGTGGACAACACGGTGGCGGTGGGTGCCGATGTGGGTCCGGAGGCGTCGGTGGGGCCGTATGCGTATCTGCGTCCGGGGACGCGGTTGGGCCGTAAGGGCAAGATCGGTACGTATGTGGAGACGAAGAACGCGTCGATCGGTGAGGGGACGAAGGTTCCGCATCTGTCGTATGTGGGGGATGCCACGATCGGCGCGTTCTCGAACATCGGTGCGGCGAGTGTGTTCGTCAACTATGACGGGGAGCACAAGCACCACACGACGGTGGGCTCGCATTGCAAGACGGGTTCGGACAACATGTTTGTGGCGCCTGTCACGGTCGGGGACGGTGCTTATACGGCTGCCGGCTCGGTGATCACGAAGGATGTGCCGCCGGGTTCGCTGGCTGTGGCCCGTGGTCAGCAGCGGAATATCGAGGGTTGGGTGGCTCGTAAGCGTCCGGGGAGTGCTGCGGCGAAGGCGGCCGAGGCGGCGTCCCGGGGGGCGGTCGAGGAGGGGTGAGGGGATTCGGCCGCTGCGAACACCGCGTACCGTGATAAGTGCACATCTGCACCCCCACCTGCTGCGACACCTCTGAGGAGAACGTGCTGTGACCGGGATCAAGACGACCGGCGAGAAGAAGATGATGCTCTTCTCCGGCCGCGCACACCCCGAGCTTGCCGAGGAGGTCGCCCACCAGCTGGGTGTCGGGGTTGTCCCGACGAAGGCCTTCGACTTCGCCAATGGCGAGATCTATGTGCGGTATCAGGAGTCGGCTCGTGGTGCCGACTGTTTCCTGATTCAGAGCCACACCGCTCCGATCAATAAGTGGATCATGGAGCAGTTGATCATGATCGATGCGCTGAAGCGTGCGTCGGCCAGGTCCATCACGGTCATCGTGCCGTTCTACGGTTACGCGCGGCAGGACAAGAAGCACCGGGGTCGTGAACCGATTTCGGCGCGTCTGATCGCGGATCTGATGAAGACGGCGGGTGCGACGCGGCTGTTGGCGGTGGATCTGCACACGGATCAGATTCAGGGTTTCTTCGACGGTCCTGTGGATCATCTGTTCGCGCTGCCGCTGCTGGCGGATTACGTGGGTGCGAAGGTGGACCGTTCGAAGCTGACGGTGGTGTCTCCGGACGCGGGCCGTGTGCGGGTGGCGGACCGTTGGTGCGACCGGTTGGGTGCGCCGTTGGCGATCGTGCACAAGCGGCGGGACAAGGACGTGGCGAACCAGGTCACCGTGCATGAGGTGGTCGGTGAGGTGAAGGGCCGCGTGTGTGTGCTGGTGGACGACATGATCGACACGGGTGGCACGATCTGTGCGGCGGCGGACGCGTTGTACGCGCATGGTGCGGAGGATGTCATCGTGACGGCGACGCACGGTGTGCTGTCGGGTCCGGCGGCGGATCGTCTGAAGAACTCGCGGGTGAGTGAGTTCGTGTTCACCAACACGCTGCCGACGCCGGGTGAGCTGAGCGAGACGCTGGACAAGATCAAGGTGCTGTCGATTGCGCCGACGATCGCGCGTGCGGCGCGTGAGGTGTTCGAGGACGGTTCGGTGACGAGCCTGTTCGATGAGCAGTAGGCGCGTGGCGGACGTGCAGTAAGGGTTCTGCAGTCGTTCCGCGGTCGGGTACCGTACGGGTCCCGGTGATCGTTTTGGGTGCGGCCTCCTGGTCCGAGTAGACTGCTGAAGTTGCTCGGCGAGGGAGGCCGTACCGCTTCATGGGAGCGTGTACGGCGGTCCGTTATCGACGCGCTCTTCGTAGCAGGCCGTTCGTGGCCGGGTGACCACGTCCGTTTCTGACTTCGAGGAGTGACCATGTCCGAGGTGAAGATCACCGCCGCGACGCGCACCGAGTTCGGTAAGGGTGCCGCGCGCCGTATCCGTCGTGACAACAAGGTTCCGGGTGTGCTGTACGGGCACGGTTCGGACCCGCTGCACCTGACCTTCCCGGGCCACGAGCTGCTGATGGCGCTGCGTACGCCGAACGTGCTGATCGCTCTGGACATCGACGGCAAGTCGAACGAGCTGGCGATCCCGAAGGCCGTGCAGCGTGACCCGCTGAAGGGTTTCCTGGAGCACGTGGACCTGCAGCTGGTGCAGCGCGGCGAGACGGTCCAGGTCGAGATCCCGGTGCAGGCCGAGGGTGAGCTGGCTCCGGGTGGCAACCTGCTGGAGCACGTGCTGTCGGCGCTGCCGGTCGAGGCCGAGGCCACGCACATTCCGGAGAGCGTGACCGTGTCCGTGGAGGGTCTGGAGGCCGGTGCCTCGGTCCTCGCCAAGGACATCACGCTGCCGAGCGGTGTGAAGCTGGCCGTCGAGGAGGACGCGGTGGTCCTTCAGGTGCTGGCCGCGCAGGCGGAGGAGACGCCCGAGGGTGCCGAGGAGGCGGGCGAAGAGGCCGCCGAGGCCTGATCGTCTTCTCGAGTCGTCGTTCGTCGGCCGCTGTTCCCGTGCGGGGCAGCGGCCGACGCGTATGAAGGAGGCATGGGCGTGACGGATGCGGCGGGCGCGGCGGGTCCCTGGCTGGTGGTGGGGCTGGGCAATCCGGGGCCCGGGTATGCGATGAACCGCCACAATGTGGGGTTCATGGTGGCGGATCTGCTGGCGGAGCGGATGGGCGGCCGGTTCAAGCGGGCGGGGAAGGCGCAGGCTCAGGTGGTGGAGGGCCGGGTCGGGCCTCCGGGGCCGGCGGGCCGGCGGGTGGTGCTGGTGAAGCCGATGTCGTACATGAATCTGTCGGGTGGGCCGGTGAACGCGCTGCGGGAGTTCTACAAGGTGCCGGCGGAGCGTGTGGTGGCGGTTCATGACGAGCTGGACATCGACTACGGGACGTTGCGGTTGAAGCTGGGTGGCGGGGACAACGGTCACAACGGGCTGAAGTCGTTGACGCAGGCGTTCGGGCGGGATTATCACCGGGTGCGGTTCGGGATCGGCAGGCCGCCGGGGCGGATGCAGGTGGCGGATTTCGTGCTGAGGGATTTTTCGTCGTCGGAGCGCAAGGAGCTGGACTACTTCGTGGACCGGGCGGCGGACGCGGTGGAGTGTCTGGTGATCGAGGGTCTGGTGCGGGCGCAGAGCACGTACAACTCGTGACGTGCTGATGGGGGGGCTTCGGGGGAGTTGTCCGGTGCGGATGCCTGCCGAGGTTGACCGACCGCAAGGTCATGGCCAAGGATCTCGGCCATGTCTTCTGCGGTCCGCTCCTCCGGTGGCTCCTCCGCCCTGCGGTTCGGGCGGTTCGCGGCGATGGGCACGGTCACCGCGCTGATCCTGATCGCGGGTGTGTGGGCGTCGTGGGGGACGGCGCAGCACGCGATGCTGACGAAGGGGCGCGAGCGCGGCACGGTCGCGGTGACCTGGTGCGGTGCGCGGACGTGCACGGGGCCGTACACGCCGGTGTCGCGGGGTTCGCAGCCGCGGGCGAAGGTGGTGCTGGAGAACTCGGTGGCCGTGGAGAAGGGCCGGACCTACGCGGTGGTGCTGAAGCCGGGTGGTGGGGACGCGGTCCGTTCCGGTCCTGCCGGGATTCTTTACGCGTGGGTGCCGCTGGGCGGTGCGCTGCTGCTCGCGTCGGTCGTGGTGGCGGGCGGGCTGCTGCGGACCCGGGCGGCGTGGGTACTGGCGTTGTCGGGCGGGGCGCTGCTCACGGCGGCTTTCCTCGTGGTGTGAGCCGCACGGGCCCTCCACTCTGCGGGACACCCGGTGACGCGCACGTGCTTCGGCCGTGCGGGACGGGTGCAGGACGCGCAGACACCCCGGCCGTTCAAGGCCGGTGCGAAACGTGCAGGTGCCCCCGGCCGTACGCGGCCGGGGGCACCTGTCGTTGCGTGTGGTCAGCCGGTGTTGCGCAGGCCGGCCGCCACGCCGTTGACGGTGAGCAGCAGGGCGCGGGAGAGCACCGGGTCGGGCTGCTCCTCGGCCTCGGCGGCGTCGCGCTGGCGCTTGAGGAGGGCGACCTGGAGGTAGGAGATCGGGTCCAGGTAGGCGTCACGGATGCTGAACGTCTGCTTGAGGACCGGGTCGGCGTCCAGGAGTTCCTTCTCGCCGGTGACCCGGAGGACCTCGGCGACGGTCAGCTCGTGTTCGGCCTTGATGGCGTCGAAGACGTGCTTGAGCTCGTCGGGGACGAGGGTGTCGACGTAGTGCTGGGCGATGCGCAGGTCGGTCTTGGCGAGGGTCATCTCCACGTTGGAGATGAAGTTGCGGAAGAAGTGCCACTGCTGGTGCATCTCGTCGAGCACGGTGTCGAGGCCGGCCTCGCGGAGGGCCTTGAGGCCGGAGCCGACGCCGTACCAGCCGGGGACGATCTGCCGGGACTGGGTCCAGCCGAACACCCACGGGATGGCGCGCAGTCCGTCGAGCGAGACGCCGGAGCCGGGGCGGCGGGAGGGCCGCGAGCCCAGGTGCAGCTCGGCGAGCTGGTCGACGGGCGTGGAGGCGAGGAAGTACGTCGGCAGGTCGGGGTCCTCGACGAGCCCCCGGTAGGCCGTGTGGGCGGCGTCGGAGACGACGTCCATGGCGGCGTCCCAGCGGGCGAGTGCCTCGTCGGACTGGCGGGGGGCGGTGTGCAGGGCGGACGCCTGGAGGGTGGCCGCGACGGTCAGCTCCAGGTTCTCCCTGGCCAGCGACGGGATGAGGTACTTGTCGGAGATGACCTCGCCCTGTTCGGTGACCTTGATCTCGCCTTCGAGGGTGCCCCAGGGCTGGGCGAGGATGGCGTCGTGGGTGGGGCCGCCGCCGCGGCCGACGGTGCCGCCGCGGCCGTGGAAGAGGCGCAGGCGGACGCCGTAGCGGTGGGCGACGTCGCGCAGGCGGCGCTGGGCGCGGTGGATCTCCCACTGGCTGGTGGTGATGCCGCCGAACTTGGAGGAGTCGGAGTAGCCGAGCATGACCTCCTGGACGTCACCGCGCAGGGCGACGAGGCGCCGGTAGGAGGGGTCGGCGAGCATGTCCTCGAGGATGGTGTCGGCGGCCTTGAGCTCGTCCGTGGTCTCCAGCAGGGGGACGATGCCGATCTTCGCCCAGCCGGCGTGCAGGTCGATGAGTCCGGCCTCGCGGGCGAGGACGGCGGCGGCGAAGACGTCGTCGGCGCCCTGGCACATGGAGATGATGTAGGACTCGACGACCTCGGGGCCGAAGACCTCCAGGGCCCGCTTGACGGTCCGGAACACGCCGAGGGTCTTCTCGCCGGCGGCGTCGACGGGCGCCGGGGTGGGGGCGAGCGGCCTTCTGCTGCGCAGTTCCTTGGCGAGGAGCTTGGAGCGGTAGTCGCGGGGCATGTCGGCGTACCGCCACGATTCCTCGCCGAGCCGGTCGAACAGCTGGCCGAGGGCGTGGTGGTGGGCGTCGGCGTGCTCGCGTACGTCCATGGTGGCGAGCTGGAGACCGAAGGCGGCCAGGGTGCGGATGGTGCGGGCGAGACGGCCGTCGGCGAAGAGGCCGCCGCGGTGTTCGCGCAGGGAGGCCTGGATGATGCGCAGGTCGGCGAGGAGTTCGCCGGTGCCGAGGTAGTCGCGGCCGGGCTCGTGGGTGGTGCCCTTGGCGAGGCGGAGCTTGGTGTTCTCCAGCTTCTGGCGGATGCAGGTGGCCTTGAGCCGGTAGGGCTCCTCGGCGTTGAGCCGCTTGTAGCGGGGGCTGATCTCGGGGAGCGCGTCGAGGTCGGCCTGGAGGGAGGCGAGCAGTTCCTCGGTCGCGCCGGCGTAGCGGATGGAGTTGGAGAGGAAGCCGCGCAGCTCGTCGATCATCTCCAGGGCGTCGTTGATGCCGTGCTCGTGCTGGAGGATGAGGACGTCCCAGGTCACCTGGGGGGTGACGTTGGGGTTGCCGTCGCGGTCGCCGCCGATCCAGGTGCCGAAGGTGAGGGGGCGGGTGTCGTCGGGGAGGTGGACGCCGACGCGCTCCAGTTCGGCGGTGAGGTCCTCCAGGACGTCGCCGACGGCGCCGGCGTGGAGTTCGTCGAGGTAGTAGATGGCGTTGCGGGCCTCGTCGGCGGGCTCGGGGCGGACGACGCGCAGTTCGTCGGTCTGCCAGACGAGGTCGATGTTCTCGGCCAGCCGGGTGTCGAGGCGGCGCCGGTCGGAGGCGAGGACCGGGGTGTCGAGGAGGGCGGCGATCCGGCGGAGCTTGTTGAGGACGGAGCGGCGGGCGGCCTCGGTGGGGTGGGCGGTGAAGACGGGGCGCACGTTGAGGTGGCGCACGGTCTCGCGCAGGTGCTCGGGGTCGGCGTCCTTGAGCCGGTCGGCGGTGCGGGAGAGCAGGCCGCCCTCGGCGGCCCGGCGGGCGCGCAGTTCGCGGCCGCGGTGCACCTGCTCGGTGACGTTGGCCAGGTGGAAGTAGGTGGAGAAGGCGCGGACCAGCTTGGCCGCGGTCTCCAGTTCGGTCCCCCGCAGCAGTTCCGCGGCGGCCTCGCCGTCCTCACGGGTGAGTCGGCGTACCTTCTCGACGAGGTCGAGCAGTTCCGGGCCCTCCTGGCGGACCAGGGTCTCTCCTAGGAGGTCGCCCAGCCGGCGGATGTCGGCGCGCAGCTCGCTGCTCGTCGTGGTGGTCTGGTCGTCGGCACTGCTCACAGGTGCGGCTCCTTGCAGTGTTGAAGCTCTCTGGGAGGGAACCCGGACGGCGTCCCGCGCGGCGTGCGCCGCTTACGGGCCGGGCGTCCGGGAAGAAATCAGAGCGGACCGCGCTGTCCGACCGATCTCCAGGATAGGTGTCGACCCGGACGCGCAGGCCCACGGGCTCTTGCCGCCGGGCCACGCACTGCCATACTTACGTTGCCGTAGGTTACGGAACCGTAGGAAAGTCGTGCGTTTCCGGCGGCCGCGGCACCACCCTCAGTCCACATACCCCACAGGGGACACGTATGACCTCACGTTCCGACGTGCTCGACGAAGCCTCGACGCAGTCCCGGTCCGACGACGCCGCGCCCTCCGCCACCTTGGGCGGGGAGCGCAAGCGGTCCATCGAGCAGATCACGCTGCTGCTCTTCATCACGGTGCCGTTCCTGGCGCTGCTGGCGGCGGTGCCGCTGGCATGGGGCTGGGGAGTGAGCTGGCTGGACCTCGGTCTGCTGGTCTTCTTCTACTTCCTCGGATGCCACGGCATCACCATCGGCTTCCACCGTCACTTCACGCACGGTTCGTTCAAGGCGAAGCGGCCCCTGAAGATCGCGTTGGCGATCGCGGGGTCCATGGCGGTGGAGGGCCCCCTGGTGCGGTGGGTGGCCGATCACCGCAAGCACCACAAGTTCTCCGACGACGAGGGCGACCCGCATTCGCCGTGGAAGTACGGCGAGACGGTCCCGGCGCTGATGAAGGGCCTGTGGTGGGCGCACATCGGCTGGATGTTCGACGAGGAGCAGACGCCGCAGGACAAGTACGCGCCGGACCTGATCAAGGACCGGACGCTGCGGGCCATCTCCCGGCAGTTCATCCTGTGGACGGCGTTGTCGCTGGCGCTGCCCGCACTGATCGGCGGCCTGGTCACCATGTCCTGGTGGGGCGCGTTCACCGGCTTCTTCTGGGGGTCGCTCGTCCGGGTGGCGCTGCTGCACCACGTGACGTGGTCGATCAACTCGATCTGCCACGCGGTCGGCAAGCGTCCGTTCAAGTCGCGGGACCGTTCGGGCAACGTGTGGTGGCTGGCGGTTCTGTCGTGCGGTGAGTCCTGGCACAACCTGCACCACGCCGACCCGACGTCCGCGCGGCACGGGGTCGAGCGCGGGCAGCTGGATTCCTCGGCCCGGCTGATCCGCTGGTTCGAGCAGCTGGGCTGGGCGTACGACGTGCGGTGGCCGTCACGCTCCCGTATCGATTCGCGCCGTAACACCGTGGAAGGCGGCTCCCGGCAGGGGACGGAGTCCGTCGAGGCGGCATGATGGGCGCCGTGGCGACCGACTCCAGCAGCACCCCCAGCAATGACAAGCCGCGGCGTGCGCGCCGTACCCGGATGACCGGTGCGGAGCGCCGCCAGCAGCTGCTGGAGATCGGCCGCACCCTGTTCGCGGCGAAGGGCTTCGAGGGCACGTCGGTGGAGGAGATCGCGGCGAAGGCCGGGGTCTCCAAGCCGGTGGTGTACGAGCATTTCGGCGGCAAGGAGGGCCTGTACGCAGTGGTGGTCGACCGCGAGATGCGGCGTCTGCTGGACATGGTCACCGGTTCACTGACGGCGGGTCACCCCCGTGAACTGTGCGAGCAGGCGGCGTTCGCGCTGCTGGACTACATCGAGGAGTACACGGACGGTTTCCGCATCCTGGTCCGTGACTCGCCCATCCCCCAGTCGACGGGGTCCTTCGCCTCCCTGATCTCGGACATCGCCACCCAGGTGGAGGACATCCTGGGGCGCGAGTTCAAGAGCCGCGGTTTCGACCCGAAGCTGGCCCCGCTGTACGCGCAGGCTCTGGTGGGCATGGTCGCCCTGACGGGCCAGTGGTGGCTGGACGTGCGCAAGCCGAAGAAGGCGGAGGTGGCGGCCCACCTGGTCAATCTGGCGTGGCACGGGCTGGACGGCCTGGAGCCGAAGCCGCGGCTGATAGGCCACCGCAAGAGCTGAGGACGCGGTCCTCGGTGTGGCACCGTGCGGGCATGATGGAGATCACGGCCGACGAGGCCGCTGCCCGGCTGGATGATCTGGTGCGCCGGCTGTCCGGCAGCCCCGAGCCGATCGCGGTCACCGTCGACGGCGGTGTGACGGCGCTCCTGGTCGATCCTGAGGTGATCAAGGGCATGGAGGACGCCCTGGCGGTCGCCGGCCGGCGGCAGGCGGGGGAAGACCTCGGCCGGAAGGGGCGTCAGTTGGTCGGTTCGAGGAATTCCAGGCGGTTGCCCACCGGGTCCTCGGAGTAGAAGCGCCGGTGGCCCGGGAGGGTGTCGTCCCAGGTGACCGGGGCGCCGTGGGCGGCCAGCCGGGCCGCGTACGCCTCGATGCCGGTCACGCGCAGACCGGGGTGGGCCTTTCTCGCGGGCCGGAAGCCGTCCTCGATGCCCAGGTGGAGACGTACGGTGCCGGCCTCGAACCAGCAGCCTCCGCGTGCTGCCAGGGCCGGCGGCTTGGGCACCTCGGTCATGCCGAGGGTGCCGGCGTAGTAGGCGCGCAGCCGTTCCTCGGAGCCGGGCGGCGCGGCGAGCTGCACGTGGTCGACGGCGGCGAGCATCACGCCTCCTTGACGGCGACGGCGAAGACGCGGCGGAAGGGGAACGGGGTGCCGTGGGGGCCCGCCGGGTAGGCGGACCGCAGGGCGCTGCGGTAGTCGGCGACGAAGGCGTCCCGGGCCTCGGGGTCGTCGGCGAGGGCGGTGAGGACGGGGCGCAGGCCGGTGCCCTTGACCCAGTCGAGGACGGGGTCCTCCCCTTCCAGCAGGTGCACGTACGTCGTCTCCCACGCGTCGGTCACGCAGCCCAGGGCGGCCAGCCGCTCCAGGTACGCCTCCGGGCTCAGTACGGCGTCGTCGTGGCGCAGGACGCCGGACAGGCGGTCGCGCCACCGCGCGGAGGCGGCCAGTTCGCGCATCAGTACGTGGCTGGGGGCGTCGAAGTTGCCCGGCACCTGGAAGGCGAACGTGCCGCCGGGAGCGAGCCCGGCGATCCACTCGGCGAACCGGTCGGCGTGCCCCGGGACCCATTGCAGCGTGGCGTTGCTGACGATGAGGCCGTGCGGCTCGTCCGGCGTCCACGCGCGGACGTCGGCCTCCGCGAAGCCGAGTCCGCCGCCCTCGTGCTCGGCGCGGGCCCGGTCGAGCATCTCGGGCGAGTTGTCGTAGCCGGTGATGAGCGCGGCGGGCCAGCGTTGGGCGAGGAGCGCGGTGACGTTGCCGGCGCCGCAGCCGAGGTCGGCGATCCGGGGCCGGCGCCCCGGCGGTTCCGGGACGCGGGCGAGCAGGTCGGTGAAGGGCCGGGTGCGGTGACCGGCGTGGCGCAGGTACTGGGCGGGGTCCCAGACGGGGGTCGCGGCGGACATGGCGCCTCCTGATGGCCGGTGGACGGGTACCCAGCGTCACTCCCCGTTCATCTCGATGTCAAGATGCTCGATGTCAAGAGACTTCACGTCGACACAACCACTACACTGATCAGCATGGAGGACGAGGTCGATCGGCTGGTCGCGGCGTGGCGCCGGGAGCGCCCGGACCTCGACGTGGAACCGCTCGAGGTGCTCAGCCGGGTGAGCAGGCTGGCCCGGCACCTGGACCGGGCACGTCGGCTGGCGTTCACCGAGCACGGCCTGGAGTCCTGGGAGTTCGACGTCCTGACCGCGCTGCGCCGCGCGGGCACCCCGTACCAGCTCTCGCCGGGGCAGCTGCTCACCCAGACGCTCGTCACCTCGGGCACGATGACCAACCGCATCGACCGCCTCGCCAAGAAGGGCCTGGTGGAGCGGCTGCCCGACCCCAGCGACCGGCGCGGTGTCCTGGTCCGGCTCACGGACGAGGGCCGCGACCGCGCCGATCAGGCGCTGGCCGGGCTGCTGGCGCAGGAGCGGGCGATCCTCGGTGAGCTCACCCGCGCCCAGCGTGGCGAACTGGCTGGACTGCTACGCCAGCTGACCGCCCCGTTCGACAACATCCCCGGTTAGGTCGACGGGCCCGACCCCCGCTCGGCGGGCGAGGGCCACCGCGGCCAGGGTGGAGTGCACGCCCAGTTTCCCGAGGACGTTCTGCATATGGGTCCGTACGGTGTGCGGGGACAGATACAGGCGCTCGGCGACGGCCTTGCGCCCCAGCCCCGCGACCATGCACCGGAGCACCTCCCGCTCGCGCGGGGTCAGGGACTCCACGAGCCGTTCGCTCTCCGTGCGGTGCCGCCGGGCCGCGGTCAACTCCCGCAGTACGCCCGTCAGCAGGGCGGGTGGCAGATGCGTCTCGTCGCGCAGCACCCCTCGGATGACGGTGAGCAGCCGGTTCAGCGAGCAGTCCTTGGCCACCCATCCGGAGGCGCCCGCCTGCAGGGCGAGCGCGGCCCGGGCCGGGTCGTCCTTCCCCGCGAGGACGACGATCCGTACCTGGGGCTGCGCCGAACGCACGCCGGTGACCAGCGATATCCCGTCGACGAGCCCCTCCTCGTCACCGGCCTGCACGGGTACGGCCGGCCGGCCGCCCGGCACCTTGCCGCCCAGATCGGCGTCGACGAGCAGCACGTCGAAGCGCCGCCCCTCGGAAGCCGCCCGCTCCAGGCAGCGCAGCGCGGCCGGGCCGCTGCCCGCCGCGGACACGTCGACATCGGGCTCTGCGGCCAGCGCCGCGGCCAGTGACTCGGCGAAGATGCGATGGTCGTCGACGACCAGGACTCGAATGCGAACCACGAAACCCCCTTCCCCAAGCTCTTCCCAGAGCAGGGGACTACCCCATCGTCGGAGGCCGACACCGGCGCGGGTACGGCGCCGAGGCCCCTGTCATCGACTCACACCGGACATGGAACGGACCACTGCGACCGCACGGCCGCCGCCGTACAACCGCCGCCCCCACCTCGAACGCCGTACCCGACTGTCTCGCCCCCTGAACGGCGCCGGCCCCCACCGGCGCTGTTCATCAGGGTACGGGCGGGGGCCGGGAGCGGAAGGTTATTTGCAGAACTGGCGCCCTTGCGCGTTTATGGTGAGCCGCATGTTTCGTCTTGAGACAGAAGTCGACAAGGCCCGACGTGATCTGCTCCGCAGGCGTCTGAGGGACACCAATACGGCGGCGTCACCGGTCCTGCGCGCCCTGCGCGGAACCCCGGACGAACGGGAAGCGCCTTTGCACGTGTGGGCGTTGGACGCGAACGGTGATCTCGCGGGCGGTCTGGTCGGCCACACCTGGACGGCCTGGCTGCACGTGACCTACCTCTGGGTCGACGCCCGCCACCGCGGAGCGGGTCTGGGCTCGAGCCTCCTCACGGAAGCCGAACGCGTCGCCACCGCCGAACGCGGGTGCACGTCCTCCCGCGTGGAGACCTGGGACTTCCAGGCCCCGGACTTCTACCGGCGCCTGGGTTACGACGTGGTGTGCGTGATCCCCGACTACCCGCCGGGGATCACCGAGTACACGCTGACCAAGCGGCTGGCCTGAGACTCAGCGCACCCGCCGCGCCCCGGCCGACGGCACCGCCTCGAAGACCCGGGGGGTCCTGAACCCGGCCGCCGCGAACGCCTCCTCGACCGCCTTGGTGACGGCGGCGACATCGGCCTCCTCCGCCAGGACGATGGCCGAGCCGCCGAAGCCGCCGCCGGTCATCCGGGCGCCCAGGGCGCCCGCGGCGACGGCCGTCTCCACCACCAGGTCGAGTTCCGGGCAGGAGACGCGGAAGTCGTCGCGCAGCGAGGCGTGGCCTTCCACGAGCACCGGCCCGATGGCGCGGGTGTCGCCCGACTCCAGCAGCCGGACCACCCGTTCCACCCGCGCGTCCTCCGTCACCACGTGACGGACCAGCCGGCGGACCTCCTCCTCGCCGCCCAGCCGCTTCAGCGCCGCGTCCAGTTCCCCGAACGGCACGTCCCTGAGCGCGTCCACGCCCAGCAGGGCGGCGCCCTTCTCGCAGCCCGCGCGGCGTTTGCCGTACTCGCCCTCGCTGTGGCTGTGCTTGACCCGGGTGTCGACGACCAGCAGGCGCATGCCCTCGGCGGCCAGGTCGAAGGGGATCTGCCGCTGGGAGAGGTCACGGGTGTCGAGGAACAGGGCGTGGCCCGGCTCGCAGCAGGCCGACGCCGTCTGGTCCATGATGCCGACAGGGGCGCCGACGTAGACGTTCTCCGCGCGCTGGCACAGCCGGGCCAGCTGCCAACCGCGCAGGTCCAGCCCGAACAGGTCGTTCAGGGCGAGCGCGACCACGACTTCCAGGGCCGCGGACGACGACAGGCCCGCGCCCGCCGGGACCGTCGAGGCGAGGTGGATGTCGGCGCCGGTGACGGCGTGTCCGGCCTCGCGCAGCGCCCAGACCACGCCCGCCGGGTAGGCGGTCCACCGCTTGTCCGACTCGGGGGCGAGGGCGTCCACCGTCAGTTCGACGACCGGCTCGGACACGTCGGCGGAGTGCAGGCGCAGGACGCCGTCGTCCCGCCGGGACACCGCGGCGACGGCGGTGTGCGGCAGGGCGAACGGCATGACGAAGCCGTCGTTGTAGTCGGTGTGCTCGCCGATCAGGTTGACCCGGCCCGGCGCCGCCCACACCCCGTCCGGCGCGGCCCCGTACAACTGCTCGAACCGCTCGGCGACGGACCCGCTGGTCTCGCTCATGCCCTGCCCCTTGCCCCTTCGTTGCGTTCTAGTCGGCCTGCTGCTGCGCGAACGTCCACGCGTCCGCGACGATCCCGTCGAGGTCGGCGCGCGACGGGTTCCAGCCGAGCTTCTCCCGTGCCGTCGCGGCGGACGCCACCAGGACCGCCGGGTCGCCGCCCCGGCGCGGGGCCACCACCTCGGGGATCGGATGCCCGGTGACCCGGCGCACGGTCTCGACGACCTCGCGGACGGAGAAGCCGTTGCCGTTGCCGAGGTTGCAGATCAGGTGCTCGCCGGGCGCGGCGGCCCGCAGGGCCAGCAGATGGGCCTCGGCCAGGTCGGCGACGTGGATGTAGTCGCGCACGCAGGTGCCGTCGGGCGTCGGATAGTCGTCGCCGTACACGGAGATCGCCTCCCGCCGCCCCTGTGCGACCTGCAGCACGAGCGGGATCAGGTGCGACTCGGGGTCGTGGCGCTCGCCGTACCGGCCGTAGGCGCCGGCCACGTTGAAGTAGCGCAGGGAGACGGCGCCCAGTCCGTGCGCCTTCGCCTCGCCGGTGATCATGTGGTCGACGGCCAGCTTGGAGGCGCCGTACGGGCTGGTGGGGCTGGTCGGGGCGGTCTCGAGGATCGGCACCTGCTCGGGTTCGCCGTACGTCGCCGCCGTGGAGGAGAACACCAGCCGGCGCACGCCCGCCTCGCGCATCGCGCCGAGCAGGGCCATGGTGCCGCCGACGTTGTTGTCCCAGTACTTCTCCGGCTTCAGCACCGACTCGCCGACCTGGGAGGAGGCGGCGAAGTGCAGCACCCCGTCGAACGAGGAGTCCAGCCATTTGGCGGCATCGCGGATGTCGCCCTCGATGAACGACGCGCCCGCGGGAACGCCCTCGCGGAACCCGGTGGAGAGGTTGTCGAGCACGACGACCTCGTGTCCGGCCTCGATCAGATGCTGGGCGACGACGCTGCCGACATACCCCGCGCCCCCGGTGACCAGGTATTTCCCGCTCATGAACTCGCTACCTCCCGCAGTCGCTCGGCCGCGCGCTCCGGCGGCACGTCGTTGATGAAGACGTTCATGCCGGACTCGGAGCCCGCGAGGAACTTCAGCTTGCCGGACGTGCGGCGGACGGTGAAAAGCTCCAGATGGAGCGCGAAGTCGTCCCGCGTGACGCCGTCGAACTCCTCCAGCGCGCCGAACGGCGCCTGGTGCCAGGCCGCGATGTACGGCGTGGAGGGCTCGCCTTCGCCGAAGATCCGGTCGAAGCGTTTCAGCAGCTCCAGGTACACCTCGGGGAACTCCGTGCGCGCCGCCTCCTCCAGCCCGAGCAGGTCGGGCACCCGGCGCTTGGGATACAGGTGGACCTCGTAGGGCCAGTGCGCCGCATACGGCACGAAGGCCACCCAGTGTTCACCCTCCAGGACGATCCGCTCGTCCGCCGTTTCCCGCTCCACCACGGCGTCGAACAGGTTCTCCCCGCCGGTCGCCTCCTTGTGGGCGGCCACTTGGCGCAGCATCAGGGCGGTGCGGGGGGTGGTGAAGGGGTAGGCGTAGATCTGCCCGTGCGGGTGCTGGAGGGTGACGCCGATCTCGGCCCCCCGGTTCTCGAAGCAGAACACCTGTTCAACGGAGGGCAGATGCGACAGCTCGGACGTCCGGTCGGTCCAGGCATCCAGCACCAGCCGCGCCTGCCGCTCACTCAGATCCGCGAAGGAGGCGTGGTGGTCGGAGGTGAAGCAGACGACCTCGCACCGCCCCGAGTCCCCGGCCAGCGAGGGAAAGCGGTTCTCGAAGACCACCACGTCGTAGGAGGTGTCGGGGATCTCGCTCAGCCGCTCCCCCTCCGAGGGACACAGCGGGCACTCGTCGGCCGGCGGGTGATAGGTGCGCCCCTGACGGTGGGAGGCGATGGCGACGGAGTCGCCGAGCAGCACGTCGCGGCGGATCTCGGACGTGGTGACGGTGGCGTCCAGCGGGCGGCGGTCGACGGCGTCGCGGACGGTGTCGTCGGCGAGGTCGTAGTAGATGAGCTCGCGACCGTCGGCCAGCCGGGTCGAGGTCTTCTTCACTGCCGCACTCCTCTGCACCTTCCGCCAACCATCCAACACAATCAAACATAACACATCACAACTCACCAGCGGACCGTTCTCATCACGATCGAACAAAGAACATCACCGGACGTGTTCATTTTCTGAACACGGAGGCGTAGGTTCCGCACCGGATCAGTTCGCGAACGAAGCGAGTGTGTATGCAAACCCCCACATATCTGGCCGCAGAGCTTCGACTCCCCACCAACTGGCTGGACTACACGATCCTCGGCATCTACTTCGTCGTCGTGCTGGGCATCGGCTTCGCCGCCCGCCGCTCGGTCAGGACCAGCCTCGACTTCTTCCTCTCGGGCCGCTCCCTGCCCGCCTGGGTCACCGGCCTGGCCTTCATCGCGGCCAACCTCGGCGCCACCGAGATCCTCGGCATGGCGGCCAACAGCGCCCAGTACGGCGTCTACACGACCCACTGGTACTGGATCGGCGCCATCCCCGCGATGGTCTTCCTGGGCCTGGTGATGATGCCGTTCTACTACGGCAGCAAGGTCCGCTCGGTCCCCGAGTTCCTGCTGCTGCGCTTCGACAAGGCGGCCCACCTGCTCAGCTCGATCCTCTTCGCGGCGGCCGCGATCCTCATCGCCGGAGTGAACCTCTACGCCCTCGCGATCGTCGTCGAGGCCCTCCTGGGCTGGCCGCAGTGGGTGGCGATCGTCGTCGCCGGCTTCTTCGTCCTGGCCTACATCACCCTGGGCGGTCTGTCCTCGGCGATCTACAACGAGGTCCTGCAGTTCTTCGTCATCCTGGCCGCCCTCATCCCCATCACCGTGCTCGGCCTCAAGAGCGTCGGCGGCTGGGACGGCCTGTCCGACTCCCTCACCGCCTCCCGCGGCGACAACTTCATGACCTCCTGGGGCGGCACCGGCATCGGCAGCGACAACCCGCTCGGCGCCAACTGGCTGACCATCGTCCTCGGCCTCGGTTTCGTGCTGTCCTTCGGCTACTGGACGACCAACTTCGCCGAGGTGCAGCGCGCCCTGTCCGCGAAGAACCTCTCGGCGGCCCAGCGCACCCCGCTCATCGCGGCCTTCCCGAAGATCTTCATCGTGTTCCTGGTGATGATCCCGGGCCTGGTGGCAGCGGTCATGGTCCCCCAGATCGGCACCGGCGACTCGGACCTGCAGTACAACGACGCCATCCCGTACCTGATGCAGCAACTCCTGCCCAACGGCGTGCTGGGCATCGCGGTGACCGGCCTGCTGGCGGCGTTCATGGCCGGCATGGCGGCCAACGTCTCGTCCTTCAACACCGTCTTCACCGCCGACATCTGGCAGAAGTACGTGGTCAAGCACCGCGAGGACGCGTACTACGTCCGCTTCGGCCGCCTGATCACCGCGATCGGCGTCCTCGCCTCCATCGGCACGGCGTTCCTGGCCAGCTCCTTCTCCAACATCATGAGCTACCTCCAGACGCTGTTCTCCTTCTTCAACGTGCCGATGTTCGTGGTCTTCATCATCGGCATGTTCTGGAAGCGGGCGTCGATGAAGTCGGGCTTCTGGGGCCTGATCGCCGGCACCACCGCCGCAATGGTCAACTACTTCGTCATCTACAAGCAGGGCATCATCGACATCCCCACCGACCAGGGCGCCAACTTCGTCTCCGCGATCGCGGGCTTCGTCGCGGGCGCGGTGGTGATGGTCGCCGTGTCACTGTTCACCGCGCCGAAGCCGGCCGAGGAGCTCGAGGGCCTGGTCTACGGCACGCGCTCCCCCGGCATGGCGGAGCCGCCCGCCGAGGGCGACGACGCGTGGTACCGCAAGCCGGCGCTGCTCGGCTGGGGTGCGGTGATTCTGGCGGCCGCCTGCTACATCCCGTTCTCGTTCTGAACGCGGGAGGATTGAGAGACCATGTCCGATCACTACTCCGAGCGTGATCTCCAGCGGGAGATCACCGAACTGGAGACCAAGTCCGCGACGGCGGCCCGGCTGTTCGACATCCGGCGGATCATCGGCGGGCTGTTCGTCCTGTACGGCGTCATCGTCACGATCGCGGGGTTCGCGGCGTCCGATGCGGATATCGACAAGGCGGAGGGGGTCAACATCAACCTCTGGACGGGGTTGGGGATGCTGGTCCTGGGCCTGCTGTTCCTGCTGTGGCTCAAGCTCCGCCCGACGGCTCCGCCCCCACCGGACGTCCTGCCGGACGAGCGGGAGGACTCCGGCACGGGGTGACTGCGTCGGCGCGGGGTGACTGCGTCGGCGCGGGGTGACTGCGTCGGCGCCCGGTGCCGACGGGGTGCCCCGCGCTGGTGTGGGCCGGGGGTGGGTAGCGCAGCCCGGCGCTTACGGGGTGCCGTCGCGCCCACCCTCCCCCACTCTCGACTTCGCTCGAGCGGGGGGACCCCCATCGCCCCAGCGGCACGACTGCCCGCGGATCGCGGTGGGCGTGGGGCGAGTCGCCTACGGCGGGGAGGGGACGGGGTGGGGGTGTCCGCCCGCAGTGGCTGGCGCGTCCGCGCCCCGCACCCCCACCAACAAGCTCCATCGCGCCAGTCCGAGGACGGACACCCCCGCCCCGGCCCCGCACCCCCCACCCACCGTGGGCGCTACGCGCACCCCCACCCCACCCGCAGCTGCGCCGCAGGCGTAGGACGCGCACCCCCACCGGAGGGAAAGCTGCGCCGCAGGCGGTGGTGCGTCAGTCGACCGGGCCCGCGCGGTCCAGGAGACCCGTGCGGGCGGCCAGGGCGGCAGCCTCCAGCCTCGACCCCACGCCCAGTTTCATCAGCACCCGCTGCACATGCGTACGCGCCGTGGACGGCGCGATCCCCATCCCCGCCGCGATCAGCCGGGTGTCCTCCCCGTCCGCCACCCGCACCAGCACCTCCACCTCCCGAGGCGTCAGCATCTGCAGCAGCCGCTGCCCCTCGTCGTCCGGCTGCGCCGCGGGATTCAGCAGCTCCCCGAACGCCCCCTGCAAGAGCTGCGGCGCCACCGCCGCCTCCCCCGCCCGCGCCTTCATGATCGCCCGCTCGACACCCTCGATCCGCTCGTCGTGCCGCACATACCCCGACGCCCCCGCCGCGAACGCCGCCGCGATCCCCCGAGGCGACGGCACCGGCCCCAGCACGACCACCGCCACCTGCGGCCGCTCCCGCTTGATCTTCACCACCGGATCGAACGTCCCCGGCTCCGCCGGCGCAGCCGTCCCCAGCAGACACACCTCCGGCGCCCTGCTGATCACCAGATCCGCCGCCCCCACCGCCGGCGCCGCCGCGGCCAGCACCCGGTGCCCACGCAGCTTCAACGCCGAGGCCAGCGCCTCGGCGAGCAGTCGGTGGTCGTCGACCACCATCAACCGCACACCCATCGAACAACCAACCCCCCACGACAACGCACCCCCGGACCCCCGGATGCCCCCGGAAGCTACACGCTTGTTCGACGTTGCGCTCCCCCTACCGGCGAGAATCGCCCCGGATCACCGAAATTCTCGCATTCGGTGGCGATGAGCGCATGATGAGCGGTACGCGCACGGCCCCGTCCCTGAACAGGGACGGGGCCGTGCGAAACAAGCCGGAACCGCGGCACCGCGAAACCGCGGACCGCGGAACCGCCGGCGCGATCAACCCGTGCCGAACGCGATGACCAGATACTCCTTGTCACCCGTGGAGAAGTCGCTCGCGTACACCTTCGACATGTACAGACCCCCCTGCGAGTACAGGATCTCCGCGGACGAGGGCAGCATCCGCCCTTCGACGTCCCGCACGCTCTCCGTCGCCGGGTTCTCCAGGAGCACCGTCTCCTTGAAGGTCCCCCCGTCGATGCTGACGATCTGCCCGCCCTTGTCGTAGGGCGGACGCTTGTACGCGATCACGTTGCCGCCGTCCATCCGCAGCGGAGTGATCTCGTAGTCGTCACCCGCGTCGGCCCGCTGACCGGTCTGCTTGCCGGTCGCGAGGTCGAAGGCCACGATCTCGTTGGTCTGGCCGTAGGAGTCCCCGCCGGTCTCGTGCTCCTCCGTCGCGATGTACAGCCGGTCGTTGCCGACCGCCAGCCCGCTGCACTGCTCCATCTTGTAGATGGCGTCGCACTCGGCCGCGAAGTCGTCGCCCGGAGCCGAGATGCGCTGGCGCAGCTTGCCGGTCTTGTTGTCGATGGAGAAGAAGTCCGAGATGCCGCTGCCGTCACCGGCGGAGTCACCGACGTCGGCGGCCACGACCAGCGGGTCGGTGGACACGACGGCGGCGTACTCGATGCCCTCGTCCATCTTGTACTCGGTGATGACGTTCCCGGTCTTCGGGTCGATGGTCTGGATGTGCAGCTGACGCTGCTCGTACGGACCGCACTTGCGGACCGCGACCAGCTTCGCGCCGCCGCCGTACCCGGAGTCGAAGCAGGAGTCGGACGTCTTGGGCGCCCACAGCTGCTTGCCGGAGGGGATCTCCCAGGCGGCTCCGCCGCTGGTGCTCCCCGCGGCGACGGTGTTCCCGCTGAGGGTGACGTTGTTGAAGCTGATCGGCATGGTGCCGGACTTGGCCGACTTGGACCACAGCTGCTTGCCCGCCTCCAGGTCGATCAGCGCGACCTGGGTGCAGGACTGCGGCTCGCCCTTGGTCGGCATCTTCGGCTTGTGGACGATCGCCGTCTTGTTGTCCTCGGTGACGTGACGGGTCGCGGAGCACACCGGACCGGGCAGGTCGACGGTCCACTTCTCGGTGCCCTTGGCGCGGTCGTAACCGACGATCTCGGAGATGCCGCTCTTGGCGTACACCGTGTCGGTCAGCCAGGAGCCGGAGGTGTCGATGGTCGAGACGCCCTTGGGCAGCTTGGGCGCGGGCACCTGGAAGAGCACCTTGGAGGCGGTGTCGGCGGGAGCCTTCTCCTTGGCCTCCCCGCCGGAGGAGGAGCCCCCGGACCCGCCCTTGCCCTCGCCGTTCTTCTCTTCCTTGCCCCCGCCGCCGTTCGCGGTGGTCTTCTTGTCGTCGTCCTTGCCGGACGACGCGTACCAGACCCCGCCGCCGACGATCAGGGCGATGGCCACGACCGCGGCCACGATGATGGCCATCTGCGCGTTGATCTTCCGCCCGCCGCCGCCCGGCTGCGGCTGCATCGGCATGGTCGGCGGCTGCGGGTACCCGTACCCGGGCTGCCCGTACGGCCCCGGCTGCTGCGGCTGCCCGTACGGCCCCGGCTGCTGCGGCTGACCGTACGCTCCCGGCTGCTGCGGCTGACCGTACGCTCCCGGCTGCTGCGGCTGACCGTACGGCCCGGGCGGCTGCTGCCCGGGATACCCGTACCCGCCGGCCGGCGGCTGCTGCGGATACCCGTACCCGGGCCCCTGCGGGGCCGCCGGAGGGGTGGGCGGAGTCGACGGCGCCTGCGGCGGCGCCGAGGGCGCCTGCGGATAGCCGTACCCGGGCTGGGGCCCGGACTCGGGGGCCTTGTTGAGATCAGCCCCGCCCGCGGGAGCGGGCGGCTGCTGCGAAGGATCCTGCGGCGGCCCGAACCCCGGCTGCTGCGGCGGCTGGTTGGGCGGCGGAGGCGGCTGGGTCATGACGTGAGTACCTCGGGAAAGGGGAAGGGGACGACGGGCGGCAGGAAAGTGACGGCGACAGCGGCGCTCACACGCATCACTTGCCGTAGGCGAGCATCAACTTCTCCTTCGACTCGTCATTTCCGGTCAGCCGGGTGGTCGAGATGTAGAAGCGTCCGTCGACCCAGTCGATCGCCTTGCTGAAGAAGCTGCTCTCGATGTCCGCGACGCCCTGCGGGTTCTGCATCAGCTTGGCCGGCTTGTGGCTGCTGCCCGTGAGGGGCAGGGCGACGACCTGGCCGCCCGAGTCGTAGGAGGGCTCGACGTAGGCGACGAGCTTGCCGTTCTCGACCTTCATCGGCACCATCGACTCCTCCACGGGGGAGGATTCGCGCCACCGCTCCTTGCCGTTGTCGAGGCTGATCGCGACGATCTCGTTGGCGCCGGTGGTCGCCTTCGTGGGCAGGTAGAGGGTGTCCCCCTCGACGGTGACGCCCTGGCAGCCCTGGAGGTCGCGCGCCAGGATGGCCCAGCCGCAGCCGGGGTCGAAGTCCTCGTCGACGGCGACCTGCGAGCGCAGCTTGCCCGCGGCGGTGAAGGCGGCGATGTTCCAGGACTTCTTGTCGCCGTCCTCCTCCTTGGTGGCGTAGACGACGAGCGGGTCGACGGAGAAGGTCCGCTCGACCCTCCAGCCCTTCTCGTACGCGTAGGTCCACTTGGCCTTGCCGGTCTTCGGGTCGAGCTCTTGGACCTCGTCGTGCGCGTTGTCGCCGCCGGCGCCGCAGGACGCGACCTGGATCAGCCGCTCACCGCCCGCGAAGGCGGAGGGGAAGCAGGGGGCGTCGCCGTACTTCTCGGCCTCGAACAGCTTCTTGCCAGTGCGCACGTCGTAGGCCGTGCCGGACTGCGAGCGGCCCACCATCAGCGTGTTGCCGGTGAGGGACATCTCGATGGAGAGCGCGGAGTCGAACAGATCGCCGTCGGCGACCTCCGCCGTCCAGCCCTTCGCACCGCTGTTGAGGTCGACGAGCTGGAGCTGGTTGCACTTGGCCCGGTCGCTCTTGCCGCTCTTGTAGGCGATGACGACCTTGTCGTCGGCCGTCTTCTCCGTGGTGACGGAGCAGATCTCCTGGGGGAAGGCGATGGTCTCCCAGCTGGGCTTGCCGTCCCCGACGTTGTAGGCGGAGAGCTCCTTGTAGGCGGCCTTCACCGCGGTCCTGTCGGTGATCCACATACCGGGGGCGTCGGCGCCGGAGCCGGGGGCGTCGGGCGCCTCCTTGTACCAGAGCACCTTGGACTCGCCGGCCTGGCGGCCCTCGTTGAGGTTCTCCGGGTCGTCGCCGCCGTCGCCGCTGCCGTCGCCGGGGTTGACCGGGGCGCCGCCCGAGCTGTCCGGCTTGGGGTCGTCGGTCTGCCGAGCGACGGGCTTCTTGTCCTTCTTGCCGTCGTCACCGGAGACGGCCCACACGGTGCCGCCGATCACCAGCAACGCGGCCACGGCGGCGCCGACGACGAGGGCGGGCTTGCCCTTGAAGGGGTTGCGGGAGCCGGAACCGCCGGGCGGGGTGCCGGGCGCTCCGGGGAACTGCGGCTGCGGGTAGCCGTACCCGGGCTGCTGCCCGTACGGGCCCGGCTGCTGCGGCTGCCCGTAGGGACCGGAGGCGTACGGGCCGGAGTTGTAGGGCCCCGGCTGCTGCGGAGGCTGCTGCGGGTAGCCGTACCCCGGCTGCGGCGCACCGGCCGGCGGCCCCTGCGGGGGCGGCGGCGTCTGCGGCGCCCCGAAGCCGCCACCCGGCGGCGGATCCTGCGGTGCTCCGAAGCCACCCTGCGGCGGCTGATTGGGCGGCTGAGCCATCAGCGCGTTCCCCCTTGCTCACTGATTTTTAGCCACGCCCTGAGGTATGCGGTGAACCCAGAGTCGTATTCAGACGTTGCTTAGACGGGCCCTTTCTATCACCCGGCACCGACACACCACCGGGCCGCGTCCGCCCCTGTTCCCAAGGGAGGACCGGCCCGTGATGCCCTCGTTACGCGCCTTCACGCCCTCTTCACGCTCCCCCGCGCGCCCTGCACGCGTCCGGGGCCGGGTGGTTGAGGCGTCCTCGGCTCAGGTGTCCCCGGCTCAGGCGTCCTCGGCCAGTTCCAGCCAGCGCAGCTCCAGTTCCTCCCGCTGGCCGGACAGCCCTCGCAGTTCGGCGTCCAGTTCGGCCACCTTCGCGAAGTCGGTGGCGTGCTCGGCGATGGCGGCGTGCAGTGCGGTCTCCTTCTCGGAGATCTTGTCCAGCTGACGCTCGATCCGCTGCAGTTCCTTCTTGGCGGCACGCTGGTCGGCGGCGCTCTTCTCGGGCCCCGCGGTCCGGGGCGCCGCCGCGGGGACGGAGGCCGCGGCGGCGGCCTCCTCCATCCGCTTGCGGCGCTCCAGGTATTCGTCGATGCCGCGCGGCAGCATGCGCAGGGTGCCGTCACCGAGGAGGGCGAACACCCGGTCGGTGGTGCGCTCGACGAAGAACCGGTCGTGGGAGATGACGATCATCGAGCCGGGCCAGCCGTCGAGGACGTCCTCGAGCTGGGTGAGGGTCTCGATGTCGAGGTCGTTGGTGGGCTCGTCGAGGAAGAGGACGTTGGGCTCGTCCATCAGCAGCCGCAGCAGCTGCAGCCGCCGCCGCTCACCGCCGGAGAGGTCACCGACCGGCGTCCACTGCTTCTCCTTGTTGAACCCGAAGGTCTCGCACAGCTGACCGGCGGTCATCTCGCGTCCCTTGCCGAGGTCGACGCGTTCGCGCACCTGCTGCACGGCCTGGAGCACCCGCCAGTTGGGGTCGAGCTCGGCGACCTCCTGGGAGAGATAGGCCAGTTTGACCGTCTTGCCCACCCGGATGCCGCCCGCCGCGGGCTGCACCTCGCCCTCGCTGCGGGCCGCGTCCGCCAGTGCCCGCAGCAGTGAGGTCTTGCCCGCGCCGTTGACGCCGACCAGGCCGATGCGGTCCCCGGGGCCGAGCTGCCAGGTGACGTGCTTGAGCAGCACCTTGGGCCCGGCCTGGACGGTGACGTCCTCCAGGTCGAACACCGTCTTGCCGAGCCGTGAGGAGGCGAACTTCATCAGCTCGCTGCTGTCGCGCGGCGGGGGAACGTCCTTGATGAGCTCGTTGGCGGCCTCGACGCGGAACCGCGGCTTGGACGTCCGCGCGGGCGCCCCGCGCCGCAGCCAGGCCAGCTCCTTGCGGACCAGGTTCTGCCGCTTGACCTCCTCGGTGGCGGCGATGCGCTCACGCTCCGCCCGGGCGAAGACGTAGTCGGAGTAGCCGCCCTCGTACTCGTAGACGTCCCCGCGCTGCACGTCCCACATGCGGGTGCAGACCTGGTCGAGGAACCACCGGTCGTGGGTGACGCAGACGAGCGCGGACCGGCGGGTCCGCAGATGCTCGGCGAGCCAGGCGATGCCCTCGACGTCGAGGTGGTTGGTGGGCTCGTCGAGGACGATCAGGTCCTGCTCCTCGATGAGCAGCTTGGCGAGGGCGATGCGCCGCCGCTCCCCGCCGGACAGCGGCCCGATGACCGTGTCGAGGCCCTTGGGGAACCCGGGCAGGTCGAGCCCGCCGAACAGTCCGGTCAGGACGTCCCTGACCTTCGCGTTACCGGCCCACTCGTGGTCGGCCATGTCCCCGATGACCTCGTGCCGGACGGTGGCCGCGGGGTCGAGCGAGTCGTGCTGGGTGAGCACCCCGAGCCGCAGCCCGCCGGAGTGCGTCACCCGGCCGGTGTCGGCGTCCTCCAGCTTGGCCAGCATCCGGATGAGGGTGGTCTTGCCGTCGCCGTTGCGCCCCACGACCCCGATCCGGTCCCCTTCGGAGACGCCGAGGGAAATCCCGTCGAGCAACGCCCGCGTGCCGTACACCTTGCTGACGTTCTCGACATTGACCAGGTTGACGGCCATTTCTCTCCTGCCCGGTGGATCGATCAGCTTTCCAGCGTAGGCCCTCGCGGAACGGGCCCGGGACGCGAGGAGACAGTCACTCTTTGTGATGACGTGATCGGAAACGGACGGCTACCGTAGGAGGCAGGCAGCAGGATCCCGTCCATGGGAGGAACCATGACCGCCGAGTCCGTAGAGCACCGCGTCCAGTGGCCGGTGCCGCCGCTGGACGGCTACACCGTGGATGACCTGTTCACGCTGCCTGATCTCCCGCCGCACACCGAGCTGATCGACGGGAGTCTGGTTTTCGTGAGTCCGCAGCGCCGTTGCCACTTCCTTGTAATCGACCTCTTGTTCAGCGGGCTGCGTAGCGCTCTCGGCCCGGAGTTCAGTGTCGAACGGGAGATGACCGTCGTTCTCGACAAGCGCAACGGCCCCGAACCGGATGTCAGCGTGGTTCGAGCCGACGCGGTCACCGGGCTGAACCAGACCAGTTTCAAGGCCGAGGACGTCCTGCTCGCCGTAGAGGTTGTCTCACCCGAATCGGAGTCCCGCGACCGTACAACCAAACCGCACAAGTACGCCCTCGCGGGAATCCCCCACTACTGGCTCGTCGAGCCGGACGGAACCACCGGCCATCCCCTCATCCATGTCTACGAGCTCGACCCGATGACGCAGTCCTACGTGCACATGGGTTGGCACCGCGACCGGATCAAGGTCGACAAGCCTTCCGCCATCGCCTTTGACCTGGGCCCGGTCGAAACGCGGGCCTAGCGCTTCAGACGACCGTCGCGCCCGGCACCGGCCCTGCCGCCGTACGCACCGTGCGGCAGGTGCCCGAGGCCCGCAGCGCACCCGCGACCTCCTCCGCCCCCTCCGCGTCCCGCGCCAGGAACGCCGTAGTGGGCCCCGACCCCGAGACCAGCGAGGCCAGTGCCCCAGACGCCCGTCCCGCCGCGAGCGTGTCCGCCAGCTCCGGGAACAGCGACAGCGCCGCCGGCTGAAGATCGTTGGAGACGGTCGCGGCGAGCGCGTCGACGTCCCCCTTGGCCAGGGCGTCGAGCAGCTCCCGCGAGGCCACGGGCTCCGGAATACCCCGCCCCTCCGCCAGCCGGTCGAACTCCCGGAACACCGCCGGCGTCGACAGCCCCCGCGCGGCCATGGCGAACACCCAGTGGAAGCCGCCCCCCACCTCCAGCTCCGTCAGCCGCTCGCCCCGTCCGGTGCCCAGCGCCGCCCCGCCCACCAGGCTGAACGGCACATCGCTGCCGAGCTCGGCGCAGATGTCGAGGAGCTCCTCGCGCGAGGCGCCCGTCCCCCACAGCGCGTCGCAGGCCAGCAGGGCCCCCGCGCCGTCCGCACTGCCGCCCGCCATACCGCCGGCGACGGGGATGTCCTTGGCGATGTGCACATGAACGTTCGCGGTACGGCCGTACCGCTCGGCGAGCGCGAGGGCGGCGCGGGCGGCGAGGTTGGTGCGGTCGAGCGGGACCTGGTCGGCGTCGGGGCCGGTGCAGGTCACCCGCAGTTCGTCGGCCGGGGTGACGGTGACCTCGTCGTACAGGCCCACCGCGAGGAAGACGTTGGCCAGGTCGTGGAAGCCGTCGGGGCGGGCCGCGCCGACCGCGAGCTGGACGTTGACCTTGGCGGGGACGCGGACGGTGACGCTCACTGCTGCCCCTGCTCCTTGTCGACGGCGTGCTCGGCGATGCGCGCGAACTCCTCGACGGTCAGCGACTCGCCCCGCGCCTGCGGCGACACCCCGGCCGCGACCAGCGCCGCCTCCGCGGCGGCCGCCGAACCCGCCCACCCGGCGAGCGCGGCCCGCAGCGTCTTGCGGCGCTGGGCGAAGGCCGCGTCCACGACGGCGAACACCTCACGGCGCGACGCGCCGGTCTTCAGCGGCTCCGCGCGGCGGACCAGCGAGACCAGCCCGCTGTCGACGTTCGGCGCGGGCCAGAAGACGTTCCGCCCGATGGCACCGGCCCGTTTGACCTCCGCGTACCAGTTGGCCTTGACCGACGGCACGCCGTACACCTTGGAGCCGGGTGCGGCGGCCAGCCGGTCGGCGACCTCGGACTGGACCATGACGAGGGTGCGTTCGATGCTCGGGAAGGTTTCGAGCATGTGGAGCAGCACCGGGACGGCCACGTTGTAGGGGAGGTTCGCGACGAGCGCGGTCGGTGCGGGGCCCGGCAGCTCGGTGACGTGCATCGCGTCGGAGTGGACCAGCGCGAACCGGTCGGCGCGTTCGGGCATCCGGGCGGCGACGGTCGCGGGCAGCGCGGCGGCGAGGACGTCGTCGATCTCGACGGCGGTGACCCGGTCGGCGGCCTCCAGCAGCGCCAGGGTGAGCGAGCCCAGCCCCGGGCCGACCTCGACGACCACGTCGTCGGGGCGTACCTGTGCGGTGCGGACGATACGACGGACCGTGTTGGCGTCGATGACGAAGTTCTGGCCGCGCTGCTTGGTGGGCCGTACGCCGAGGGCGGCCGCCAGTTCACGGATGTCGGCGGGGCCCAGGAGGGCGTCAGGGGTGGGGCTGGTCACGGGACAAGGGTACGGGGCGGGACGGCCGCCCAGGTCACCCCGGCCACGGCCGCTCCCCCGCTCATCCCCGCAGCCTGCTCCCGCAGTGCGGCCACGCGCCGACGCCGCTGCGGACGTAGAGCTTCTTCGCGCGGTACGTCTGCTCCGCCGCCGGCGCGTCCTGGGGCCGTCCGCTGCCGCCGAGGCTCCGCCAGGTCGGGGTGTCGAACTGGTACAGCCCGCCGTACGTGCCCGAGGGGTCCACCGCGTCGGGCCGTCCGCCGGACTCGCACCGGGCCAGCCCGCTCCAGTCCAGCCCGTCCGCTGCCGCCGGCACCGACGCCGGCGGCGTCCCGGTCCCGACCCGCACCTGCTGCGGGCGCGGCTCGCGCACCACCTCGGACCGCAGCGGCCGCGGCCTCTGCCGGACCCCGTTGACCGTCCGCTGTGCGGAGGTGACGCGGCGCAGCCCCGGCTGCCCGGGCCGGTCGACGACCTCGGTGCCCCGGGCCAGCGTGGGGTCCTCGACGCGGACTTCGGAGAACGGGATCACCTCGTCGCGTACGACGGTGTCGTCGGTGATCCGCAGCACGGTGACGGTCTGGCCGTCGCGCGGGAAGCTGCCGGGGGCGACGGAGGTGGTGTCCCGGCCGCGCAGGGTCACCCCGGCCTGCGCGACGGCCTCGCGCACGGTCGCCGCGTCGGTGCGGACGGTGCGCGCCCGTCCGTCCGCCAGGACCGTCACCGAGCGCTCGGTACGGACGTCCAGGGCGAGCCCCTCGCGCGGGATGCGCCGGGAGAGGGGGGTCGACAGATGCGCGCCCTCCACCCGCACGCCCAGGTCCCCGAGCAGACCCTTCACGGTGTGCGCCGTCGTCCACACCTGGTGCCGACGGCCGTCGAGGGTCAGCAGCACCGGGCGGGCGTGGCGCACCTCGATCGCGTCGCCGTCGCCGAGCGCCGTGCCGGGGGCGGGCGTGATCACGTCGTGCGCCCCGGTCCGGACGCCCTCCTCGGCGAGCAGCTCGGTGACGTCGTCGGCGAAGGTGTGCAGGGTGCGGGTCCGGCCGTCGACGTTCAGCTCGACGGCCTTGTCCTTGGCGACGAAGGCGCTGGTGCCGCCGGCGAGGAACGCCACGACGAGCGCCCGCGGCAGCAGCCGGCGCACGCCGTCCGCACGCTCGGCGTACCGTCCCCGGCGCCGGTGCGCGGACCGCCGGGCCGGTGCGGGTCCCGGCGGGCGGCGCGGAAGGGCGGGGACGGTCTCCGCCTCGTGCAGATCGCCGCAGACGTCATGGGCCGGGCACGTCTTCTCGTACGTCTCGAACCGCAGGGTGGTGCTCACGCCGACACGCTCCAGGGTGGCCGCGGGGTCCCGATCGGGCTCCCAGAACCTAGCCGAGCGCCGATCACTCTCCCAAGCGACACGACTACGGAACGTGCACCGCGTGGCGCTCGTCAGTATCCGAAGGCGCGGGCCGTGTTCGCGCCGAGGGCCGTGGCCAGGGTGTCCTCGTCGATGCCGCGTACGGCGGCCATGGCACGCACCGTGACCGGCACCAGGTAGGGGGCGTTGGGGCGGCCGCGGTGGGGCACCGGGGTCAGGAACGGCGCGTCGGTCTCCACGAGGACCAGTTCCAGCGGGGCGACGGCGAGCGCGTCCCGCAGGTTCTGGGCGTTCTTGAAGGTGACGTTGCCGGCGAACGACATGTAGTAGCCGGCGCTCGCGCAGATCTCCGCCATCTCGGCGTTCCCGGAGTAGCAGTGGAAGACGGTGCGCTCGGGCGCGCCCTCCTCCTTGAGCACGCGCAGGACGTCGGCGTGGGCGTCGCGGTCGTGGATCACGAGGGTCTTGCCGTGCCGCTTGGCGATCTCCACGTGGGCGCGGAAGGACCGCTCCTGCGCCTCCTTGCCCTCGGGTCCGGTGCGGAAATAATCCAGGCCCGTCTCGCCGACGCCCTTGACGTGGGGCAGCGCGGCCAGCCGGTCGATCTCGGCGAGGGCCTCGTCCAGCGCCGCGTCCCCGCCCGGCTCCCGGGCGCCCTGCCGGGACCATCCGTCGGGGTCGCCATGCACGATCCGCGGCGCCTCGTTGGGGTGCAGCGCGACCGTCGCGTGGACGGCGTCGTACGCCGCCGCGGTGTCCGCCGCCCACCGGGACCCCTTGAGGTCGCAGCCGACCTGTACGACCGTTGCCACACCCACCGACGCGGCCTTGGCGAGGGCCTCCTCGACCGTGCCGGACTGCATGTCGAGGTGGGTGTGGGAGTCCGCGACCGGCACCCGCAGGGGCTCCGGGAGCGGCGGCGCGGCGTTCTTGTCGGGGGCGTTCGCAGGCATGCCCCCGATCCTACGGAAGCGGCGCGGGCCCCCTCATGTGGCCGTGGATCGCCGAAGCGCGGGACCGTGTCCACGGTCGTGTGGGCGCGACCGGCCCTCCGCCCAGCGTGTTCCCGGGACACACCGCACGCCTAACGGCGCTCCGCGGAACCCGAAGCACCAGCCGTCTTGGCGGCGACCACCGCGTCGAAGACCTGCCGCTTGGGCAGCCCCGCCTCCACCGCCACCGCGGCGATCGCGTCCTTGCGCCGCTCCCCGGCCTCCTCGCGCACCCGCACCCTGCGCACCAGCTCCGCGGCGTCGACCTCCTCCGGGCCCTGCTCCGGCGCGCCCTCGACCACGACGGTGATCTCCCCGCGCACGCCCTCCGCCGCCCACGCGGCCAGCTCGGCCAGCGGGCCGCGCCGGACCTCCTCGTAGGTCTTGGTGAGCTCCCGGCAGACGGCGGCCCGGCGCTCCGACCCGAAGACCTCGGCCATCGCGGCGAGGGTGTCGTCGAGCCGGTGCGGGGCCTCGAAGTAGACGAGGGTGCGCCGCTCCCCGGCGACCTCGCGCAGCCGTGCCCGCCGTTCCCCGGCCTTGCGGGGCAGGAACCCCTCGAAGCAGAAACGGTCCACGGGCAGCCCGGACAGGGCGAGCGCGGTGAGCACGGCGGAGGGTCCGGGCACCGCGGTGACCTTGACGTCCCGCTCGACGGCCGCGGCGACCAGCCGGTACCCGGGATCGGACACGGACGGCATCCCGGCGTCGGTGACCAGCAGCACGCGGGCGCCGCCCGCCAGCTCCTCGACCAGCTCGGGCGTACGGGCGGACTCGTTGCCCTCGAAGTACGACACCACCCGCCCCTTGGGCGTGACGCCGAGCGCCTGGGTCAGCCGACGCAGCCGGCGTGTGTCCTCTGCGGCGACGACGTCGGCGCCGGCCAGTTCCTCGGCGAGCCGGGGCGGGGCGTCGGAGATGTCGCCGATGGGGGTGCCTGCGAGTACGAGGGTTCCGGTCACGCCCCCATCCTCCCAGCAACGGGAAAGGACGGAGGCGGGGCATACCGCCCATGCGCGGGACTCACACAGCGCGGTTCCCTACGATGGCGCGGTGACCAGTACCGCGTCCTCCACGGACACCCGGCAGGAGCAGTCGCCGCTCGAGCAGCGGCAGACGTGGCAGCAGCGGCTGCGACGTTTCGGCTACCGGGCGTCGGGCCCCAGAGGCGATGTACGCGACCGCCTGGTCCCGCCGTACACCGAGCCGTCGGGCCGGCTGTGGGCGACGCTGGGCATGCCGCCGCGTCTCGCGCAGCGCGTCACGCGCTGGTCGGCGTGGGGCGGTCCGCTGCTGGTCACGCTGCTGGCGGGAGTCCTGCGGTTCTGGAACCTGGGCAGCCCCAAGGCGGTGATATTCGACGAGACGTACTACGCCAAGGACGCGTGGGCGCTGGTCCACCGCGGGTTCGAGGTCAACTGGGACAAGGAGGCCAACCGGCTGATCCTGGACTCGGGCGGCAGCGTCCCGATCCCCACGGACGCCGCGTACGTCGTGCATCCCCCGGTCGGCAAGTACGTCATCGGGCTGGGCGAGCTGATCTTCGGCTTCGACCCGTTCGGCTGGCGGTTCATGACGGCGCTGCTGGGCACGCTGTCGGTCCTGATGCTGTGCCGGATCGGGCGGCGGCTGTTCCGGTCCACGTTCCTGGGCTGTCTCGCGGGTGCGCTGATGGCCGTGGACGGGCTGCACTTCGTGATGAGCCGGACCGCGCTGCTCGACGGCGTGCTGATGTTCTTCGTGCTCGCGGCCTTCGGGTGTCTGCTGGTCGACCGGGACCGGGCGCGGGAGAGACTGGCCGCCGCGCTGCCCGTGGACGCCGACGGCCGCGCCCGTCCCGACGCGCACGTCGCCGAGACCACCCGGATCGGCTTCCGGCCGTGGCGGCTGGCGGCGGGCCTGATGCTGGGCCTGGCGATCGGCACCAAGTGGAACGCGCTGTACATCATGGCCGCGTTCTGTGTGATGGCGGTGCTGTGGGACGTCGGCGCACGCAGGGTCGCGGGCGCCGTGCGGCCCCGGACGGCGGTGCTGAGGCGGGACCTGGGCTGGGCGTTCCTGTCCACGGTGCCGGTGGCGGTGGTCACCTACTTCGCCTCCTGGATCGGCTGGATCCTCTCCCCCTCCGACGGCACCGGCGGCTACTACCGCGACTGGGCGGTCAAGGACGGCCGCACCAGCGACTGGTCGTGGCTGTTCCCGGACTGGTGGCGCAGCCTGTGGCACTACGAGCACCAGGTCTACGACTTCCACGTCGGCCTGTCCTCGCCGCACACCTACGAGTCCAACCCGTGGAGCTGGATCGTCACGGGCCGCCCGGTGTCGTACTTCTACGAGTCCCCGGCCCCCGGCGCGGACGGCTGCCCGGCCGACGCGGGCGAGAAGTGCGCCCAGGAGGTCCTGGCCATCGGCACACCCCTGCTGTGGTGGGTGGGCTGCTTCGCCCTGCTCTACGTCCTGTGGCGCTGGTTCTTCCGCCGCGACTGGCGCGCGGGCGCCATCGCCTGCGGCATCGCGGCCGGCTACGCGCCGTGGTTCCTCTACCAGGAACGCACGATCTTCTTCTTCTACGCCATCGTCTTCCTCCCCTTCCTCTGCCTGGCCGTGGCCATGCTCCTGGGCGCCCTCGTCGGCCCACCCCGCTCCACCGACACCCGCCGCGTGGCCGGAGCCACCGCAGCGGGCGTCCTCACCCTCCTGATCGCCTGGAACTTCATCTACTTCTGGCCCCTGTTCACGGGCACCCCCATCCCCATCGACGACTGGCGCTCACGGATGTGGCTGGACACCTGGGTCTAGTCGGACGGACGTCCCTTGTGCGTCGCGTCGGATGCTCCCAGGGCTGCGAGGGTGAAGGCGTCGCGGAGGTCGCCCGTGCGGATGGCCGTGGTGATGTCGTCGGGGCTCCACCAGCGGGCCTGGGCGATCTCGCCGTCGCCGGCCGAGTCGGGGCGCAGTGGGTGGTCTCCCGGCACCTGGACCTCGACGACGGCGACCTCGTTCTCCAGCATGCCGGAGTCGACGTCCAGGTACGCCAGCACGGTCGCCGTGGTGCCGGACAGGCCCGTCTCCTCGGCCAGTTCGCGCAGCGCGTCCGAGGCGGGGTCGGTCTCGCCGAAGCCCCGTGGGAGTTCCCAGGCCCACCGGCCGATCGTGGGCCGCCACTGGCGGACCAGGAGGATGTCGTCACCGCGTCGGGCCAGGATGACGACGCCGGTGCGGCCGCCGCCGACGCGGATGCGGTGCCGGACGGTCTCGGCGCCGGAGGGCAGGCGGTAGGTGTCGAGGTGGACCTCGCACCACCGTCCGCCGTCGGTGTCGGTGTACGCCGTGCGGGTGTGCGTGCGCGGTGCCTCAGCGTCCATGTCCACCGGGTCCTTCCCCCAGTACTCCGGGGATCTCGATCACGTCGTACCGCCCCCGGAAGTCGGTCAGGCGGTTCGCTCCGGCGGTGACGGCCGCGACGACCACCGGGGCGAGCACTCCACCGGCGCCGGCGGCGAACACGCCGAGGGTCTCCGGGCCGAGCAGACTGGTCGCCCAGCTCATCGAGCCTCCGGCGGCCATCTGCGCGGGGATCCCGCGGGTGCTCTGCACGAAGCGCTGGAGCCGGGTCACCGGCACCTCGTCCGTGCCGCCGGACGGCGGCTCCTTGGTGCGCTGTCCGAGCAGGTCGCCCACCTCCTGCAGCGCTTCGAGATCGCGCCGGTGCCACCAGCGGGTGAGGGCCTCGGCCGCGTCGTCCGTGTACCGCTGCCACTCCGCGCTGGTCATGAGGCCCAGCCTCAGTTCGAAGCGGGTCGGGTACATCACGACCGGTGTCCGCTCGGCGAGCGGCGCGGCGGCGCGGCGCCGCACACCGCGTCGCGGCGAGGACAGCCCGAGCAGGCAGCCTTCGCTCGCCGCGATCGCCCGGTAGTACGTCTCGTCGAAGGAGTCGCGCAGCGTCCGCGCGTCCGCTTCCGCCACCGGATCGCCGGAGCGCAGGAGAGGGGCGAGGTGTTCGTACAGGCGGCTGCGGCTGGGCATGCCGGCCACGTCGAACTCCCCGCTCGTCCAGGCGGCGAGCACCGCCCGGCCCTCGGCGCCGGTCACGTCCTCCGGGGACGGCGGGGGTCGCAGCGCGTACGCCGTCGTGTAGTCGGCCGGGGTCAGGGGGCTGACCTCCAGCAGGCCGTTCCCGGCGGCTTCCAGCCACTCCCTCCACCGGGCGACGGTGCGCCGCCGCAGCGGTGTGTCGAGGACGCCGGTCGCCGCCAGCAACCGGTCCGCCGCACCGACCGGCCCCTCCGCGGCAAGAGCCCAGGCCGCGGCCTCGGCGTCCGCGCGGCCGGCCAACTCCCGTTGGAGCCGCAGGCACTGTTCGTCGGGTAGGGGGAGGGAGGAGAAGAGGAACCCGGTCGAGAGCATCGCGATCAGCTGGCCGGCCAGATCCGCGTTCCGGGAGTTCACCCGGACGGGCAGGACCGCTCCGCCGCCGATCGCCCGGATCGCCAGCTCGTCGAGGAGGGCGGCGGGCCGGAGTGCGGCGAAGACGGCGCCGTCGAGGAGTTGGGGGTAGGTCAGGAACAGGGAGCCGCCCTGGATGACTTCCCAGCGCAGCCGTCCGAGCACCTCCGCGCGCGTGAGCTCGGGCAGCCGTTCCACCGGGGCGGCGGCCCCGCCCGACTGGGCGCTCAGCCGGGTCCGTTGCCGGACGCTGTCCCACTCGGTGCTGAGGACCGCGGTCATGTGCCCGCCTTTTCTGTGGTGTTCGGACGTGAGCAGTCGTCAGCGAGTTCAGCACATGCCGGGGGACGGAGCGAGCGTCGGGGGCGGTCTCTGTTCGGACAACAAACGGAAACAGACGTCCCGGTCGGCACTCGCACCGCATAGGGTGCTTCGCGTCGAGCTTTCTGAACACGTTCAGAAGACGTGGGGTTCGGCGGGGGAGGGGATCGCCCGATGGGCAAGGGGGTCAAGGCCGCCGTCATCGGTGGTGTGTTCGCGGTGATGGTGGGTGGGGCCGGATACGGGGCCTACAACATCGTGTCGGCCGTCGGCGGAGGCGGCGGGGGCGGCGGCGCGTCGGAGACGAAGAAGTCCGGGCCGCCGGACCAGGAAGAGGTCAGGAAGACCACCGAGGCGTTCTTCGCGGCCTGGGAGAAGGGCGCGGCGGACCGGGCGGCGTCGTACACGAACAACGCGCAGGAGGCCGGCGCGCTGCTCTCCGGGTACGGCGAGGAAGCGCGCATCGGCGATGTCGGGATCACGCCCGGCACGGCCACCGGCACCACCGTTCCGTTCACCGTGAAGGCGACCGTCAGTTACGACGGGAAGTCGAAACCGCTCAGCTACAAGAGCGAGCTGACCGTCGTCCGCGGGAAGACCACCGGGCGGGCGCTGGTCGACTGGAAGCCGTCCGTCGTGCACCCGGATCTGAAGGACGGCGACACCCTCGTCACCGAGGAGTCCGCGCAGCCGCCCATCGAGGCCGTGGGCCGCGGCGGCACGGTGCTGACGAAGGAGAAGTACCCCTCCCTGGGCCCGATCCTGGACACCCTGCGCCAGAAGTACGGCGCGAAGGCGGGCGGCACCCCCGGTGTCGAGCTGGTGGTCCGGCACGCGGAGGACGCCTCGGGCGAGGCCGCCGCCGACACCCCGCTGCTGACCCTCGCCGAGGGTGAGCCGGGCAAGCTGCGGACCACGCTCAGCGCCGGGGTGCAGGCGGCGGCCGAGAAGGCGGTGAAGGGGTTCGCCGAGTCGTCGGTGGTGGCCGTGAAGCCGAGCACCGGTGAGGTGCTGGCGGTGGCCAACCACCGCGCGGACGGGTTCAACGCGGCCTTCCAGGGCAAGGTCGCCCCCGGCTCCACCATGAAGATCATCACGGCCGCGATGCTGATAGACAACGGCGTGACCTCGATGAACGGTCCGGCGCCCTGTCCGTCCAGCGCCATGTGGCGGAGCCAGACCTTCAAGAACCTCACCGGTATGACGCCGAACGAGGGCGCGACCCTCGCCAACAGCTTCCTGCGGTCCTGCAACACGGCCTTCATCAAGCTCATCGACGAGCAGCCGCTCACCACGCAGTCCCTCACCCAGGAGGCGCAGGACCGGTTCGGGCTCGGCCGGGACGACTGGCAGACCGGCATCGTCTCCTTCGACGGCAGCGTTCCCGCCGTCGACGGCCCGGACCAGGCGGCGAACGCCATCGGCCAGGGGCAGGTGCAGATGAACCCGCTGAACATGGCGTCGGTGACGGCCACCGCCATCACCGGCACCTTCCGCCAGCCGTATCTGGTCTCCCCGGACCTCGACGGCCGGCAGCTGGCGCAGGCCAAGGGGCTGCCGTCGGGCACGGCGGCGCAGCTGAAGCAGATGATGCGGCTGACCGCCACCCAGGGAACGGCACAGCAGGCCATGGCGGGCCTCGGCGGTGACATCGGCGCGAAGACCGGGTCGGCGGAGGTCGACGGCAACGCCACGTCGGACAGCTGGTTCACCGGCTTCCGCAACGACATCGCGGCGGCGGCGATGGCCCAGCAGGGCGGGCACGGCGGCGACGCGGCCGGCCCGATTGTCGCAGCCGTGCTACGAGCCGGCGGCTGATCGCATCACGTGCCGGGCGGGACTCTAGGGTGGTGGCCGTCGCGGCGCACATCCGGCGCCATGAGGGCCATGAGCGCCATGAGAGTCACGCGGGTCACGGGGAGCCCGGCGGGCAGCGGAGGAACGGACAGCAGTGGGGAACAGAGTGCGCGCCGGTGAGCGGCGGAAGACCAGGCCCGCCGTGCTCGGCGGAGTGATCGCCGTGGTGGTGGGCGGTGCCGGGTTCGGCGCCTACGCGCTGTACGGGGGCGGCGCCGCCGCGGAGGACGGCACCGGATCCGCCTCGACCCGGGCGGAGGCCGCGAAGACCGGGCCGCTGTCCGCCGAGGAGATCACCACCGCGGCCGAGCGTTTCCTCACCGCCTGGGAGGCCGGCAAGGTCGACGAGGCCGCCGCCGCCACCGACGACCCGAAGGCCGCGGCCGCCCTGCTCAAGGCCTACGCCGAGGACGCCGGGATCAGGAACGTCACCCTCACTCCGGCCGCCCCCGCCGGCGGCGAGGTCCCCTTCTCCGTCAGGGGCACGGTGTCGTACGAGGAGGCGGGCAAGCCGCTGACGTACGACAGCGTGCTGACCGTCGTGCGCCGGGGCGGGGACGGCGCGCCGCGGGTCGACTGGCAGCCGTCCGTCGTGCATCCGGACCTCAAGGAGGGCGACAGGCTGGTCACCGGCGAGGCGGGCACCCCGCCGGTCGAGGCGCTCGACCGGGACGGCGGTGAGCTGACCGCCGAGAAGTACCCGTCCCTCGGGTCGGTGCTGGACGGGCTGCGGGAGAAGTACGGCGAGAAGGCGGGCGGCGAGGCCGGCGTCGAGCTGCGGATCGTGCGGGGCAAGGAGTCGGAGAAGGCGAAGCTGTCCGACAAGACCCTCCTGGAGCTGAGCGAGGGCACGCCCGGCACGGTGCGGACCACGCTGAGCCCGTCGCTCCAGGCCGCCGCCGAGGAGCAGGTGGCGGCGAAGAAGCGGGCGTCGGTGGTGGTGCTGCGCCCGTCGACGGGCGAGATCCTCGCGGTGGCCAACTCCTCGCGCGGCTTCAACGCCGCGTTCCAGGGTTCGCTGGCCCCGGGCTCCACGATGAAGGTGATCACCGCCTCGATGCTGATCGAGAAGGGGCTCGCCTCGATGGACGAGAAGCACCCGTGCCCGAAGTACTTCAGCTACGGCGGCTGGAAGTTCCAGAACGACGACAAGTTCGAGATCAAGGACGGCACCTTCAAGGCGAGCTTCGCCCGGTCCTGCAACACGGCCTTCATCAGCCAGGCGCCCGAGCTGAAGAACGACGATCTGACCAAGCAGGCCCAGCAGGTGTTCGGGCTCGGGATGAACAACTGGCAGGTCGGCGTGCCGACCTTCGACGGCGCGGTGCCGGTGCAGTCGGCGGCGCCGATGGGGGCCTCCCTGATCGGGCAGGGCGGGGTGCGGATGAACCCGCTGAACATGGCGTCGGTGTCGGCGACGGTCAAGGCGGGCGTCTTCCATCAGCCGTACCTGGTCTCACCGGAGGTCGACGGGCGCTCACTGGCGACGGCCTCGCGCACGATGTCCGCGGACACGCTGGCCCAGCTGCGGGAGCTGATGTCGTACACCGCCTCCTACGGCACGGCGGCGGAGGCGATGGCCGGGGTGGGCGGCGACCGGGGCGCGAAGACCGGGTCGGCCGAGGTCGACGGGCAGAAGAAGCCCAACGGCTGGTTCACCGCGTACCGCGGCGACCTGGCGGCCGCGGGTGTGGTGCAGGCGGCCGGGCACGGCGGCTCGACGGCCGGGCCGATCGTGGCGGCGCTGCTGAAGGCGGGCGGCTGAGGGTCAGTGCGGGACGGGTTCCGCGGTGGCCGCGTAGGTGCGCCGCAGGAACCGGGCCAGGGTCTTCGTCTCGAACTGGACCACCGACACGCCCTGCGCGGTGTGGAACTCGACGACGGCCTGGACGCGGCCGCACGGCCACACCCGTATCTCGCCCTCGTCGGCGGGGGCGAGCAGACCCTGTTCCAGCAGTTCCCGGGCGACGGCCCATTCACGGGGCGCGGCACCCGGCAGCGCCATGTGGACGCAGCGGGGATCCGCATCGGGGTCGTAGCGCAGCACCACGGGCACCGCGCCGCGATCGTCCTCCAGGACGTCGGTGACTATGTGGGCTCGCGCGTACTGCTCGACTACGGACATCGGTGCGCCCCTTACGCTGCGATCCGTCGGCATCAACGGCCTGTAAGCCGTGTAAGCCGTATACCCACCCCGCGTTCCATGGTGCACCCATTCCGGAATCCGCGCTTCTGAGCGGCGAATATCACATATGAGGTGTGCGCAGGGTAAGACGAGCCACTCGCTCTTGCGAATGTTTTGCAACAGGCCGCATCATCGAGTCCGTGCACGCACCTGACGGATTCATCAACGCCCCTGTCTCCGCCGCGGCCGGAGTCGTCGCCGCCGGCGCGATCGCCGTGAGCCTGCGCGGCGCGCGACGCGAACTGGGGGGCACCTCCCGGTCATGGGGGTCCCCCCGCGCGAGCGAAGCCGAGCGTGGGGGAGCAGCCGAGAGCGGGGGAGAGCGCACCGCGCCGCTGGCCGGACTGGTGGCGGCGTTCATCTTCGCCGTGCAGATGCTGAACTTCCCCGTCGCGGCGGGGACCAGCGGCCATCTGCTCGGCGGTGCCCTCGCCGCGATACTCGTAGGCCCCTACACCGGGGTGCTGTGCGTCTCCGTCGTCCTGCTGATGCAGGCCGTGCTCTTCGCCGACGGCGGGCTCACCGCGCTCGGCGTGAACATCACCACCATGGCGATCACCACGACGATCGTCGCGTACGCGCTCTTCCGCGGCCTGGTGACACTGCTGCCCCGCACCCGCCGCTCGGTGACCGCCGCGTCCTTCGTCGCCGCACTGGTCTCCGTCCCGGCCTCCGCGATCGTCTTCACGCTGCTCTACGCCGTCGGCGGCACCACCGACGTCTCGCTCGGCAAGGTCGCCACCGCCATGGTGGGCGTGCACGTCCTCATCGGCATCGGCGAGGCCGTGATCACCGCGCTGACCGTCGGCGCGGTCGTCGCCGTGCGCCCGGACCTGGTGCACGGGGCGCGCGGGCTGCGGCAGAAGCTCAAACTGCGCGTGAACGGCGAACTGGTCGACGCCCCCGACACCCCGGCGGCGGAACCCGTCCCCGCCGCCGCCCGCTCCCGGCGCACCGTCTGGATCACCGGACTGGTCACCTCGCTGGTCCTCGCCGGGTTCGTCAGCTTCTACGCCTCCGCGAACCCCGACGGCCTGGAGAAGGTCGCCACCGACCACGGCATCGACAAGAAGGCGGAGGAGCACGCACTCGCCGACTCCCCGCTCGCCGACTACGGCGTCGAGGACGTCGACGACGCCCGCCTCTCCGGCGGCCTCGCGGGCGTGATCGGCGTCGGCGTGACGGCCGTCGCGGGCAGCGGCGTGTTCTGGGCGGTCCGCAGGCGGCGCAACACCCGCGAAAAGACCGAGGCCACCGATCCCACCGGCACGAGCGTCTGACGTGGGGGCGGGTCACGCGCACAAGCTCTACCGGCACGGTCACTCCCCCGTGCACGCCCTGCCGCCGCACACCAAACTCGCCGCGGTCCTCGCCTTCGTGGTCGTCGTGGTGTCCACCCCGCGCGAGGCGATGTGGGCGTTCGCGGTGTACGCCGGGCTGCTCGCCGCCGTCGCGTACACCGCCCGGGTCCCGGCCGCCTTCCTGCTCAAACGGCTGCTGATCGAGGTCCCGTTCGTCGCCTTCGCCGTGCTGCTGCCGTTCGTGGCGGAGGGCGAGCGCGTCGACGTCCTCGGGCTGTCGCTGAGCGTCGGCGGTCTGTGGGGCGCGTGGAACGTCCTGGCCAAGGGCACCCTGGGCGTGGCCGCCTCGGTCCTCCTCGCCTCCACCACCGAGCTGCGCGAACTGCTCCTGGGCCTGCAGCGCCTGAAGCTCCCGCCGCTGCTGGTGCAGATCGCCTCCTTCATGGTCCGCTACGGCGACGTCATCACCGACGAGATGCGCCGGATGCGGATCGCCCGCGCGTCCCGCGGCTTCGAGGCACGCGGGGTACGGCACTGGGGCGTGCTCGCCAAGTCGGCGGGCGCGCTGTTCATCCGCTCCTACGAGCGCGGCGAGCGGGTGCACCTGGCCATGGTGAGCCGCGGTTACGCCGGTTCCATGCCGGTGATCGACGAGGTGACCGCGTCCCGGGCGCAGTGGTCGTACGCCCTCGCCCTCCCCTCGGCCGCCCTCGTCGTGTGTGTGCTGGGATGGACCCTGTGAGTGACCCTGTGAGTGACCTTGTGACGACCGCGTCCCTGGAGGTCTCCGGCCTCGCCTTCGCCTACCCCGACGGCCACCAGGCCCTGTTCGGCGTGGACTTCTCGATCGCGCGCGGCGAGCGGGTCGCACTGCTCGGCCCGAACGGCGCCGGCAAGACCACCCTCGTCCTCCACCTCAACGGCATCCTGACCGGCGGCACCGGCACGGTGACGGTGGCCGGCCTCGAGGTCGGCAGACGGCACATGGCGGAGATCCGGCGCCGGGTCGGCATCGTCTTCCAGGACCCGGACGACCAGCTCTTCATGCCGACGGTGCGCGAGGACGTGGCGTTCGGGCCGGCGGCGGCCGGGCTCAAGGGGCCCGAGCTGGAGGAGCGGGTGGACCGGGCGCTGGGCCTGGTCGGCATGGCGGAGTTCAAGGACCGGCCGCCGCACCATCTCTCCTTCGGCCAGCGGCGCCGGGTGGCCGTGGCGACCGTGCTCGCGATGGAGCCGGAGATCCTGGTCCTGGACGAGCCGTCCTCCAACCTGGACCCCGCCTCCCGCCGCGAACTCGCCGACATCCTGCGCTCGCTGGACGTCACCGTGCTGATGGTCACCCACGATCTGCCGTACGCCCTGGAGCTGTGCCCGCGCTCGCTGATCCTCAGCGACGGCGTGATCGCGGCGGACGGACCCACGCGGGACCTCCTCGCCGACGACGCGACCATGCGCGCCCACCGTCTGGAACTGCCGTACGGCTTCGATCCCCGCTCGGTGCCGGCCGCACCCGGACGTTCATAACGATCGTGCGTGGTCGGCCGCGCCGAGGAATCGCAGGCGCACCGGCACTGTTGCACCCCCTGTCACAGGCGAGTGGCGCAAGGCGAGCGGGAAGGACCGACAGGAACGTGGACGTCGACGTGCACGGCACAGTGGCCGAGGGCTTCGAGCCGGTCCGGGAGGCGTTCGCCCGGAACTTCGACGCGCTCGGGGACCGGGGCGCGGCCCTCGCCGTGTACCGGGACGGGCGCAGGGTCGTCGACCTGTGGGCCGGGGTGAAGGACGTCGACGGCACCGAACCGTGGACGCGGGACACCGCCCAGGTCGTGCGCTCGGCGACCAAGGGCGTCGCCGCCGCCGTACTCCTGCTGCTGCACCAGCGCGGCGAACTGGACCTGGACGCGCCGGTCGGCCGGTACTGGCCGGAGTTCAAGGCGCACGGCAAGGAGCGGCTGCTGGTCCGGCACGTGCTGAACCACCGCGCCGGACTCCCGGTCCTCGACCGGCCGCTCACCCCCTCCGAGGCGGCCGATCCGCTGCGGGCCGCCGAGGCGGTCGCCGCCCAGGCCCCCGAGTGGGAGCCGGGCACGGACCACGGCTACCACGCCCTGACCTACGGCTGGCTGCTCGACGAACTGGTGCGGCGCCTCACCGGCCGGGGCTCCGGCGAGTGGATCGCGGCGGAGATCGCCGGCCCGCTGGGCCTGGACCTGTGGGTGGGGCTGCCGGACGCGCAGGCCCATCGCGTCGGCACCGTCGGCCGGATCGAGGGGCCCGAGCCGTCCGGGACGCTGCGCGCCCGCCCCAAGCGCTCGGTCACCGACGCCTACGCCGACCCGTCCTCCCTCACCCGCCGCGCCTTCGCCGCGATCGCCCCCTTCCCGGACCAGAACGACCCGGCGTTCCGCGCGGCGGCCCTGCCCGCCGCCAACGGGGTCGCGACGGCGGACGGACTGGCCCGCTTCTACGCGTCACTGATCGGCCCCGTCGACGGCGTACGCCTCCTCGACGGGGCCACCGTCGAACGCGCCCGCGCCGAGGAGTCCGCGGGCCCCGACCGGGTGCTGGTCGTCGGCACCCGCTTCGGACTCGGCTACATGCTGCACGGCAGCGCCTCCCCCTTCCTGGCCCCGGGCTCCTTCGGCCACCCGGGCCGCGGCGGCTCCCTCGGCTTCGCCGACCCGGAGTCGGGCATCGCCTTCGGTTACGTCACCAACGGCTTCCGCAGGACGGTGACGGCGGACCCCAGGGCCCAGGCGCTGATACGGGCGCTGCGGCGGTCGTCGGCCGCCTGATCAGACGTGGATCGGGTGCGAGGTCCGCCCCGACGCGTCGTCGATCTCGCTGTGCGCCTTGGTCAGCATCTGCATGGCGAGTTCGTTCAGTGCCCGCGCCCCGGCGATCTCCTCACCGACCCGCGGCTGATTGGAGTCGGTGTAGTGCCGCGTGGCGTGCCCGTTCGCCCGTACCTCGGACCCGTCGGGCAGCCGGACCATCGCGACCGCGCGGGTGTGCTGGTCGTCCTCCATGAACTCCAGCTCCACATGCCATCCCACTGCGGTGTGCATCATGACGATCACCTCCGGAATACCTAGTTCCAGGGTGCCCCTCACACCGCCGCCCTGCACCCGCCCGTGCGGCGGTGACGGGGATGGGCATGGGGGGCGTCCCGGTGTCCGCGGCCCCGGCCGGAAAGCGGCCGGGGTCACGGGGAAGCCGGTGAGGGCGCCCCGTCCCCACGGAGCCCTCACCGGCTGGTACTGCGGTCGGTCGGGCCGTCAGGCCTTCACGAGTTCCCGGTCCTCGTCCTTCTTGTCGTCGTCGTGCGCGGCCAGGCCCTCGCCCTCGACGTCCACGTTGGGCAGGGCGCGGTCCAGCCACTTCGGCAGCCACCAGGCCTTCGTGCCGAGCAGGGCCAGCACCGCCGGGACGATCGCCATGCGGACGACGAACGCGTCGAAGAGGACGGCGACCGCGAGGCCGAAGCCGATCATCTTGACCATCGAGTCGCTGGAGCCGATGAAGCCGGAGAAGACCGCGATCATGATCACGGCCGCGGCGGTCACCACCCGGGCGCTGTACTTGAAGCCGGTCACGACGGCCTGCCCCGGCTTCTCGCCGTGGACGTAGGCCTCCCGGATCCGGGTCACGAGGAACACCTCGTAGTCCATGGCCAGTCCGAAGACCACGCCGACCATGAAGATCGGCATCATCGACATGATCGGGCCGGTCTCCTCCACGCCCATCAGGCCGGACAGCCAGCCCCACTGGTAGACCGCGACGACCGCGCCGAGGGCCGCCAGTACGGAGAGCAGGAAGCCGAGGGCCGCCTTCAGCGGGACCAGGATCGAGCGGAACACGACGATCAGCAGCAGGAAGGCCAGGCCGACCACCAGGACCAGGTACGGGACCAGGGCGTCGTTGAGCTTCTGCGAGACGTCGATGTTCATCGCCGTGGCGCCGGTGACCAGGACGTCGGCCTCGCCGTCGGCGACGAAGTCGGTGCCCGCGGCGTCGCGGATGTCGTGGACCAGGTCCTCGGTGGTCACCGAGGAGGGCTTGGACTCGGGGATCACGGTGATCGTCGCCGTGTCGCCGGCCTTGTTGGGCTGCGCGGGGCTGACGTTCACGACGTTGTCGAGGCCCTTGATGTCCTCGCCGACGCCCTTGAAGACCGTCTGCGGGTCACCGGCGCCCTTGGCGTCGACCACGACCACCAGCGGGCCGTTGAAGCCGGGTCCGAAGCCCTCGGAGAGCATGTCGTAGGCGCGGCGCTGGGTCGTGGACGTCGGCTGGGAGCCGTCGTCGGGCAGGCCCAGTTCCAGCGAGGCGGCCGGGACGGCCGCGGCACCCAGGCCGACCACGCCGAGCAGCAGCACGGCCAGGGGACGGCGGACGACGAAGCTCGCCCAGCGGGTGCCCATGTTCGGGCGCTGCGGCTTCTTCGCGGCGCGGGCTCCGCCGAGCAGCTTGCTCTTCTCGCCCGCGGGGCGGACCCGGCGGCCGGCGTAGCCGAGCAGGGCGGGGATCAGGGTCAGGGCGATCAGCACCGCGATGGCGACGGTGCCGGCGGCGGCGATGCCCATCTTGGTCAGCATCGGGATGTTGACGACGGACAGGCCGACCAGGGCGATCACGACGGTCAGACCGGCGAAGACCACGGCGGAGCCCGCCGTGCCGACGGCCCGGCCTGCTGCCTCCTCGCGTTCGCGGCCCTCGGCCAGTTCGGCCCGGTAGCGGGAGACGACGAACAGCGCGTAGTCGATGCCGACGGCGAGGCCGATCATCGACGCCAGGATGGAGGTGGTGGAGCCCAGGTCGAGGGTGCTGGCCAGCGCGGTGATGCTGGACACGCCGATGCCGACGCCGACGATCGCGGTGAGCAGCGGCAGCCCGGCGGCGAGCAGCGAGCCGAGGGTGATGACCAGGACGACCGCGGCGACGCCGATGCCGATGATCTCCGCGGAACCGGTCTCCGGGACGGCCTGAAGGGCGTCGCCGCCGATCTCGACGGTCAGGCCGGCCTCACGGGCGTCCTCCGCGGCGGCCTTCAGGGCCTCGCGGGAGGACTCCTCCAGTTCCATGCCGGAGACGTCGTAGGTCACCGAGGCGTAGGCGATGGTGCCGTTCTGGCTGACGCCGCCGCCCTGGTACGGGTCGGTGACGCCGGCGACCTCGGAGCCGCCGGAGAGTTCGTCGACGGTCTTCTCGACGGTCGCCTTGTTGTCGGCGTCGGTCATCTTCTCGCCGGACGGTGCCTTGAAGACGACGCGTGCGGTCGCCCCGTCGGCGCTGGAGCCGGGGAAGCGCTCCTCGAGCAGGTCGAAGGCCTTCTGGGCCTCGGTGCCGGGGATGGAGAAGGAGGAGTTGCCGGCCGCGGGGGCGCCGGCCGCGCCGACGCCCGCGAGCGCGAGCAGCGCCACCCAGATGAGGGCTACGAGGTGCCGTCGCCGGAAGGCGAGACGGCCGAGTCGATAGAGGAATGTGGCCACGAGGGCGTACTCCCGGTCAGGTCGTGGTTGCTTCGGGGCAGGTGTGATCAGCCCGACGACGTGAGCGGTGACGTCAGGGGGTGGCTGACTTGTGGTGTCTGACCTGGGGGACGGTCAGTGAGGAGGCACGCCGAGGGCGGGGAGCACCACGGCGTCGAGGTACGAAAGGAGGAACTCCTGCGTGGGCGGCCGGTCGTCGATCAGCGTCCGTGTGGCGAACGCGCCGACGAGCATGTGCACCACGTAGTCCAGCGCCGGGTTGTCGGGGCTGATCTCGCCCCGGTCGACCGCACGCCGGACGATCCGGTGGAACTCCTCGATCTCCGGTTCGACCAGGAGCTCCTTGAACGCCTGGCGGAGGTCGTCGTTCTGGTGCACCGCCATGGCCAGGGCCCGCATCAGGGCGACGTTCTGCGCCATGACGCAGTCGTCCTCGCGCCCGATGATGGCGTGCAGGTCGCCCCGCAGGGTCCCGGTGTCGATGTCGGCGATGCCGCCCGGCTTCTGGCTGCGCATCGCTCTCACCACCAGCTCGGCCTTGCCGCCCCACTGGCGGTAGAGGGTGGCCTTGCTGGACCGGGTGCGGGCGGCCACGGCGTCCATGGTGACGGCGTCGTAGCCGACCTCGCGGAGCAGATCGAGCACGGCCCGGTACAGCTCGGCCTCGCGCTCGGGGGTGATCCGGCTGCGACGTGCCGACGTTGCGACTTCGCTCATCCTGCTCACCCTTCCACTCCGGCGTTCACCGCGCCAGAAGAACGACACGGTTTCGTACAGGACGAAGGTACCCCATCCCGCTAACGAAACGAAACGGTTTCGTTCGTGTTCTGCGTCACGGTTGTCGGTTCCGCATAAGTTGCTGCGGTCCATCCCCCGGAAAAGCATGGGAAAGGTGACCTATCTGCGTCTGCCGCACCTCAAGGACGACCTGCTGTGCTTCGTGGCCGAGGACGACCTCTGGCTCGCCCCGCTCGACGGCCCCGGCCGCGCCTGGCGGCTCACCGTCGACCGCACCAAACTCGGCCACCCCCGCTTCTCCCCCGACGGCCGGCACATCGCGTACACGAGCTGGCACAGCCTCGACCCCGAGGTCCATCTCGTGCCGGTGGACGGCGGGCCCGGGCGGCGCCTCACCTACTGGGGCAGCTCCGACACCCGGGTCTGCGGCTGGGCACCCCCCGACGAGGACGGCCACGCCGAGATCCTCGCCGTCGCCTCCCACGGCGAGCCCTTCTCCTACTTCACCTGGGCCTACAAGCTCGCCTGCGACGGCAGTCCCGGCCGCAAGCTGCCCTGGGGCCCGGTGTCCGACATCCAGGTCGCCGACATCGCCGGTGAACGCAAGTCGCTGCTGCTCACCGGCACCCCGCCGCACGAACCGGCCTCCTGGAAGCGCTACCGGGGCGGCGCCACGGGCAGGCTCTGGCTGCACGGGCACCGGCTGCTCGACGGCCTCGACGGCCATCTGCACTCCCCCATGTTCGTCGGCGGGCGGATCGCCTTCCTCTCCGACCACGAGGGTGTCGGCAACCTGTACTCGTGCGCGTACGACGGCTCCGACCTGCGCCGCCACACCGACCACGACGCCTTCTACGCCCGGCACGCCGCCAGCGACGGCACCCGGGTCGTCTACCAGTGCGCCGGCGACCTGTGGCTCGTGGAGGACCTGTCCCCCGGCTCCGTCCCGCGCCGGCTCGACGTGACGCCGAGCGGGCCGCGGGCCGGGCGCCGCCCCTACCAGGTGCCGGCCGCACGGCACCTGGACGGCCTCTCCGTCGACGAGACCGGCCGGGCCAGCGCCGTCGTCGTACGCGGCAGCCTGTACTGGCTCACCCACCGCGACGGCCCCGCCCGCACCCTCACCGACACCCCGGGCGTACGGGTCCGGCTGCCGGAGATGCTCGGCGCCGGCGACCAGGTGGCGTACGTGACGGACGCCGAGGGCGACGACGCCGTCGAGATCGCCTCGCTGCCCCGCGCGACCGGTCAGCGCGAGCCCCGGAGACTCGCCCGGGGAAAGCTGGGCCGGGTGCTGGAAATGGTGGCCGACCCGGACGGGGAGCGGCTGGCCGTCGCCGCGCACGACGGACGGCTGCTACTGGTCGGCACCGGCGAGGAGGACGGGGGCGAGGTCACCGAACTGATCCACTCCGGCAACGGGCCCGTGCGCGACCTCGCCTTCTCCCCCGACGGGGCCTGGCTGGCCTGGTCCCACCCGGTCATCGGGCGCTCGCTGCGGCAGATCAAACTCGCCCGGATCAAGGACCGGCTCGTCCTCGACGTCACAGGCGGCCGCTTCGAGGACGAGAACCCCGTCTTCACCCGGGACGGCCGCTATCTCGCCTTCCTGTCCTGGCGCGGCTTCGACCCGGTGTACGACGTGCACACCGGCGATCTGTCCTTCCCGCTGGGCTGCCGCCCCTATCTGGTGCCCCTGTCGTCGGCGACCCCCTCCCCGTTCGCCCTCAACCCCGAGGGACGTCCGGCCGCCGGCGGCCTGGACCCGGTCGAGCGCGAGGACGCCGAGGAGGGCGCCGACTCCGGCACGGTGACCGTCGAGGCGGAGGGCCTGGAGAGCAGGGTCACCCCGTTCCCCGTGGCCGCCTCCAAGTACTCGGGGCTGTACCCGGTCGCGGGCTGCGGTCTGGTGTGGCTGCGCTGGCCGATCTCCGGCGCGCTCGGCGAGACCTTCGTCAACCCCGACGACACCAGCGGCCGGCCCGCCCTGGAGCACTTCGACATCGGCAAGGCGAAGCGGGCCGAACTCGTCGCGGACCTGGACTTCTTCGCGGTCAGCGGCGACGGCACCCGGATGGTCGTGGTCGACGAGGGCGAACTGCGCGCGGTCCCCGCCACCGAGCCCGGCGACAGCGACTCCACGGTGTGGATCGACGCCCGCCGCATCCTGCACGAGGCCGACCCGGCGGCCGAGTGGCGCCAGGCGTACGCGGAGGCGGGCCGGCTGATCCGCGCCTACTTCTGGGAGCCCGGCATGTGCGGCATCGACTGGGAGGCGGTGCTCGACCAGTACCGCCCACTGGTCGAACGCGTCGCCTCCCCCGACGAGTTCGCGGACCTGCTGCGCGAGGTGCTCGGCGAACTCGGCACCTCCCACGCCTACGTCACCGCCGCCCGCCGCAACGAGGGCCCTCCGCACTACCAGCGCCGCCAGGGCCTCCTCGGTGCCAACCTCGTGCCCCGCGAGGAGGGCTGGACGGTCAAGCGGATCCTGCCCGGCGACTCCTCCGACTCCCGGGCCCGCTCCCCGCTGGCCGGCACCGGCATCCGGGAGGGGGCCGTCCTCACCCACGTCGACGGCCGCCCCGTGGACCCGGTCACCGGCCCCTACCCGCTGCTCGCCGGCGCGGGCGGTACGACGGTGGAGCTGACGTTCCAACCGGCCGAGGGCGAGGGCCCGCCCCGGCGGGTCGCCGTCGTCCCGCTGATCGACGAGACGCCGCTGCGCTACCAGGACTGGGTGGCCAAACGCCGCGGTGTGGTGAGGGAGTTGAGCAGCGGCCGCTGCGGCTATCTGCACATCCCCGACATGGGCGGCTCCGGCTGGGCCCAGTTCAACCGCGACGTGCGCATGGAGATGTCCCGGCCCGCGCTGATCGTGGACGTGCGTGGCAACGCCGGCGGGCACATCAGCGAACTCGTCGTCGAGAAGCTGACCCGCACCATCATCGGCTGGGACCTCACCCGCGACGCCCAGCCGGTGTCGTACGCCTCCAACGCCCCGCGCGGGCCGGTCGTGGCGCTGACGGACGAGGCGACCAGCTCCGACGGCGACATGATCACCGCTGCGTTCAAGCTGCTGGAGCTGGGCCCGGTGGTGGGCCAGCGCACCTGGGGCGGAGTCGTCGGCATGACCGGCCGGCACCGGCTCGGGGACGGCACGGTGATCACGGTGCCGATGAACGCGGCCTGGTTCGACGCCTACGGCTGGTCCGTGGAGAACAAGGGCGTCGAGCCCGACCTGGAGGCGCTGCGCACCCCGCTGGACTGGGCCGAGGGCCGGTACGCGGTGCTCGACGACGCGGTGCGGATCGCCCTGGAGCTGCTGGAGGCCAACCCCCCGGCCACGCCGCCCTCGTACCGCGACGTCCCCGACCGTTCCCGGCCCGAGCTGCCGCCGAGGGCATGAAGAAGGGGTGCCCCTTCGCCACAGGGCACCCCTCCTTCTTCAGTGCGCGACGTCAGACTTCGTAGTCCTGGTCGAAGCGCTCCTCGGACTCGCGCTGACGGCGCTGCTCGTCCATGTCCTCGTCACGCCGGCGGCCGCGGTTCTGCAGCTGCTCCTTGCCCTGCTGGGCACGCTGCTTGGCCTGCTGCTGGAACTGCTCGGACTTCTCCTGGAACTGGTCCTTCATACCCATGTGGGTTCACTCCCGTGTGGGGTGGGGGAACTTGCCCGACCAGATTCACACGGGCCGTCACCCTGCGCATGTCGATCACTTACGCACAGTAGCGCGGTGCTGTTCGTCGGCGTTCCCGCCGGCCCCGACCAGTCCCTTGCGGACCCCGTCGAGCCGGTCGGCGAACCGCCTCATCTCCCGTTGCCCCACGGTGCCGATGACCGCCGGGAGGTACCCGCGCACTCCCTGCATGCCCCGCAGCCACCACTGCCCGTACACATGGCTCGACCGCCGCTCGATCCCCGCCACCAGCCGGTCCACGGCGGGCCCCAGCGGGTAGGTCTTGTTGGACGGCCACGGCAGCCGCTGCCGCAACTCCCGCATCACGTCGTCCTGGTCGGCCCCGCGCACCATGTCGGTGTCGGTCCACGACAGATAGCCGACGCCCACCCTCACGCCCCGGTAACCGACTTCGGCGCGAAGGCTGTGCGCGTACGCCTCCACACCGGACTTGGAGGCGCAGTACGCCGTCATCATCGGAGCGGGGGTGATCGCGGCGAGGGAGGCTATCTGGAGCAGATAGCCGCGGCTCTCGGCGAGCAGCGGCAGGAACGCCCGCGCGGTGACCGCCGATCCGATCAGGTTCACCTCGATCACCCGCCGCCAGGACTCCGGGTCGGAGTCGGCGAACGGACCGCCCGTGGCCACACCGGCGTTGGCGACGACGATGTCCACCCGGCCGAAGCGCTCCCGCACCTCGCCGGCGACCCGGGCCATCGCCTCGTGGTCGGTGACGTCCGCGTACCAGTGGTCGCTGTCGCTGTGCAGCCGCGCGGAGACGTCCTTCAGCGCGTCCGGCTCCAGCCCGACCAGCGCCACCTTCACCCCGCGCGCGGACAGCTTGCGGGCCAGCAACTCCCCGACACCGCGCGCCGCTCCGGTGACGACGGCGACCTTTCCTTCGAGACTGACCCTGCTCATGCGCTCTCCTCGACGGCGGGTTCGGCGTGGATGTGGGCGGCGGCCAGCGCCCGGATCTTTCCGGTGACCAGGTCGGGCGCCTCGACCGGCGTCATGTGGCCGATCCCCGGCAGCTCGGTGACGCCGAGGCACTGCGGCAGCGCGGCGGCCAGTGTCCGGGCGTGCACGGGCGGGGTGAGCCGGTCCGCCGCACCCGCGACGATCTCGGTGGGCACGCGCAACTCCCGGACCCCGTACTCGAGATCGAGTTCGCCGAGGACGTGCGACCAGGCGTGCCGCACCCCGCGCGGGCAGGCGTGCACGATGCGGGCGCAGGCCTCGACCATGTCCGCCGCCGAAGCGGGGCCCATCGTGGCGTACTTGAGGATCCGGCGGGCCATCGGGGTGACCGGTCCGAGCGGCGCCCGGGAGCCGAGGACACGGTGGGTCAGCCAGGTCCGCACCCGTCCCGGCCGCATCGGCAGCACCGTCGACTCGTCCACCAGCCGCGAACTGCCGGTGCTGCACAGCAGGACGGCGGCGGCGTGCTCGCGGAACGCGGGCCGGGCGGACGCGGCCATCACCGTCATCCCGCCCATGGAGTGCCCGGCGATCACGGCCCGCTCGCCTGGCGCGAGGGTGGCGGTGAGCACCGCCTCCAGGTCGTCGGCGAGCGCCTGGGTGCTGCACGCCGGGCTCGCGGGCGTACGTCCGTGGCCGCGCTGGTCGTAGGCGATGACCCGGTGGTCGGCGGCCAGTTCGCGGATCTGCGCCGCCCAGAAGGCGGTCGAGCAGGTCCAGCCGTGGGCGAGCACGACCGCGGGCGCCCGCTCGGGTCCGTGCACCTCGACGTGCAGCCGGGCGCCGTCGGCGGACAGGGCGGTCAGTTCGCGGGCGGCGGCGGGCGGGGCGTAGGGCCCGGAGGTGACGTGGGTGAGGCGGCTCATGCGGTCACCTCGGTGTTCTCCCGGGTGGGCTCCGGCCGGGCGGGGGCGGCGCGCAGAACGGCGTACTCGGCGAGGTCCACGCGCCGTGTCTCGCGTCGGAACTCGGCCGTGGTTCCCGGCCAGATGGTGGTGTTGCGCCCGCTCGCGTCGAGGTACCAGCTGGTACAGCCGCCGGTGTTCCACACCGTGCGCTTCATCCGCTCCTGCACCCGGTGGTTCCAGGCGCGTACGGCGCTGGGGCGGGCGTCGAGGGCGACCCGGCCGCCCAGGACATCCAGCTGGCGCAGGTAGTCGGCCAGGTAGTTCAGCTGGGACTCGATCATCAGGATCATGGAGGAGTTCCCGAGGCCGGTGTTGGGCCCGATGACCGTCATCCAGTTGGGGAACCCGGCGGCGGCCGCGCCGCGCAGCGCCTGCATCCCGCCCGCCCACGCCTCGGCGAGGGTCTTCCCCTCGGCGCCGACGACCCGCTCGGCGATCGGCATGTCGGTGACGTGGAACCCGGTGCCGAACACGATCGCGTCGACCTCGGCCTCGGTCCCGTCCGCGGCGACGACGGTCGACCCGCGCACCTCGCTCAGTCCGCTCGCGACGACGTCGACATTGGGCTGCGCGAGCGCCGGGTAGTAGGTGCTGGACAGCAGGATCCGCTTGCAGCCGATGCGGTAGTCGGGCGTGAGCCTGGCGCGCAGGGCCGGGTCCTTGACGGCGCGGGCCATGTTGCGCTTGGCCAGCCGCTCGACGAAGCCGAGCTCGCCGGGGTGCTTGGTGAACGCCTGGACCTGCAGCTCCCGTACGCCCCACAGCAGTCCGCGGCGGATCTTCGTGGTGAAGGGCAGGGTGCGGTGCAGGGCGCGCTCCGCACCGCTGATCGGCCGGTCGACGCGGGGCAGGACCCAGGCGGGCGTGCGCTGGAAGAGGGTCAGCCGGGACACGAGCGGCTGGATCGACGGCACGATCTGGATCGCGGACGCCCCGGTGCCGATCATGGCGACCCGCTTGCCGCGCAGGTCGTAGTCGTGGTCCCACTGGGCGGAGTGGAACACCTTGCCGGGGAAGGTGTCGAGCCCGGGCACGTCCGGCAGCTTCGGCTCGGACAGCGGACCGGTGGCGGAGACCACCACATCGGCGCTGAGGTTCCCACTGGTGGTCTCGATGTCCCAGCGCAGCCGCTCGGCGTCCCACGCCATCCGCTTCACCTCCGAGTCGAAGCGGAGGTGCGGGCGCAGGCCGAAGACGTCGGTGACGTGCTCCAGGTAGGCGCGGATGTGCTCCTGTCCGGAGAAGGAGCGGGGCCAGTCCGGATTGGGCGCGAAGGAGAAGGAGTAGAGATGCGAGGGCACGTCGCACGCACAGCCGGGATAGCTGTTGTCGCGCCAGGTGCCGCCGACGCTGCCCGCCCGCTCCAGGACGACGAAGTCGGTGATCCCCTCGCGCCTCAGCCGGACGGCGGCCCCGAGGCCGCCGAACCCGGACCCGACCACCGCCACCCGTACATGTTCGTGCTCGTGCTCGGCCATCCCGAAGCCTCCACGCATCGCTCAGAACCCTGCCAGTGAACACTGGCGCAATGGGGAGAGTAGAGCAGCTCCGTACTGATGGGTAGGGGGCGTGCGAGGAAACTTACCGCCGGTACGCCCTAGGCTTCAGACGTGGCAGCAGACAGCGAAGGACCCGGTGAACGGCGCGAGTACCGCATGGAGGAGCTGGCCAGGCTGGCCGGCATCACGGTGCGCACGCTGCGGTTCTACCGCGAACGCAAACTGATCCCGCCACCGCGCCGCGAAGGCCGTATCGCCTGGTACGACGACCAGCACCTGGCCCGGCTGCGCACCATCACGGCACTCCTGGAACGCGGCCACACCCTGAACGGCATAGCGGAGCTCGCCGAGGCCTTCGACCACGGCCGCGACGTCGGCGACCTCCTCGGCATGGACACCCCCACCGAGGAGACGCCGGCCCGCCTCACCCCCGAGGAACTGGCCGACCACTTCTCCGGCGAGGTCACCCCGGAGAACCTGGCCGCCGCACTGGACCTCGGCTACCTCGGCGTCGACGGCGAGGAGATCGTCCACATCAGCCGCCGCCTGCTGGACGTGTCGTCGGCCCTGGTCCGCGAAGGCATCCCGCTCGCCGAGGTGCTCCGCACCGGCGCGGAGGTCCGCACCCACGCCGACGCCCTGGCCGACCTCTTCGCCGACCTGATCCTCCGCCACGCCCCGGAGGAGGCCCTCCACCGCCTGCGCCCGCTGGCCCGCAGCGTGGTCGACGCGGAACTGTCGCTGGCCCTGGACCGGCGCCTGCGCAAGCAGGACTGACCGCCCCGGCGGCCGGGGAGCCGTGCCCGCACCGCCGGTCGACGCGTCCCTTCCGGCGGCACGGACGGACCCGGCCCTCACGGCCCGTCAGGCGTCGGCGAGCTCCGCCTGCCAGAGAGGGCTGGCGCAGTAGTGGTTGTCGTACTGTTCGGAGCCGGCCTTGATGTCCTCCACGGTGGCCTCCCCCCGGTACACGCGCTCCAGCAGACGGTAGTAGTCGAAGCGGTCCATACCGGGCGTGAAGGCGACCAGGACGTCGGCCTCCTCACCCCGGGCCGGGGCGAAGGCGTGCGGCAGTCGTGGCGGCACCGTCACGAAGTCGCCCGCCCCCAGGGTGACGACCCGGTCACCGAGCAGCACCCGCAGGCTGCCGCCGAGCACGAAGAACATCTCGGTCGCCCTGGTGTGGAAGTGGGCGGGGGCGCCCGGGGAACCCTTGCGCAGGGTGGCCCGGTTGGCCGTCAGCGCCCCCTGGGTCCGATCGGAGTCGGCGAGCAGGGTGATGAGGCTCGTGGCCCCGTCCTGCAACGTCTCGGCGGAATCGGCACGGACGAGAACGGGCTGGGCGGACGCGTTCACGGACATCTCCTCGGGGCGTGGTCGGGCCGGTGCGACGGCGGGGGACGGACCGGCGCGAACCGCCCCGGGCCGTCTGCGGTCCCGGCCTCGCGCCGGGCCCGTTCCCCGTTCCTCGTGACCACCACGCTAGGCGGGCGAAAGACCCCGCGTAGGGTGCATTTCCATGGCTGATTCATGGGTCAATCCGGCCGAGCGCATCGGCAGCGACCTCCACCTGGTCCTGGACACGACCAAGGGTGGCAGCCGCCGCGCCGTGCTCGGCCGAGCGCTGCGCGAGGCGATCACGGAAGGACGCCTGGCACCGGGCACCCGGCTCCCTCCCTACCGGTCACTCGCCGCCGACCTCGGGCTGGCCCGCAACACCGTCGCCCAGACCTACGCCGAACTCGTCGCCGAGGGCTGGCTGATCGCCCGCCAGGGATCGGGGACCCGGGTGGCGCCCAGGGCGAGGCCGGCACCCTCCCCGCGCGTCCCCGAGCCGGTGCCGGTCCGCCGGGAGCCGCCCGCCCACAACCTGCGGCAGGGCCTGCCGGATGTCACCTCCTTCCCCCGTACTGCCTGGCTGGCCGCCGCACGACGGGCACTGAACGCGGCGCCCGGTGAGGCGTTCGGCCCCGGTGACCCTCGCGGACGGCCCGAGCTGCGACGTGCCCTCGCCGCGTACCTGTCCCGCGTGCGGGGCGTACGCACCAGCCCCGAGACGATCGTGGTGTGCTCCGGTGTCGCGCACGCCCTGAGGCTGCTCTTCGGCGCGAAGGTACTGCGCGGCCCCCTGGCCGTGGAGTCCTACGGACTGCCGTTCCACCGGTCGGTCCTCGACGCGGCGCGGGTGCGGACCGTGCCCCTGACGCTGGACGAGCACGGGGCGCGCACCACGGAACTGTCCGCGCTGAAGGAGGTACGGGCGGCGCTGCTCACTCCCGCCCACCAGTTCCCCACCGGAGGTCCGCTCCACGCCGAACGGCGGGCCACCGCGGTGGACTGGGCGCGCGGGAGCGGGGGTCTGCTGCTGGAGGACGACTACGACGGGGAGTTCCGCTACGACCGGGATCCGGTGGGCGCCGTCCAGGGACTCGATCCGCAGCGCGTCGTGTACCTCGGCTCGCTCAGCAAGAGCCTCTCCCCCGCGCTGAGGCTGGGGTGGATGGTGCTGCCGGACCACCTGGTGGAACCCGTGCTGCACGCCAAGGGCGAGCGCGAGGCGTGGGCCGGTGTCACGGACCAGCTGACCCTCGCCGACTTCATCGAGTCGGGCCACTACGACCGGCACATCCGCCGGAGCCGGCAACGCTACCGGGACCGCAGAGACCGTCTGATCGCCCTGCTCGCCCGCCGGGCGCCACACGTCGTGCCCACCGGCATCGCCGCCGGACTGCACGCGGTGCTGAGCCTTCCGCCCGGCAGCGAACGGTCGGTGACCAAGGCCGCTGCCCGGCAGCGCGTCGCCGTGGACGGGCTCGCCGGCTTCCGGCACCCGGCCGCCACCATGCCCGCGCACGACGGCCTGGTCGTCGGCTACGCCGCACCTCCCGACCACGGTTTCGGCGCGGCCCTCGAGGCCCTCTGCCGCATCCTGCCCCCACCGCCGCCCGACAGGGACTGACGGCCGGGAAGGGGAGGACGAGCGGGCCCGTGACCGTCTTTGCGGAAGGGGCGGCTGTGTCCCGGAGAGTGGTGCTCTCGTTCGTCATGGTCACGACGCCACGGTCGTGAAGGGCCCCTGACAGCGTTCGCTCCGCTGCCCGGATCACGGGTCGATCCGACCGGGCTCCCGCTGCCGGCGCCGACGGCTCCGGCGCGGTCCCGGGTGCGTCGGCGTCAGCCCGCCGCGGCCGGAACGCCCTCGAAGACCACGGTCACCGGCGCGTGGTCCGACCACCGCTCGGCGTGGGTCGCGGCGCGCTCGACGTACGCCTTGACGGCGCGGGCCGCGAGCCCGGGAGTCGCCACGGCGAGGTCGATCCTCCACCCCGTGTCGTTGTCGAACGCCCGTCCCCGGTACGACCACCATGTGTACGGCCCCTCGACGTCCGGGTGCAGCTTCCGCACCACGTCGACGTACCCGCCGTCGGACGGATCGAGCACGCGCGAGAGCCACTCCCGCTCCTCCGGCAGGAAACCGGAACTCTTGGTGTTCCCCCGCCAGTTCTTCAGGTCGGCCTTCTCATGGGCGATGTTCCAGTCCCCGCAGACGACGACCTCGCGCCCATCGGCGGCGGCCCGCTCCCGCAGCCCCTTGAGGTAGGCGAGGAACTCGCCCATGAACCGGACCTTCTCCTCCTGCCGCTCGGTCCCGACCTCCCCGGACGGCAGATACAACGAGGCGACCGTCACACCCGGCAGATCGACCTCCACGTACCGCCCGCTGCCGTCGAACTCCGCCGACCCGAACCCCACCTGCACCCGGTCGGGCTCACGCCGGGAGTACAGGGACACCCCCGCACGTCCCTTGGCAGCGGCGGGAGCGTGCACGACGTGCCACCCCTCGGGCTCCCGCACCTGCTCCGGCAACTGCTTCGCCTCCGCCCGCACCTCCTGCAGACAGATCACATCGGCGGAGGTCCCGGCCAGCCACTCCACGAAGCCCTTCTTGGCGGCGGCCCGCAGCCCATTGACGTTGACGGAGGTCACAGTAAGCATCAGGGCACGATACGACACTCCATGTCCGCGCATGTTTTACCGTAATCGGCATGGAAATCCGCCCGGTCCCCTACGACCACCCCGACGCCGTGAAGCTGGACGCCGAGGTCCAGGCCGAGTACCACGTCCGCTACGGGGACGGCGGCGACTCCACCCCCATGCACCCGGCGGACTTCACGCCCCCGAACGGCGTCTACCTGATCGCGTACGACGAGGCCGACGTCCCCGTGGCCTCCGGCGGCTGGCGCGTCCAGGACGCCAACGGCGAGGGCAACCGCGACGGCGACGCCGAGCTCAAGCGCATGTACGTGATCGAGCAGATGCGCGGCCGGGGCCTCGCCCGCCGCATCCTGGCCGCCCTGGAGGAGGACGCCCGCGCGGCCGGCCGCGTCCGCATGGTCCTGGAAACCGGCACGAAGCAGCCGGAGGCCATCGCCCTGTACGCCTCCAGCGGCTACGAGCCGTGCGAGAAGTTCGGCTACTACCGCCACCACGAGGAAAGCCGCTGCTACGCGAAAACGCTGTAGCGAACCGAGTGGCTCGGAGCGAGCCCGCGGTACGACTGCCACCAGCCGATGACTGGACTCTGATGGCCGGATTCTGCCTGAGTACACATACTCAGACACTCTGGTGCCCCCTGCGCATGAAGCAGAAGAAGATCGTCCGTTAGCGTCCCTACTGATCACCACGGCGCGACGACGACGCGCTCATATCAGTTCGGCGGCGCACGGCAGGGGGAGGGGCCGCGCATGGCGTGGGACGAATGGGAACAGTTGAAGGCCGAAGCGGCCGATCGGCACATCGCACGGATGCGGCTCAACCAACTGCCCGCCGACCAGGGCGGTGACACGCCTAGGGGCGGGGCGGGGGCCGGGACCGCCGGTGGCTCAGGCACTCTTCAGCACTCGGGCGGGCCGTGGACCCGGGCGGCAGGTACAGCGGACGACCTGAGAATCAGCACCGAGTCGACGAAGAAGCACCTGCAGTCCGGGCACACAGGCGTGCCGAAGGGCGCGGAGGGCCTGGCGAGCGTGGAGGTGCTGATAACCGTACTCGCGTCCTGGGAGAAGCGCTTGGAGGCGGTACGCGGGGAGTGCGAGTCGCTGGGGCCCAAGCTGCGCGCCGTCGCCAAGGAGATGGGCGAGCGCGAGGCTGCCACTGTGGCCGCAGTGCGTTCCGTGAGCGTGCCGACGGGAGGCCGTGAATAGTGGCCTCCACGTTGACCTGGCAGCAACTGCGAGATCTCGAATTGTCGAAGCTGGACGACGCCGAGGACAGCTGGGCCAAGGTGTCACACCACGCGGACGCCGCGGGCGAGCGTGTGGACGCCGAGATGTCCGGTCGTCTGGCGAAGACTCAGGAGAGCGAGTCGGCGAAGGCAGCCATCCGACGCCTCAGACGGCTGAGCAGTAACTACCACTACATCCATGCTGAATGCGGCCTGATCCGCGCCTCTGTGAGCGGCCTTTCGTCTGAAATCGCCGCTCCTCGGCGGCGGCTGAAGGACGCGCTGGAGGATGCAACCGCCCTGTCGTACACGGTGCACGCGGATGGAAGCATCGGGTATCCCGCCGGCGGCAAGAACGAGCTGACCGGCACCGAGATCCCAGGTGGAACAGCTGTGGGCAACAACGGCATGCTCACCTCGGACAACCGAGGGCTGCACCCACCAAATGACAAAGGGCTGTACACACCTGAGGCGCCCGGCCTGATCAACCCCAATCCGCACCACGCCAAGGCACAGGACATCGCCGACCGCATCGCCCACGCCCTACGCGAGGCCCGTGAGATCGACGAGCGGTACAGAGCAGCGCTCAGCAAACTCAAGGCCGCCCCGGGCCTCCGTGTCGACGAGAAGACCTGGGCCGACGCCGCCGCCGACACCGCAGCCGTCGGCGCCGCCGCGGACCATCTGGAAGCCGGCATTCCCCGCGACAAGTCCCCCGCGGATCGCAAGGCCTGGTGGGACCAACTCACGCAGGAGCAACAAGACCAGTACCTGGCCGTATACCCGGACGTGATCGGCAACCTGGACGGCATTCCGGCCGTCGTCCGGGACGAGGCCAATCGGGAGAACATCCAGCTCCTGATCGGGAAACTCTCCGGGCAGGAGGACGAAAAGTCCCAGACCATGCTGGACGGGTTGAAGGACATCCGCGGCAAGTTGGAAGCTCCGAGCGTACCGCCCATGTACCTGCTGGGCATCGGAGACGAAGGCAACGGCCGCGCCATAGTTTCTTACGGCAATCCCGACACGGCACGTAACGTCTCAGCTTATGTACCGGGCCTCGGCACCAGGCTGGACAAGGAGTTCGCCGACGGTACGCTCAAGCGGGCCCAGGACACTGCCCTCGGCGCCGCCGAAGCCGATCCTCACACGTCAACCGCGTCAATAGTCTGGCTCGGTTACGACGCACCCCAACTCTCCGCCCAGGACCTGGCCGCCAACACCGACGTCATGTTCAGAGAAAACGCCGAGGCGGGAGCTCCTGCCTACAACAGTTTCATGGCTGGAATCTCCGCAACGAACGAAAACGCCGACCCTCACATCACTGCAATCGGGCACTCATACGGCTCCCTCACCGTCGGTTTGGCCGCACAGGAAAAGGGCGGAGTTCCCGGAGCTGACGACATCATCCTCGTCGGAAGTCCCGGCACCGGCGCGAAGACCGCTGACGAGTTGAATGTCGGTGAAGGTCACGTGTACGTCGGCGCAGCGGACAACGACATCGTCACCAAACTCCCCAATCAGCAGGAGGCCGGCGGCATGGGGGCCGGAGTCGCCGGCGGCGGGTCGGCAGGGCTCGTTCTGGGGTTGGGCATCGCCGGCCCTCCAGGAGGGCTCGTCGGCGGTGTGGCAGGTTCCGTAGTCGGCGGCATCGCTGGTTACACGGCCCAGGACCAGCAGACCGACCCCAGCCAGATCTGGTTCGGCACCGACCCCGCGAGCAAGGCGTTCGGCGCCACGCGCTTCATGGTGGACGATGGTCCCACCCTGATTGAGGGTGGGACTGACGCACACTCACAGTATTTCACTCCGACCAAGGACCAGATGTCAGCGGACAACATTGCCAAAATCGTGGCCGGGAGGGCCGACGAGATCGTTTTGGAGCAGCCACGATGAGGGCCATCACCGCCGCAGTCGCCACCGTGGCGATACTTTTTGCGGCCGGCTGCGGCACTTCAGGTGATTCATCCTCCGGCGATGGGACAGAGATGAACATGCAGGAAGCCGCCGAAAAAGCCGACAAAATCCTTGACGGCACCTTCGCGGCCATCAAGCCAGCCATCCACTGGACCCACGGTGAATCCACCGAGGGCAGCTGTGACGTATCGCGACGCCGAGCGGTGATGACCATCATTTCCTCGGAGCGCCGAGGCAGTTTTCTGGGCGTCGTGGAACGCTACTGGAAGTCACAGGGATATCGGCAGCTCGGCGTCAACCGCAGCGCCAAGAGCCCTGCCACGTATTTCAGGACGCCCGATGATTTCAACGTACGGTTGCTCTTCGGCGGAAATGGCCAGGCCTTTTTCGAGGTGGCCACGCCTTGCGTGACCAAGTCCTCCGTGTCACCGCCGGCCACTGACACAGTCGGCCCCAACTACGCGGGAAGTCCCATCCCGGACCCGAACGTCCCCTCCGAATTCTGGTCGGCAGCCCCCTCCGTTCCCTCGTCCCCCGCGACATAACGGCCCGCGCCGACAGAAGGCCGCTACGACACCGTGGCGGCCCGGCGGGCGCCCGTGCCCCGCACACAACCCGTCCGTCCTGCCCACTCGGCGGGACGGGAAGGGCGGTGTGCGGGAGGGGGGTGCTGGCGCCGGTCAGGGGCGTTCCTTTGGGACGGGAGCGGTCTCGAGGCCGACTGATCGGGGCGCTGCCTCGGGCTCCCCGCCGGGCGTCGTGTCGACGTGGTCGTCGCCTTCGCCGTCGGACTGGGGCAGGCGGCGGCCGCGGGACTCCGCGACGCGCAGTGCGTCGGCGAGGCACTCGGCCAGGCGGATGGCGCCGTACCGCACCTCGACGTGCGGTGACATCGGGTCCTCCAGGACGCGCCGGGCGCGCTCGAGTACGTCCAGGCCGTCGGCGAGCTGTCGTGCCTCCGCCTCGTCGGCCATCCAGGAGACGTACCCGTCACCACCGTTGGCGAGGAAGCACGGCTTCCCGTCCGGCGAGGACCAGGGCAGAAGCCTGAGCGAGGCATACGGATGCGTCACGCCGCCACCCTTTCAGCGACACCGACGACGCTCGTGTCCAGGCAGGCGGCGACGTAGGGGCGCACGAGCCGGGAGTCGCCTCCGTCGATAGGGAGGTGCGAGCAGTACGGGAAACGGTGGGAGGGGAGGCGGACGGTGTCGTTGGTGGTGCGGTCAGGGGCGGGATGAGCAGGGAGCGGGTCGCCCGCACGGTGGCTCCCGGTGCCGGGGCCCAAGGGCCCAGCCAATGAGCGAGGCGGTGGATAAGGTCATGCATGTCGACGCTCCTTCGCAGCGTTGGCCATGCCCCGGGAGGTCTAGCCACCTCGCCGGGGTCTCCTCGTGAAGCTACATCCATCTATAGCCCTCTGCATACAAGTGCAGAGGGATCCACTCGTTAGTGGACGTATGCCCATGCATACGGTGGACATATGAGCGATGCAACAAAGCCGCAGCCGGCTCTCGACCCGATGAGCGCCCGACCGCTCTACGTTCAACTGGCTGACGTGATCGCCAAGAAGATCCAGGCAGGTGAGCTGGCACCGGACAGGCCGATCCCCTCGGAGAATCACCTCGCCGATGAGTACGGGGTGGCCCGGCTCACCGCACGGCGGGCGGCGCAGGAACTCCGTGAGCGCGGACTCATCGTGACCGTGCGCGGCAAAGGGTCCTTCGTCGTGGAGCAGCCACCGACGGGTGCTCGGGAGACGACGGACGGGACCACCGACTGACGAAAGAAGCCCCCGCCGATTTCTCGGCGGGGGCTCAGCTGCGGTGGACCTGAGGGGATTTGAACCCCTGGCCCCCTCGATGCGAACGAGGTGCGCTACCGGACTGCGCCACAGGCCCTTGCAACGAGTGAAACTTTAGCATCCCGATCGGGGTGCTCGGTAATCCGTTGCCGCCGGTGGGGCCGAGGGCTACTCGTTGGCCGCCTTCGGGCGGTCGCCGTCCTCGTACTGGTCGAAGAGCGGGGTGCGGCCGCGCTCGCGGGAGCGGCGGGCCGAGGCCGCGCGGCGGGCGTCGGTGCGCTCGTCGGCGGGAACGGCGGAGTCGGGGTCGGGGTCCGTCTCCTCGGCCGGCGGCGACGCCGTCTCCTCCGCCGGCACGGCGCTCGAGCGGGCCGAGCTCCAGGTGTCCGGGGCGCCGAGGTCCACGTCGCCGGCGGCGCGCGGGGCGACCGGGGCCGTGACGTACGTGGGGAGCGGGACCGGGACGGGGTCCCAGCTGTCGCCGCCCTGGCCGGGGCGGCGCTGCCGTTCGCGCTGCTGGTCGACCCACTCGGCGTGGTCGGTCTGCTCGACGAGCGCACGCCGGTCCGCGGCGAGCGCGGTCAGACCCGGGTCGGCGACGGCTCCGGCTTCCGGCCCCTCCGGTTCGTCGGGGTCGGCGTCGTCGACGGCCGGGCGGCGGCGCGGCTGGCGCTCGCGCTCGCGCAGCCGCTGCGCCGCGACCTCGGCCTGGCGGCGGTCCATCTGGTAGGCGAACCGGCGGCGCTCCTGGGAGCGCAGATAGGCGATGTACGCGCTCAGCAGCACGGCCGGCACACCGGGCGCCCAGAGGAAGGCGAGTCCGCCGACCGCCGCGACGACCGCGCCGAGTGTGAAGGCGACGAAGAGAAGCGTCGTGGTGCGCCGGCGCCGGGCCAGCACCTTCGAGCGCCGGGCGCGCGCGGCCGCGGCCTGCGCCGCGCGTGCTTCCGAGGCCCTGCGTGCGGCCGGAACGCGTGCCCGCGCGGCGGCAGGTTCGGGCGCACGCCGTTCCACGCGTTCGCGCGGGGGCCGGCCGGGCGCCCGTTCGGGGCGCTCCTCGGGGGCGGAGGGAAGGGGCGCCTGAGTCTGCGGACGGGTCTGGGACACGGCGAAGGCCCGGACGTCCACCGAGTCGGTGATCGCATCCGGGTCGTGGACGCCCTGCTCCCCCTCGTCGGTGGAGCGCGCCCGCAGGTCCTTGGCGTACCGGCGCTCCATGCCCGCCCGTCCGGACAGCAATCGGATGGCGGTGCTGAAGCGTTCCGTCGGACGGGCCTCGTTCAGCTCGTCCTGCCTACGGAGCCACATCGGCACCAAGTAGGCGGCCCAGGCCCCGACGATGACTGCGTAGATGAGGCCGCTGCTGCTCACGCCTCACACCGTAGAGGGGTTTGGCGCGGGCCATCCGCCAATTGGGCCGGTGTGTCGCACGATCTGGCTGATATTTCGAACATTTTTTGTGACGGCCACGTTCAGGAGGCCTCCTGAACCGGAATTCCTGGCTCGAAGACGGTCAACCCACGCCCAAATTCGAACGTTTATTCAATTTCCCGGTCCATGCGGGATTCCCCGGTTGTGCCGCTCGTGTCCGGGCAGCTCGCGGCCGGAGCGCTCCTGAGAGCGTGCCCGGTGCCACCGGGCGAGCAAACCGTCGGGGACTTCTTCCGCCGTGAGCGCGAAGACGAGATGGTCCCGCCAGGCGCCGTCGATGTGCAGATATCGCGGCCGCAGCCCTTCCTCGCGGAATCCGAGTTTCTCCGCGACCCTGCGGCTCGGCATGTTCTCCGGGCGAATGCAGACCTCGATGCGGTGCAGCCCGACGGTGCGGAAACAGTGGTCCACGGCCATGGCCACGGCCGTCGGCACCACTCCGCGTCCGGCCACGGCCTCGTCCACCCAGTAGCCGACGTGGCCCGAGCACATCGAGCCCCAGGTGATCCCTGCGACGGTCAACTGGCCGACGAGACGCCCCTGGTACTCGATGACGAAGGGCAGCATCCGGCCCGCGTTCGCCTCGGAGCGCAGATGGCGGACCATCTGCCGGTAGGTCGGGCGATGGGTGATCGGGCCGCTGGGCGTGGGCGGCGGGATGGTCGCCTCCCAGGGCCGCAGCCAGTCGCGGTTGCGCCGGTTGACCTCGCGCCAGGCCTTCTGGTCGCGCAGCTTTATCGGCCGGAGGACGATGTCGCCGTCCACCAGCTCGACCGGCCAGTGTGGGCTGTTCAGCTCGCACCCCCGCCACTGGCGTCCGGTCTCGGATGGTCGCCGCCGCGCAGCTGGTCCACGGCGTGCTTCAGCAGCGGCTCCAGGACGGCGAGCCCGTCCTTCACCCCGCCGGAGGACCCGGGCAGGTTGACGATCAGGGTTCCGCCCGCGACTCCGGCGAGGCCCCGGGAGAGGGCGGCCGTGGGCACCTTGTCCCGGCCGTACGCCCGGATGGCTTCCGCGATGCCGGGGACCTCGCGGTCGATCACCCGGCGGGTCGCCTCCGGGGTGCGGTCGGTGGGTGAGATGCCGGTGCCGCCGGTGGTGACGATGACGTCGTAGGCAGCGTCCACGCCCGCGCGGAGCGTCGCCTCCACGGGGTCGCCGTCGGGGACCACCTGGGGACCGTCAACGGCGAAGCCGAAGCGAGCCAGACCCTCCGCGATCAGCGGACCGCCCTTGTCCTCGTAGACGCCGGCGGCGGCCCGGTTGGAGGCCGTGACGACAAGCGCCCGGTAGCTCATGCCCGGCTCCAGTCGCCCGACTTGCCGCCCGTCTTCTCCTCGACCCGCACGTCCGTGATGACCGCCCTCTTGTCGACCGCCTTGACCATGTCGATCACGGTGAGCGCGGCGACCGACACCGCGGTGAGCGCCTCCATCTCGACACCCGTGCGGTCCGTCGTCCGCACGGTCGCCGCGATCTCCACGGCGTCGTCCGCGACCGACAGGTCCAGTTTCACACCGGAGAGAGCCAACGGGTGGCACAGCGGGATCAGGTCGGGGGTGCGTTTGGCGCCCATGATGCCCGCGATGCGCGCGGTGGCCAGCGCGTCGCCCTTGGGGACGCCCTCGCCGCGCAGCAGCTCGATCACGCGCGGGGAGACGAGGACGCGGCCGGTCGCCCGCGCGGTGCGCGCGGTGACGTCCTTGCCGGACACGTCGACCATACGGGCGGCGCCCGCCTCGTCGATGTGGGTCAGACGTTGCTGCTCGGAGGATCCGGGGGTCGCCCCCCGGGAAGGCACGGTCATGATCGTGTGGCGCTCCCGGTCCTGGCCCCTCGCGGTGCGGCGCACGGGCCTGCTGTGCGCGACACGGTACCGCCAACCGGTCCTGCTCAGCCGAGCAGGACCACCTCGACGTCGGTGCCGGGCGGGACGGACTCGACGTCCTCGGGGACGACGATCAGGGCGTCGGCCTGCGCGAGGGCCGCCACGAGGTGCGATCCCGCGCCGCCCACGGGCGTCACCGCGCCGTCGGTGTACCGGCCGCGCAGGAACTGGCGGCGGCCCTTGGGCGAGGTCAGGGTCCGGTCCGCGGTGAGCTTCGCGCGGGCCCTCGGCCGGTGGACGTCCGTCAGGCCCATCAGGGTACGGATGGCGGGGCGGACGAACAGCTCGAAGGACACGTAGGAGGAGACGGGGTTGCCGGGCAGGGCCAGCAGCGGGGTGTGGTCGGGGCCGATGGAGCCGAAGCCCTGGGGCTTTCCGGGCTGCATGGCGAGCCGGCGGAAGTCGATGCCGCTGCCGGGTTCGTCCTCGTCGGCCGCGTACGACAGCGCCTCCTTGACGACGTCGTACGCCCCCACGCTCACACCGCCGGTGGTGACCATCAGGTCGGCGCGGACCAACTGGTCCTCGATGGTGTCGCGCAGGGTCGCGGCGTCGTCGGCGACGGCGCCCACGCGGTAGGCGATCGCTCCGGCGTCCCGCGCGGCGGCGGTGAGGGCGAAGCTGTTGGAGTCGTAGATCTGACCGGGGCGCAGTTCCTCGCCGGGCTGGACGAGTTCGCTGCCGGTGGAGAGCACCACCACGCGCGGGCGCGGGCGCACCCGTACCGTGCCGCGGCCGATGGCGGCCAGCAGGGAGATCTGCGGCGGGCCGAGGACGGTGCCGGCCTCCAGCGCGCGGTCGCCGGCCTTGACGTCGCTGCCCCGGGCGCGCACGTGCGCGCGTGCCGCGGCCGGGCGGTGCACCGCGACCTGGCCGGTGGCGCCCTCCGGGGCCAGGCTGCGGGCGCGCATCCCGGCGGCCGGTCCCCCGCCGAGGCCGCCGTCGGTCCACTCGACGGGGACGACGGTCTCGGCGCCGGGCGGGAGCGGGGCGCCGGTCATGATGCGGGCGGCCTGGCCGGGGCCGACGTGGAGGAGGTCGGCCTGGCCGGCGGCGACGTCACCGACGACCTCGAGGGACGCCGGGTACTGCTCGCTGGCGCCCGCGATGTCCGCGACCCGCACCGCGTACCCGTCCATGGAACTGTTGTCGAACGGGGGCAGGGACACCGGGACCGTGATGTCCTCGACCAGGACGCAGCCCTGGGCGTCGAGGAGCTGCAACTCGATGGGTTCGAGGGGCCGGACGGTCGCGAGGATGTCGTCCAGGTGCTCGTCCACCGACCAGAGGTGGTCCGGGCCTGCGGTGCGGGGCGCGGCGGTGCTCAACGTTGCTGCATCTCCTCGGTGACATAACGGTGGAGCCAGGTCCGGAAGTCCGGTCCCAGGTCCTCACGTTCGCACGCGAGCCGGACAATGGCACGCAGGTAGTCGCCGCGGTCGCCGGTGTCATAGCGGCGGCCCTTGAAGACGACGCCGTGCACCGGCCCGCCGACCTTTTCGTCGGCCACGAGCTGCTGGAGGGCGTCGGTGAGCTGGATCTCGCCGCCGCGGCCCGGCTCGGTCTTGCGGAGTATGTCGAAGACGGCCGGGTCGAGGACGTAGCGGCCGATGATGGCGTAGTTCGAGGGCGCGTCCTCGGCGGCCGGCTTCTCGACCAGGCCGCCGATCTTGACGACGTCGGAGTCCGCGGTGGCCTCGACGGCGGCGGAGCCGTAGAGGTGGATCTGCTCGGGGGCCACCTCCATGAGCGCGATGACGCTGCCGCCGTGCTGCTGCTGGACGTCGATCATGCGCTGGAGCAGGGGGTCGCGCGGGTCGATCAGGTCGTCGCCGAGGAGGACGGCGAAGGGCTCGTGGCCGACGTGCGGCGCGGCGCACAGCACGGCGTGGCCGAGGCCCTTGGGGTCGCCCTGGCGGACGTAGTGCATGGTGGCCAGGTCGCTGGACTCCTGGACCTTGGCGAGGCGGCCGGCGTCGCCCTTCTTCTGAAGGGCGGACTCGAGTTCGTAATTGCGGTCGAAATGGTCCTCCAGCGGGCGCTTGTTGCGGCCCGTCACCATGAGGACGTCGTCGAGACCGGCGGAGACGGCCTCTTCGACCACGTACTGGATCGCCGGCTTGTCGACGACCGGCAGCATCTCCTTGGGAGTGGCCTTGGTGGCCGGCAGGAACCGGGTGCCGAGACCGGCTGCGGGGATGACAGCCTTGCTGATCCGAGGGTGTGACTGTGACATGCCGGACACCATATCCGGTGCCTTTGCAGGGAATCTGTGGCTCCGGTTATTTACCGCTCATATGAGCATATTGGAACGGTACGGGTACAGAGTTGAGACACAACGACCGCGCTGACGAGTCTGACAAGCGGGTGCTACGACGCCAAATCCTCCAGACGAGGAACGGCTTGACGGCAAATGAAGTGCGGGAATCCGCCACCGCGCTGTCCCGGCAGGCACTCGCGCTGCCCGAACTCGCGCACGCGCGCACGGTGGCGGCCTACGTCTCCGTGGGGAGCGAACCCGGCACGCTCGCGCTGCTGGACGCGCTGCGCGCACGGGGCGTACGCGTCCTGCTGCCCGCCCTGCTCCCGGACAACGACCTCGACTGGGGCACGTACACGGGGGAGGGCTCCCTCGCGCGGGTGCGGCACGGTGGGCGCATGGCCCTGCTCGAGCCGGCCGGCGAACGCCTCGGACCGGACGCCGTGACCGAGGCGGACGTCGTCCTGCTGCCCGGACTGGCCGTCGACGCGCGCGGGATGCGGCTGGGACGCGGCGGGGGCTCCTACGACCGCGTGCTCGCCCGGCTGGACCGCGCGGGCGCCCGTCCGGCACTGGTGGTGCTGCTGTACGACGCCGAGGTCGTCGGCCGTGTCCCCGAGGAGCCGCACGACCGGCCGGTGCACGCGGTGGTGACACCGTCCGGCGTACGGCGGTTCGGCGCCCGCCCCTGACACGGAATCGGCCTCCACGCGCGCGTGGAGGCCGATTCACGGAGCGGGACGACCGCGGTCAGGGCTTGAGCAGCAGCGTGTCGCTCGTGCTCTCCTCGACCGCCTTCTCCGAGAAGGACCACTCCAGCAGCTCACCCTCGGCCCACTTGTCCGTCTGGTCGACGTAGTGGGCGCTGTAGGCGTGTCCGGAGGCGCCGGTGAGGTTGATCCACCGCGACTTGTCGAGGTCGCCGAGGTTGACCACCATCCGCATGGACGGCACCCACACGACCTCGTAGCCGCCGGCCGCGTTCCAGCCGGTCGCGTTGACCGTCGCCTCGCCGCCGCCGAGCTTCCACGGGCCGCGGTTGAGCATGTACTGCAGGAAGCCGGGGCCCTCGGTGCCGAGCGTCTGGTTCTTCAGGAACAGGCGGTGCAGCCGGCCCCAGCTCCAGGTGTCGATGTCCTTGCCCAGCTTGGCGGTCAGCTCCCAGCGGGCGTCGATCATGGCCCGCTTGAACAGCTCGTCACGGTTGTCCGCGCCCGGACGGGTGCCCCTCTTCGGCGTCGTCCACCACTCGCTGTCCTGGTCGTCCTTGAGCTTGCGGACCACCTCGAACCAGCGGTCGCCGCCGTCCGGCTGCGCCTGGTCGGCGGCGCGCTGACCGCACTCGCGGACCTTGTCCGCCTCGTCGGCGGGGCCGGTGGTGTTGACCGGGTCGACCCACAGGCACTGGCCCTCGGCCCGCAGCTCCTTGGGCAGCTTGTGGCCGAAGGCGAGCTTGAGGACGTTGCGCCACACGGCGTTGAAGTACGCGGCGGCGGCCGAGTCGGCGTCCTGGGTGTAGTCCCAGCCCTCCAGCAGCTTCTGCGCCTCGCGCACGTCCGCGTCACCGGTGTCGATCTTCAGCAGGTCGGGCACCAGCAGCTTGGCGATGGAGCTGGAGTTGTCGAGCTGCATCTGCCGCATGTCGTCGGTGGAGATCTTGCCGCCGTCCTTGATCTTCGACTGGATCAGGTCGGTGATGCGCCGGCTGCGGGCGCCGTAGCCCCAGTCCGTGGTCAGCGTGTAGGGGTAGTCCTTGCCGACGACGGCCTGGTTGGCGGTGACGATGTAGCCGCGCTCTGGGTCGAGCTCGAAGGGGAGCGCGTCCTGGTCGATCCAGCCGGTCCACCGGTAGTCGGCGTCCCAGCCCGGGGCGGGGACGGAACCGTCGTGCTTCTCCGCGCGGGTGGGGATCTTCCCGGGCAGCGTGTAGCCGATGTGGCCCTCGGTGTCCGCGTAGACGAGGTTCTGCGAGGGCACCTCGAACAGCGTGGCCGCCTCGCGGAAGTCGTCCCAGTCCTTCGCGCGGTTGATGGCGAAGACGGAGTCCATGGTGCGGCCCGGGTCCAGTGCGGTCCAGCGCAGGGCGACGCCGTAGCCGTCGCCCCGGTCGGGGGCCGCGCTGTCGACGGAGGCCTTCTTGCCGGTCTTCACCAGTTCGTCGGAGCGGTCGGAGAGCAGGGGACCGTTGTTGGTCTCGCGGACCACGATCTTCCGCGCCGTGCCGCCGGCGACCCGGATGGTCTCCTCGCGGGTCGTGAACGGCACCACCTTGCCGTCGTACTGGTAGCCGTCGCCGGTGATCTTCTCCAGGTAGAGGTCGGTGACGTCGACGCCGGAATTGGTCAGGCCCCAGGCGATGTCCTGGTTGTGGCCGATTATGACGCCGGGCATGCCCGCGAAGGTGTAGCCGGTGACGTCGTACTGGCACTCGGCGGAGACTTCGCGGCAGTGCAGGCCCATCTGGTACCAGACGGACGGCAGCGAGGCCGACAGGTGCGGGTCGTTGGCGAGCAGCGGCTCGCCGGTGATGGTGTGCTCACCGGAGACGACCCAGGAGTTGGAGCCGATGCCGTCGCCGTTGATGCCGACGGCGGTGGGCAGGTCGCGCATGACCTCCTGGAGGCCCGTCAGCTGGCTCTCCAGCGCGGAGCCCGCGGTGCCGGTGCCGGTGCCCGTACCGGCCTCCGTGCCGGTGCCCGTTCCCGAGCCCGCCGTTCCCGTGCCCGTGCCGGTCCCGGTGCCGTCGCCGGTCCCGGTGCCGTTGCCGGTCCCGGTGCCGCTTCCGGTCCCCGTGGTCCCGCCCTGCTCGTACGCTCCGGTGAGCTCGTTGTACTGGCCCTCCTGGATCACCGGCTTGTTCCGGCCGTACGGGTACTCCGGGTACAGGTCGGCGATCTGCTGGGGGCCGAGACGGCTGGTCATCAGCGCGCGGTCGATCTCGTCCTGCATGTTCCCGCGCAGGTCCCAGGCCATCGCCTTGAGCCAGGCCACGGAGTCGACCGGGGTCCACTCCCCGGGCTTGTAGTCGTTCTCGAAGCCCAGCGCCGCGTACTCCAGGGAGATCTCCTCGCCCTGCTTGCCCTCCAGGTAGGCGTTGACACCCTTGGCGTACGCCTGGAGGTACTTCTTCGTGGCGGGCGAGAGCTTCTTGTCGTACTCCTCCTCGGCGATCCGGTGCCAGCCGAGGGTGCGCAGGAACTCGTCGGTGTCGACCTGGCTTGCGCCGAACATCTCCGACAGGCGCCCGGCGGTCATGTGCCGGCGCACGTCCATCTCGTAGAACCGGTCCTGCGCCTGGACATAGCCCTGCGCCATGAACAGGTCCTCGTCGGAGGAGGCGTAGATCTGCGGGATGCCGTAGCCGTCGCGCTTGACGTCGACGTTCCCCGACAGCCCCTTCAGCGTGATCGAGCCGGTGGTCTGGGGGAAGGAGGCCCGCACGGTGCTGACGGTCCAGTACCCCCCGTAGGCGAGACCGCCGATCAGGGCCAGCACCAGCACGAGCACGATCAGACGGGCTTTGCGCCCTTTCTTCCTGCCGGACTTGCCGGCCTGCTGACCCGGGGAGGCGTCGGCCTGCTGACCCGGGGAGGCGGTGATGTCGGTGGGCATCGCTGTCCTTGCTGTCCTAACGCGAGCGGCAGGTCGGGCTGTGCTTTTAACTGAGCGCTGGAGCAACGATAGGCGCAGGGCCCCGCGCCCCTTGACGCGGAGTCGGGAACCAGCCCGGACGGGCGTTCGATCTTGCCTCCCCGAGCGTCAAGAATGCGTCAAGAGTTAGGTAAGGTAACGAAGTAGTTTGCCGCGGAAGCGCGGTGGATCGCATGCGATGTACGTGATCTCACGCGCGGGTGCGCCTGAGTCAGGGAAGGGAACAGCCGCTGACCATCCACCACCTCAACCAGCTTCTGCTCGTCTGCTCGGTCGTACTGCTCGTGGCCGTCGTCGCGGTCCGGATCTCCTCGCGCAGCGGGCTCCCCAGCCTGCTCATCTACATGGGCATAGGCATCGCCATAGGCCAGGACGGCATCGGCGACATCTCGTACGACAACGCCGCGCTGACGCAGGTCATCGGGTACGCGGCCCTGGTCGTGATCCTCGCCGAGGGCGGGCTGGGCACCAAGTGGGCCGAGGCGAGACCGGCCCTGTCGGCCGCCTCGACGCTCGCCCTGGCCGGCGTCGCGGTGAGCGTCGGGGTCACCGCGTCGGCGGCGCACTTCCTGGTCGGGCTGGAGTGGCGGCAGGCGCTCATCATCGGTGCGGTGGTCTCCTCGACCGACGCGGCGGCCGTCTTCTCGGTGCTGCGGAGAATCCCCCTGCCCTCGCGGGTGACGGGCACGCTGGAGGCGGAGTCCGGCTTCAACGACGCACCCGTGGTCATCCTGGTCGTCGCCCTCTCCGCCGCCGGGCCGGTCGAGCACTGGTACGTGCTGCTCGGCGAGATCCTCCTGGAGCTGGCCATCGGCGCCGCCATCGGCCTCACGGTGGGCTGGCTGGGCGCCTGGGGACTGCGGCACGTGGCGCTGCCCGCCTCCGGCCTCTACCCGATCGCCGTCATGGCCATCGCCGTCGCGGCCTACGCCGTGGGAGCGACCGCCCACGGCAGTGGCTTCCTCGCCGTCTATCTCGCCTCGATGGTGCTGGGCAACGCCAAACTGCCGCACTGGCCCGCCACGCGGGGGTTCGCCGAAGGGCTCGGCTGGATCGCCCAGATCGGCATGTTCGTCCTGCTCGGCCTGCTGGTCACCCCGCACGAGCTCGGCGACGACTTCGTGCCCGCGCTGCTCATCGGGCTGGCACTCACCCTGGTGGCCCGCCCGCTGAGCGTCGTGGTGTGCCTGACGCCGTTCCGCGTGCCCTGGCGGGAGCAGGTGCTGATGTCCTGGGCGGGGCTGCGCGGCGCCGTGCCCATCATCCTGGCGACGATCCCGATGGTGCAGGGCATCGCGGGCAGCGAGCGGATCTTCAACATCGTCTTCGTCCTCGTCGTCGTCTACACCCTCGTCCAGGGCCCGACGCTGCCCTGGGTGGCCCGCGAGCTGCACCTGGGCGAGGACTCCGGCGCCGCCGACCTCGGCATCGAGTCGGCGCCCCTCGAGCGGCTGCGCGGGCATCTGCTGTCGGTCGCCATCCCCGACGGGTCGAAGATGCACGGCGTGGAGGTCGGCGAACTGCGGCTGCCGGCCGGGGCCGCCGTCACGCTCGTCGTGCGCGAGGGGACGTCGTTCGTCCCGCTGCCGTCGACGACGCTGCGCCACGGCGACGAACTGCTCGTCGTCGCCACGGACCCGGTGCGGGACGCCGCCGAACGGCGCCTGCGGGCGGTCGGCCGGGGCGGAAAGCTGGCCGGCTGGCTGGGCACCGACGGATCGCAGGCGGGACGCTGACAGGTGCTCGGTTTCACAGACGCACAAGCCCTTGGTCCCTGTATTATGCAAGCGACCCCAGATCGAACCAACTCTGCCTGATGCAGAGCTGGCGCGACCGTATGGCGGCCGGGACGCCCTGAGCTGTGGCGCCGGTATCTACCGCAGTCAGCGCAAGAGGACAGCTCTCGGCGCGCCCGCACGACCCCGCGCGGGCGGCGCTACCAGGTGGCAGAAAGGCACGGGCCGTGGCATCCACGGTCACCACGTCGAAGGATTCGGCGGCCACCCCCCGTCCGGGATACGGCCGACTGCTGCGCACGCGCGGCGCGTGGACGTTCCTGCTCCCCGGCTTCGCGGCCCGCCAGCCGTTCGCCATGCTCACCCTCTCCATCGTGCTGCTGGTGCAGCACACCACCGGCTCGTACGGCGCTGCGGGCGCCGTCGCCGCCGTCACCGGCGTCTCCATGGCCCTGTTCGCGCCCTACAGCGGCCGCCTCGCCGACCGCTACGGGCAGCGCGCCGTGCTGGTGCCCGGTGTCCTGGTGCACACCGTGTCCGGGCTCGCCCTCACCGCGCTGGCGCTGACCGGCGCGCCCCTGTGGGCGCTGTTCGCCGCCGCCGTCCCCACGGGTGCCTCGGTGCCGCAGGTCGGGCCCATGGTGCGCGCCCGCTGGGGCGTGAAGCTCAAGGGCTCCCCGCTGATGGCGACCGCGGCGGCCTTCGAGTCCGTCACCGACGAGTTCACGTTCGTCGTCGGACCGCTGCTGGCCACCGCCCTGTGCACGGCCGTCGACCCGGCCGCCGGTCTGGTCACCGAGGCCGCGCTGACCCTGATCGGCGGACTGCTGTTCGCGGCGCAGAAGGGCACCCAGCCCCGGGCCGGCCGGGAGGAGCACGCGCGCGTGGAGCACGGTTCCGCGCTGCGCGTCCCAGGTGTGCGGGTGCTGATCGTGACCTTCCTCGGCATCGGTTCCGTCTTCGGCGGCATGCAGGTCTCGCTGGCCGCGTTCTCCGAGTCCATCGGCAACCCCGGGCTGAACGGCGTGCTCTACGGCGTCTTCGCGGCGGGCAACATGCTTGCCGGGATCGCCTGCGGCGCGATCGCCTGGAGGACCGCCCCGCAGCGGCGCCTGGTCCTCGCCTACGCGGCGCTCGCGCTGACGGCGTCGGCCCTGTGGACCGCCCATTCGGCGCTGCTGCTGGCCGCGCTCGGCCTCCTGGTCGGCATGTGCATCGCGCCGGCCCTGATCACCGGCTACACGCTGGTGGAGAGTTTGGTCCCGGCCGGGGCCCGCACCGAGGCCTTCACCTGGCTGACCGGCGCCGTGGCGCTCGGCCAGGCAGCGGCCGTCACGGTCGCCGGGCAGCTGGAGGACCGCCTCTGGGACGGCGCCGGATTCCTGGTGCCGATGGCCGGTACGGTGCTCGCCCTGGCGACGCTCCTGGCGCTGCGGTCGCGGCTGGTGACGAGCCCGCGCGGGCGCACCGTGGCGCGTGGTGTGGGTCACCGCGAGCCCGTCGCAGTGGACTGAACCCACGGAATACGTCACTATGGACCGTCGTTAGCACTCATCGAGTGAGAGTGCCAGGAGGAAGACAGTGCCGACCTACCAGTACCAGTGCACCGAGTGCGGCGAGGGCCTCGAGGCGGTGCAGAAGTTCACCGACGACGCCCTGACCGAGTGCCCCAACTGCCAGGGACGCCTGAAGAAGGTGTTCTCGGCGGTCGGCATCGTCTTCAAGGGCTCCGGTTTCTACCGCAACGACAGCCGCGGCTCCTCGTCGAGCAGCTCGCCGGCGTCGTCGAAGGCCTCCGCCTCCGCTTCCTCGTCCTCCTCCTCGGACTCCGGTTCGGGTTCGAGCTCGTCGTCCGGTTCGTCCGGCTCCGGCGGCTCGGCCGGCACCACCGCCGCGTAGGGCCTGTCTTTCAGGGGACCCCCTCGTCATCCGACGACGGGGTCTTCCGCTTTTCCGGGTGCCGTTAGGGTGCGGAGCATGGCGAACATGGCGAAGGCCGAGATCGGCGTGATCGGCGGCTCCGGCTTCTACTCCTTCCTCGACGACGTGACCGAGCTCCAGGTCGACACCCCCTACGGGGCGCCCAGCGACTCCCTCTTCCTCGGCGAGGTGGCCGGCCGCCGGGTCGCCTTCCTGCCCCGGCACGGCCGCGGTCACCATCTGCCGCCGCACCGCATCAACTACCGCGCCAACCTGTGGGCGCTGAGGTCGGTCGGCGCGCGCCAGGTCCTCGGGCCGTGCGCGGTGGGCGGGCTGCGGCCCGAGTACGGGCCGGGCACGCTGCTGGTTCCGGACCAGCTCGTGGACCGTACGAAGTCCCGGGCGGGCACGTACTTCGACGGGCTGCCGCTGCCCGACGGCACCGTGCCGAACGTGGTCCATGTGTCGCTGGCCGACCCCTACTGCCCCGCCGGACGGGCGGCCGCGCTGAAGGCGGCGCGCGGGCGGGACTGGGAGCCGGTGGACGGCGGCACCCTGGTCGTGGTGGAGGGGCCGCGCTTCTCCACCCGCGCCGAATCGTTGTGGCACCGGGCCCAGGGCTGGTCGGTGGTGGGCATGACGGGCCACCCCGAGGCGGCGCTCGCCCGTGAGCTGGAGCTCTGCTACACCTCGCTGACCCTGGTCACCGACCTCGACGCCGGAGCCGAGACCGGCGAGGGCGTCTCCCACGACGAGGTGCTGCGGGTGTTCGCCGCCAACGTGGACCGGCTGCGGGGGGTGCTCTTCGACGCGGTGGCCGCGCTGCCGACGACGGAGGAACGGGACTGTCCGTGCACGTCGGCGCTGGGCGGGATGGACCCGGGGTTCGCGCTGCCGTAGCCGGCGGGCCGACGGAGCGTCCCGTTCGGGTGGAGGAGTTTTCCACAGGGTCGTGACGCGTCCACAGGGCACGGCGAGCCCCGGCCGGGGTGCCCGATCGTGGGAGCCGCAAGCCGGTCCCTCGTCGCAGGTGGTGGTTCCCGTGTCCCGTCCTTCCTCCTCGCTCTGCTCCTCCTCCCCCGTCGTTCCGCGTCCGCCCGGCGCCGACGTCCCCGCCCCGTGCGAGGTGCCGCACTTCGCGCCGGTGCGGGTGCGCGGCGGTCTGCCGCTCCCGGGCCGGCTCGTCCGGCACCGGAGGCGTGCCGTGGCGGTCGGTCTCGCCGTCACGGCGGCGGCGCTCGTCGCGGCGGGCCCCCGGGACGCGGACCGTTCACGCGGGCATCCCGGGCATCCCGGATATCCCGGCGGTCCTCAGGCGGCCCCGGCCGCCTCGGTGTCCCCCGGGGACCGTCCCGTACGGCCGCGGCGGGCGGGGACGACGGTGACGGCACCGGTGCGGATCGCCGACGCGGCCACGGTGCGGCTGCTGCGGCCCGGCGACCGGGTGGACGTGATCGCCGCCGAGGAGACGGTGTCCGGCGGCGAGGCCCGCGTGGTCGCCCGCGGGGCCCGGGTGAGCGAGGTGCCGCCACCGCCGGACGGAGCGGGCGACGCGGGGGCGCTGGTCGTGCTGTCGGTCCCCCGTGACACCGCGGCCCGGCTGGCCGGCGCGAGCGCCACGGCCCGGCTGGCGGTGACCCTGTGGTGAGCACCGCCGCTCCGGGCCGGGTGCTCCCGTCCGGCCCGTCGTTCGAGCACCGCGACTGGACAGGCCCGCACCGGCGTGCCGTAGGTTGCGGAGCGTTTTCTTCCGTTCCCTGCGCACGAGAAAAGAGGCCTCGACGTGAGCGACCAGGACAGGACGAGCGTCTGGCAGGGCTTCAAAGCCTTCCTGACGCGTGGCAACGTCGTCGATCTGGCCGTGGCGGTGGTGATCGGGGCCGCCTTCACCAACATCGTCAACTCGGTCGTGAAGGGCGTCATCAACCCGTTGGTGGGTGCCTTCGGCACGAAGAACCTGGACAGTTACAGCTCGTGTCTGAAGGGCCCCTGCGAGGGCACCGGGGACGCCGCGACCGGCGTCAGGATCCTGTGGGGCTCGGTCCTCGGGGCGACGCTGCAGTTCCTGATCACCGCGGCGGTCGTCTACTTCCTGATGGTGCTGCCCATGGCGAAGTACCTGGCCCGGGTGGAGGCCCGCCGGAAGGCGAAGGAGGGCACACGCGAGGTCGTCGAGATCACCGAGCTGGAGGTCCTCAAGGAGATCCGCGACACCCTCGTCGCGCAGCGCGGGCCGGGGCAGGGCGACCGGTAGGCGCCCGGCCCGGTCAGATGTGGTGGGGCGGCTTCTCGTCGAGGAAGCGCTTCAGATCGGCGGCGCTGTCGCCGGACGGGCGCTCCCCCCACCCGCCGTCCGTGTCGTCCGAGGACTGCTGGTCCAGCGGATCGTCGAAGACCAGCGCGGGCCGCGGCTCACGCGGGCGGGGATCGGGGGCGGTGCTCATGCGTCCAGGGTACGGCCGAGTCCGGCCGGGCAAGACTGGCCCCATGACGGTTGACGCTCTGACGGATGTGGCCGGCGTGCGCGTGGGGCATGCGACGCGCACCGGTGACGGTTGGCTCACCGGCACCACGGTGGTGCTCGCGCCCGAGGGCGGTGCCGTGGCCGCGGTGGATGTGCGCGGCGGCGGACCCGGCACGAAGGAGACCGACGCGCTCGATCCGCGCAACCTGGTGCAGAAGGTCGAGGCGGTCGTGCTGACCGGCGGCAGCGCATACGGGCTCGACGCGGCGTCCGGGGTGATGGCCTGGCTGGAGGAGCGGGGACGCGGGGTGCGCGTCGGGCCCGACCCCGCGCACGTGGTGCCGGTGGTACCGGCCGCCTGTGTCTTCGACCTGGGCCGGGGCGGCGACTTCCGGGCCCGGCCGGACGCGGCCACCGGCCGGGCCGCGGTCGAGGCGGCGGCGGCGAGTGAGCCCGGTGCTCCGGTTCCGCAGGGCTGTGTGGGCGCCGGCACGGGGGCCGTGCTGGGGCAGTTGAAGGGCGGGGTCGGCACGGCGAGCACGGTGCTGGACTCCGGGGTCACGGTGGCCGCGCTGGTGGTGGCCAACGCGGTGGGTTCGGCGGTGGAGCCGGAAACGGGGGTGCTGTACGGGGAGTTGTTCCAGGGGCGGGTGCGGCACCCGGATCCGGAGGTGCACGAGGCCGCGCTGCGGCAGCTGGCGCAGGCGGCCGAGCGGAACGCCCCTCCCCCGCTGAACACGACGCTCGCGGTGGTCGCCACCGACGCCCTTCTGTCCAAGGCGCAGGCCCAGAAGCTCGCCGGCACCGCCCACGACGGCATCGCGCGAGCCGTGCGGCCGGTGCATCTGCTGAGCGACGGCGACACCGTCTTCACGCTGGCCACGGGCACCCGCCCGCTCGACACCGCGGACCCCCTCGCCCTGAACGGCCTGCTGGCGGCCGGCGCGGACCTGGTGACCCGCGCGATCGTACAGGCGGTGCGCGCCGCCGAGCCGGTGGACGGTCCCGGCGGGGCCTGGCCGTCGTACGGAGCTCTGTACGGACGTTGAGGCGAATGGGCACCCAAGTGACCTGTGAGCAGGAAGAGTTGTCGTCCCGCGGGGGCGCCGGGGAATTTCTCGCGTGGCCCGGTCGTTTTCCGGCCATACGTTTTCTCGGTTCCTGGACATGATGTCCGGCCGAGGGGCTACGGTATGCACCCACAAGGTGACATGCAGCAACGCCGGGAGAAACCTTGAGCGTTCCGTACGAGACGGCAGCGTACGAACCATCCGACTCGCCCGAGTCTCCGGAGGAGCACCTCGCGCGACTCCTCGGCCGCGCCCTGAACTCCTTCGAGCTGCCGGAGGAGACGATCCGGCGGCTGGACTGCGCGCTGGCGCACGACGGTTCCCTGCACTCCGCGCACCACAGCGCCGGTCTGCACCGGGAGACGTACCGGCACACCTGGCTGCTCGCCGACGGTTCGGCGGTCACACTGTGGGAGCTGGTCCACAACGCCGCGCGGGGCGGCGAGCCGCAGCACGAGATCTATGTGGACGAGGAGGAGCTGCGTACGGCGACGGCCCGGCTGCCGTTTCCGGCGGACGCCCCGGACTTCGAGTTGCCGGTGACCGTGCAGCTGATCCCGGCTCCCGCGCTGCGGCAGGTGTACGTTCCGGACGATTCCCCGGACCACGCGCGCCGTTTACTGCGCCGGGCGGAGAACCCGGACCGGCCGGACACGGAGACGGCCGCGCTGCTGACCACCGCGTGCGCCCACCGGATCACGCAGGCCTTCGGCCGCCCGTCCCGCGCGGGACGCTCCGGGCTCTCCTTCTCCCTCTACGAGCACGCGTTCCTGCTGGATGACGGCGTGGAGCTCTCCCTGTGGGAGGTCGAGCACACGGTCACGCCGGACGGACGGCACATGTGCGAGGTGTACACCAGCGAGGACGCGGCGCGGGACGCCATGGAGCGCCGGGCGGCGCAGGTCTCCTGACGGCCTCGGTGAGGCTCAGTCCCCCTCGCTGAGGCGTCGGACCAGCACGGCGAAGGCGTCACGCTCGGCCGGGGTGAGCCGCACCGCCTCCGTGCTGGGGCCCGTCCGGCGCTGGCGCGGGATCGTCGGGGTGCCGTGGGGGATGTGCCGTTCGTCGGCCTCGGGGGTCCCGGGTGCGCGGGTCCGCCCGCGCCGGCGCCGCAGGACGTCGGCCAGGCCCGCCGCGCAGGCCACGGCCACCAGGGTGAGGACGGCGGCACCCGTCGTTCGCGAGAGCGTCTTGTACTCAGGCATGCGGCCCAGTACACACCACGGTCCGGGACTTTGGGCCCGGACCGTGATGATCGTGATCTATATCGCAGTAGGCATGAACCGTGCACACCTACCCAAACGGACGCATCGCCCGTCCGGCTATGCGGCCACCGCTTCCTTGCTCCGCGCCGCCGGTGCCGTGCTCTCGCCGGGGCCCGTGCCGGAGGCTTCCGGCACCGGCTTGCGCAGGCCCTTGAGGACGATCACCAGCGCCGCCGTGACACAGACGCCCGCGGCGATCGCGACCAGGTAGAGGAACGGGTTGCCGATCAGCGGGACCACGAAGATGCCGCCGTGCGGTGCGCGCAGGGTCGCGCCGAAGGCCATGGACAGGGCGCCGGTGACCGCGCCGCCCGCCATCGAGGCGGGGATCACCCGCAGCGGGTCGGCCGCCGCGAAGGGGATCGCGCCCTCGGAGATGAACGAGGCGCCCAGCACCCAGGCGGCCTTGCCGTTCTCGCGCTCGGTCCGGTTGAAGAGCTTGCCGCGCACGGTGGTGGCCAGGGCCATCGCCAGCGGCGGCACCATGCCGGCGGCCATCACCGCGGCCATGATCTTCATGGCGGAGTCGCTGGGGCTCGCGACGGCGATCCCGGCGGTGGCGAAGGTGTAGGCGACCTTGTTGACCGGCCCGCCGAGGTCGAAGCACATCATCAGTCCGAGCAGGGCGCCGAGCAGGACGGCGTTGGTGCCGGTGAGGCCGTTCAGCCAGTCGGTCATGGCCTTCTGCGCCTCGGCGATGGGCTTGCCGATGACCACGAACATCAGGAAGCCGACGACCGCGGCGGAGATCAGCGGAATCACCACCACCGGCATGATGCCGCGCAGCGCGGCCGGTATCCGCACCTTCTGGATGGCGATCACCACACCACCGGCGATCAGTCCGGCCGCGAGGCCGCCGAGGAAGCCGGCGTTGACGGTGAGCGAGATCGCACCGCCGACGAAGCCGGGCACCAGACCGGGCCGGTCGGCCATGCCGTAGGCGATGTAGCCGGCCAGGACGGGGACGAGGAAGCCGAAGGCGACGCCGCCGATCTGGAAGAGCAGGGCGCCCCAGCTGTCGGCCTGGGTCCACACGAAGTGCTCCATGACCGACGGCGCCTCGTTGATCTCGTAGCCGCCGATCGCGAAGCCGAGCGCGATGAGCAGACCGCCCGCCGCGACGAACGGCACCATGTAGCTGACGCCGGACATCAGCCAGGTGCGCAGTTTGGTGCCGTAGCCCTCGCCGCTGCCGCCGGCGCGCTCGACGGGCGTACCGCCGGACGCGGCGGCCGCCGCGGTGACCTCGCCGCGTTCCGCCTTGCCTCTGACCTCGGTGATCAGGTCGGCGGGACGGTTGATGGCCGCCTTGACGCCGGTGTCGACGGTGGGCTTGCCGGCGAAGCGGCCCTTTTCCCGCACGGGAACGTCGTGGGCGAGGATCACCGCGTCCGCCGCCGCGATCACGGCCGGGTCGAGCCGGGTGAATCCCGCCGATCCCTGGGTCTCGACGACGACCTCGACCCCGGCCTCCCGGCCGGCGTTCTCCAGCGACTCGGCCGCCATGTAGGTGTGGGCGATGCCGGTGGGGCAGGAGGTGACGGCGACGATCCGGAACGGGCGGTCCTCCTCGGGGGCGGCGGTGCCCGTGGCGGCGCCGGCGGAGGCCGCCGCCGGCGCCGCCACGGAGTCGTCGGAACCGGCTTCGTCGCCGCGGATCAGCGCCGCCGCTGCCGCCGCGTCGTCCACCGACCGGAGGGCATCGGTGAAGTCGGTGTTCATCAGCTGCCGGGCCAGCGAGGACAGGATCGTCAGATGGGCGTCGTCCGCTCCGGCGGGGGCGGCGATCAGGAAGATCAGGTCGGCGGGTCCGTCCGCCGCGCCGAAGTCGATCCCGGCGGCGCTGCGCCCGAAGGCCAGGGTCGGCTCGGTGACGTGCTCGCTGCGGCAGTGCGGGATGCCGATGCCGCCGTCGAGGCCGGTCGGCATCTGGGCCTCGCGCGCGGCGACGTCGGCGAGGAAGCCCTCCAGGTCGGTCACCCGGCCCTGGGCCACCATGCGTTCGGCGAGGGCTCGTGCCGCCGCGTCCTTGGTGTCGGCGGACAGGTCGAGATCGACCAGGTCCGCGGTGATCATGTCGCTCATCGCGGGCTCCTTCGCACGCGTATCGCCCGTACTGCGGGAGGGGCGGGGGTGGGGACGGGGGTGAGGGGGCGGAGGGAGCAGTTCATGACGCCGGCTCCCTCAGGAGACGGTCGACGGGGACCTCGGTCGTGACGGTGACCGCGGCCGGGTCCAGGTCGCCCGGTGCCGGCATCACACTGCCGGGCAGCTGAACGGCCGCCGCTCCGTGGGCGACGGCGGAGGCGAGCGCCCCGGGGCCGCGTCCGCCGGCGACGAGGAACCCGGCGAGCGCGGAGTCGCCCGCGCCCACGTTGCTGCGGACGGCGTCCACGGGGGCGGTGCCGAACCAGGCGCCGTCCTCGTCGACGAGCAGTTGTCCGTCGGCGCCGAGGCTCGCGAGGACGGTCCGGGCGCCCGCCGCGCGCAGTTCCTCGGCCGCTTTCATCGCGTCGCCGACGGTGGTCAGCGGGCGGCCCACCGCCTCGGCGAGTTCCGCCGCGTTGGGCTTCACCACGTCGGGCCGCTCGCGCAGCGCGGCGAGCAGCGCGGGTCCCGAGGTGTCCAGGGCGATGCGCACGCCGGCGGCGTGCACCCGGGCGACCAGGTCGGCGTACCAGGAGGGGGCGAGCCCGCGCGGCAGGCTGCCGCAGCAGGCGATCCAGTCGGCACCCGGCGCCTGCCGGCGCACGGTCTCCAGCAGCAGTTCCCGCTCGGCCGCCGTCAGCTCGGGACCCGGCGCGTTGATCTTCGTCAGTACGCCGTCGGCCTCGGCGAGCGCGATGTTGGAGCGGGTGGCTCCGGCGACCGGGACCGGGGCGACCTCGATGCCCTGCGCGTGGAGCAGGTCGGCGACCAGGGCGCCGGGCGCACCGCCCAGGGGCAGCACCGCGACCGTGCGCCGGCCGGCCGCGGTGACCGCACGCGAGACGTTGACCCCCTTGCCACCGGGGTCGAACCGTTCGCCGGTGGCCCGGACGACCTCACCGCGCTCCAGCGAGGGGACCTCGTAGGTGCGGTCCAGGGACGGGTTGGGGGTGACGGTGAGGATCATGCGCGAACCACTTCCGTGCCGCCGCGCTCGATGGCGGTGGCGTCCTGCGGGCTCAGCCCGGTGTCGGTGATCAGCAGGTCCACATCGCTCAGGTCGCCGAAGCGGGCGAAGTGTTCCTGGCCGTGCTTGGAGGAGTCGGCGAGCAGCACCACGCGGCGGGCGGCTGCCATGGCCGCGCGTTTCACGGCGGCCTCGGCGAGGTCGGGGGTGGTGAGACCGTATTCGGCGGAGAAGCCGTTGGCGGCCACGAACAGGACGTCCGCGCGGATTTCGGCATACGCGCGCAGCGCCCAGGCGTCCACGGCGGCGCGCGTACGGTGCCGTACGCGCCCTCCGACCAGGTGCAGCTGGATGCCGGGGTGGTCGGAGAGACGGACCGCGATGGGCAGGCTGTGGGTGACGACGGTGAGGGAGAGGTCCACCGGCAGGGAGCCGACGACCCGGGCGACGGTCGAACCGGCGTCGACGATCACGGTGCCGTCGGCCGGGAGTTCCGCGAGGGCGGCCCGGGCGATGCGGTCCTTCTCGTCGGCCGCGGTGGTCTCCCGCTCGGCGAGGTCCGGTTCGAAGTCGAGGCGTCCGGAGGGGATGGCCCCGCCGTGCACCCTGCGGACCAGTCCGGCGCGGTCGAGCGCCTTCAGGTCGCGGCGGATGGTCTCCGCGGTCACCTGGAACTCCTCGGCCAGCGAGACCACGTCCACCCGCCCGCTGTCGCGGGCGAGCCGAAGGATCTCCTGCTGGCGTTCCGGTGCGTACATGTCCGGCTGCCTCCCGGTCCGTTCATGCCCGAACGTGTGGTTCGATCCGGAGAGTACGTCGAGATGTCCGGAAAGTAAACAGGTACAGGCGCAATCGGGCGCGGATGGACTTCCGATTGTGTCCGTTTGTTGGGTCCCGACGCACGGGAAGACCCGGCACCCCCCGTGGGTGCCGGGTCTTCTGTATGCCGTGGGCCGTCCGCTCAGGACACTCGGACTCTCAGGACACTCGGACTCTCAGGACACTCGGACTCTCAGGACACTCACGCCCCTCAGGACACGAGCTCCGGCTCCTTCTCCGCCGCCGCCGGAGCGTCCTCCGCGCCCTCCACGTGCTGGGCGGGGCGCTTCGGGAGGGCGAACATCAGCAGGAAGATCACACCCATCACCGCGGCCACCCAGCCCAGCGCGTGCTGGAAACCGTCCGTGAAGGCGGGCCCCACCTCGGCCGGTGCGAGCGGCTCGTCGATCACTCCGAAGAACACGACCGACACCAGGCCGAGCCCCAGCGCGTTGCCCATCTGCTGCACGGTGTTGATCAGCCCCGACGCCGACCCGGCGTGCTCACGCGGCACCTCCGACAGCACCGCGTCCGTCAGCGGAGCGACGATCAGCCCCATGCCGACGCCCATGACCACCAGCGGCAGCGCCATCTGCCAGGAGGCGATGGACTGGCCGTACCGCCCGGCCTCCCACAGGTAGATCAGCACACCGGCCGCCATGACGAGGGCACCGGCCTGGAGCACCTTGCGCCCGTAGCGCGGAACCAGCAGCTGCACCGACATCCCGGCCGCCGCGGACACGGCGACGGAGAACGGCACCCCGGTCAGCCCGGCCCGCAGGGCGCTCCAGCCCAGGCCGATCTGCATGTACATCGTCCACACCAGGAAGAAGATGCCGAGGCCGATGCCGAACACCGTCTGCACCGCGATGCCCGCCGCGAAGCTCTTCACCTTGAACAGCGACAGCTCGATCAGCGGGGAGCCGTCCCGCGCGCCCTTGACCCGCTCGTACGCCACCAGCGCCGCGAACACCACCAGCGCGCCGGCCATCGACACATACCCCCACACCGGCCAGCCCAGCTCACGGCCGCGGGTGAGCGGGTAGAGCAGCATCAGCAGCGCCAGGGTGACCAGGGCGACGCCCACCAGGTCCAGCTTCAGGGCGCGCGGTGCCTTCGACTCGCTGATGAAGCGGCTGCCGAGGATCAGGCCCGCGATGCCGACCGGGAGGTTGATCAGGAAGATCGGCCGCCATTCCAGGCCGAACAGGTTCCACTCGGTCAGCAGCGCGCCGAGCAGCGGTCCGGACACGGCACCCAGTCCGACGATCGCGCCGAACAGCCCGAACACCTTGCCGCGTTCGTGTGCCGGGAAGGTGGCGTGCACGATCGACAGCACCTGCGGCACCATCAGCGCCGCCATGGCGCCCTGGAGGATGCGGGAGGCGACCAGCATCTCCGGGTTCACGGCGAGCCCGCACAGCGCGGAGGCGAGGGTGAATCCGCCGATGCCGACGAGGAAGATCCGCTTGCGGCCGTGGATGTCGCCGAGCCGGCCGCCGGTGACGAGGCCGGCGGCGAAGGCCAGCGCGTATCCGGCGGTGATCCACTGGATCTGGCTGAACGTGGCGCCCTCGTCGCGCTGGATCGAGGGGATCGCGATGTTGACGATCGTGACGTCGACGAGGTCCATGAAGGCCGCGGTCATCACGATGGCGAGCGCGAACCAGCGGCGTCGGTCGCCCGCTGCGGGCTGTTGTGCGTGCCGGGTGTCGGTGAAGGTCATGTCCCAGAAGCTATTCCCCATATAGGTCAGATCAGGTCCTACTTCCGGGGCATCCTCGATGACATGACGACGGACACACCGGCCCGGCTGCTGACCCTCCTCTCCCTCCTCCAGACACCCCGCGAATGGCCCGGCGGCGAACTGGCCGACCGGCTCGGGGTCTCCCGCCGCACGGTCCGGCGCGACATCGACCGGCTGCGCGAACTCGGCTATCCCGTGCAGGCGACCCTCGGCGCGGACGGCGGCTACCGGCTCGTCGCGGGCAAGGCGATGCCTCCCCTGGTCCTCGACGACGAGGAGGCGGTGGCCATCGCGGTCGGGCTGCGGGCCGGCGCCGGGCACGCGCTGGAGGGCGTGGACGAGGCGTCCGTGCGGGCCCTGGCGAAGCTCGAGCAGGTGCTGCCCAGCAGACTGCGGCACCGAGTCAGCACCCTCCAGGCCGCGACCACTCCGCTGACCAGCGGCGACGGCGCGACGATCGCGCCGGAGATCCTCATCGTCATGGCCTCCACGGTGGCCGGGCAGGAGCGGCTGCGGTTCGCCTACCGGGCGGCCGACGGCACCGAGTCCCGGCGCGTGACGGAGCCGTACCGGCTGGTGTCGACCGGACGGCGCTGGTACCTCGTGGCGTACGACCTCGACCGCGAGGACTGGCGCACGTTCCGCGTCGACCGGGTGAGCGACCCCTTCGCGACGGGGGCGCGGTTCACACCGAGGGAGCTGCCGACGGGGAGCGCGGCGGAGTATCTGCGCCGGTCGATGTACCGGGCGCAGGAGTCGTACGAGCTGGACGTCACCTTCGCCGCCCCGGCCGGGACGGTCGCCGCCCGCATCCCCGGCTGGCTGGGCACACCCGAGCCGCTCGACGAGGGCTCGTGCCGGCTACGGGCGACGGTGAGCGACGCCAAGGAGTGGATGGCGGTGCGCCTGGCGATGCTGGGGCACGACTTCACGGTGCGGGCGCCGCAGGGACTGGTGGACGCCGTCCGGGAGTTGGGCGGCCGGATGAGCAGGGCGGCGACGGGCGGCAACGGCTCACCGTGACACGGCACGGCGAGCCCTCCGCACCAGGGCACCGGCCGCGAGGCCGACACGACGGGGGCGGCCCCGAGGCACGGCTCCGGCCGACGGCACACACGGCACACACGGCACACACGGCACAGCACCAAGGCAAGCACGAGCCGCACACCGGAGACAGGACCGAGGCACCACTCCGGCCGGACGGACGCATGGCGGCATCGAGGCAGTCACGGGCTGGACTCCAGGACAGGGCCGGGCCGTGACCGGGTGTCAGGGTGTTCCGGGGGACGTCAGGTCCGTCCACGGGAAGTCCCGGAGCGCGGCCAGGTTGGCCACGGCCAGTTCGGCCGGTCCCTGGGCGCCCTCCGCGGGGCCGTCGCACGCCGCCCAGCTCTCCATGGCCGTGCGTACGGCCGCGCTCGCGACGGCGGCGGCGAAGGCCAGCCGGCTGCGGTCGGCAACGTTGTCGGAGGCGGACCGGACTTGACCGGCCGTCAGGCGCTCCGCCAGCGCCTCCGTCAGGTTGCGCTCCGACGCCTGGCACGCCTCCGCCCACACCCTGCCCAGGGCCGGGTCCGCCTGCGCCAGCCGGATCAGCGTGCGCACCCAGTTCCAGGAGGCTGCCGAGACCCCGAGCCCCGGCGTCAGCGTGTGGCGCACGGCGTCCTCCAGGACCCGGGGCATGGGCACCTCCGCGGGGGTGGCGCGCACCGCCTCCACCCACCGCTGGGCACCGGTCGCGTAGAGCGGGCCGATGGCCTCTTCCTTGCTGGCGAAATACCGGTAGAAGGTGCGCGGGGCGATCCCGGCCGCCTGGGCGATGTCCTCGGCGCGAGTGGCCCGGAGCCCCTGCCGGACGAAGAGACCGGCCGCCGCGCGGGCGATCTCCATACGGGTCTCGGCCTTGCGCCGTGCGGTCAGGGAGAGCCCGGAAGACGGAAGGGGCGGGGTCGGGGTGGTGCTGCTGGTCACGCCCGGCAGGCTATGCCCATGTGGCACAATCTGCCATCTGGCGGGCCACCCCGGGGTTCAGGTTCGGGGTGACCCGCCTACTCGTCACGGGGGCATGAGAAAGCCGGGCCCGGCGCCCGGGGGGAGGGGCGCCGAACCCGGCCTTGGGAAGTCCCGGCGCCGGGGGGGTGGTGCGTCGGGACGTGGCTCTCGCGAGACCAGGGGATCACACCCCCGGGGCTCGAACTCCTGGGTCTTGAATGCTTGTTCCCAAGGCCCAGCGGGTTGAAGCGGCAGGGAACGGCCATATTCTGCGCGGTCTTTCGCCACCCGGCGCACGCGGCCGGGGTGTTCACGCTACCGCGCCGCACGCGGTCGTCACCCCGGCACGGCGAAGCCGGCTGTCACGCCGCCGCGTCGAACCCGGTGTCGCGGGCCAGCTTCTTCAGCTCCAGCAGCGCGTGCTTCTCGATCTGGCGGATGCGCTCACGGGTCAGACCGTGCTCCTTGCCGACCTCGGTCAGCGTGCGCTCGCGGCCGTCCTCGATGCCGTAGCGCATCTTGATGATGGAGGCCGTGCGCTGGTCGAGGCGGCCGATCAGGTCGTCCAGCTCCTCGCTGCGCAGCAGCGTCAGCACCGACTGCTCCGGCGACACCGCCGAGGTGTCCTCCAGCAGGTCGCCGAACTGGGTCTCGCCCTCGTCGTCCACCGACATGTTCAGCGAGACCGGGTCACGGGCCCAGTCGAGCACATCGGTGACGCGCTCCGGCGTGGAGCCGAGCTCGGCGGCGATCTCCGTGGGCTCCGGGTCACGGCCGTGCTCACGGTTGAACTCGCGCTGCACGCGCCGTATCCGGCCCAGCTCCTCCACCAGGTGGACGGGCAGGCGGATGGTGCGCGACTGGTCGGCTATCGACCGCGTGATGGCCTGACGGATCCACCAGGTCGCGTACGTCGAGAACTTGAAGCCCTTGCGGTAGTCGAACTTCTCGACCGCGCGCACCAGACCGGCGTTGCCCTCCTGGATCAGGTCGAGCAGCGGCAGGCCGCTGCGCGGGTAGCGCCGGGCGACGGCGACGACCAGGCGGAGGTTGGAACGGATGAAGACGTCCTTGGCCCGCTCGCTCGCGTCGACCAGCGCCTGGAGCTCCTCGGGGGTCGCCCCCACCTTGTTCTCCTCGAGGCCGTCGAGTATCTGCTGCGCGAACACACCCGCCTCGATGATCTGGGACAACTCGACCTCCTTGGCGGCGTCGAGCAGCGGCGTGCGCGCGATCTCGTCGAGGTACATGCCGACCAGGTCGCGGTCGGCGATCTCGCCGCCTTGGGCGCGGACAGTGCGTGCCGAGTCGGCCGTCTCGCCGGTGGCGGACTGACGACGGGCGACGGCGCGGGTTGCCATGCGTGCTCCCTTGCGATGATGAGGTCAGCGGGTGGTCCTGCGGACGCTCAGCACGTCTCTCAGGTCCTCCGGACTCTGGTCGAGTGCCCTGCATCCAATGGAAACAACGACTGGAATCCGGACAGAATTCCCAACCCGGCCCCCGATTTTCTGATCATGCAGTACCCTGTCGGCCCACGCGGGGAGGCACGATGCCGTCGGAACATGCGGAGGTCCAGGTCAGGCCGGGCGAGGAGGCCGACCTGCCGGCCCTCACCGACCTGTACAACCACTACGTACGTGAGACGGCGATCACATTCGACACGTCGCCGTTCACCCCGAAGGAGCGCCGCCCCTGGCTGCTCTCCCACCCTGTAGACGGCCCCCACCGCCTGATGGTTGCCACGGGCGCCGGTCCGGGGCGGATCCTGGGCTACGCCACGTCCAGCCCCTTCCGCCCCAAGCCCGCCTACGGCACCTCCGTGGAGACGACGGTCTACGTCGCCCCGGACGCGGGCCGGCGCGGCGTCGGCACCCTGCTCTACAAGGCCCTCTTCGAGGCCTTGGCGGGCGAGGACCTGCACCGCGCCTACGCCGGCATCACCCAGCCGAACGATGCCTCGACGCGCCTGCACGAGCGCTTCGGCTTCCGGCACGTCGGCACGTACCGGGAGGTGGGCCGCAAGTTCGGCCGGTGGTGGGACGTGGCCTGGTACGAGAAGGAGCTGTAGCTCCCCCGCACCCCCGGGGGGCTGCTCAGCCGAACTGCACCGACCGCTTGGCCAGCCCCATCCAGAACCCGTCGATCACGGACTTCTGTTCCCCGAGCTCACCGGCGGCGTCCGCGGCGCCCATGGCCACGAAGAGCGGGGCGAAGTGCTCGGTGCGCGGGTGGGCGAGCAGGCCCGCCGGGGACGTGCGGGTGAAGTCGAGCAGTGCGTCCACGTCCCGCGCCTCCAGGGCCTCGCGCCCCCAGGCGTCGAACTCCGCCGACCAGGCGGGAACGCCGCCCTGCCGCAGCGCCGCCAGGTTGTGGGTGAAGAATCCCGAGCCGATGATCAGTACACCCTCGTCGCGCAGCGGCGCGAGCCGCCGCCCGATCTCCATCAGCTTCACCGGGTCCAGCGTCGGCATGGAGACCTGGAGGACCGGGATGTCCGCCCCGGGGTACATCTCGACGAGCGGGACGTACGCCCCGTGATCCAGGCCCCGGTCCGGGACGTCCTGCACGGGCATGCCGGGGGCGCGCAGCAGCTTGCGCACGGAGTCCGCGAGCGCGGGGGCCCCGGGGGCGCCGTATGTTACCTCGTAGTAGTGCTGGGGGAAGCCCCAGAAGTCGTAGACGAGAGGGACGGTCTCGGTGGCGCCGAGGGCGAGCGGAGCCTCCTCCCAGTGGGCGGAGACGACCAGGATGGCCTGGGGACGGGGCAGCCCGGCCGACCAGGCGGCCAGCTCACCGGGCCAGACGGGGTCGTCGGCCAGGGGCGGGGCGCCGTGGCTGAGGTAGAGCGCGGGCATGCGCTCCTGAGTGGCGGCGGTCATGACGGCGACTCCTTTCAGCGGGTTCTCCTCGCCTCCGCCCGAGGCGACCCCGGAGCGACGGCTGTTACTTGAACTCTCAATTTCCACTACCGACCGTACGCCATTATTGTTTAACGTTCAAGGAGGTTCGCCGTACAGTGGAGTACATGAAGACGGCACCCGTATCGGCAGACGCCGAGGAGCCACGCTGGCTCACCGACGAGGAACAGCGCGTCTGGCGCGCGTACATCGAAGCCGCCACCCTCCTGGAGGACCACCTCGACCGTCAGCTCCAGCGTGACGCGGGGATGCCGCACGTGTACTACGGCCTGCTGGTCAAGCTGGCCGAGGCCCCGGACCGGCGTCTGCGGATGACGGAGCTGGCGATGTCCGCGAAGATCACCCGCTCCCGCCTCTCGCACGCCGTCGCCCGGCTGGAGAAGAGCGGCTGGGTGCGGCGCGAGGAGTGCCCCTCCGACAAGCGGGGCCAGTTCGCCGTACTGACGGAGAAGGGCCAGGACGTGCTGCGCCGGCACGCGCCCGGCCATGTGGACGCCGTACGCCAGGCGGTCTTCGACCGGCTCACCCCGGAACAGCAGAAGTCCCTCGGCGAGATCATGCGGATCATCGCCGAGGGACTTCAGCCGAGCGAAGCGGGTGCGGACCTGCCCTGGCTCCGCTGACGAGGCGGAAGCCGGGGCAGGTCCCGGAAGCCGTACGGGGGAGGCGTCCCCTCCTCCTCCATACGGGTGGCGGGAGGTGGCCGGCCGTCAGTGGACGGGTACGGCCACCGGCACGCCCGTCAGTGCATGGCCACCGGCACGGCCGTCGCCGCCTCCTCCTCGAGGGAGGCGTCGGAGGACCCGGCGACGGCGGTGCCGCCCGGCTTGCCCGCGTTGATCAGGACCGCGGCGATGGCCGCGGCCACGACCAGGATCCCGACGGCGAACCAGATCGCGCTGGTGTAACCCTCCACCTGCCCCTGGAGCTGGACCAGCTGCTGCTGGGACCGGCTGGTGGCGCCGCCGATGTGGTCGGCGATGTAGGACGTGGTGGCCGAGGCGGCGATCGTGTTCAGCAGGGCCGTACCGATCGCGCCGCCCACCTGCTGCGAGGTGTTGACCATCGCGGAGGCGACACCGGAGTCACGCGGCTCCACACCCAGGGTGGCCAGCGACATGGCCGGCATGAACGCCGTACCCATGCCCAGACCGAGCAGCAGCATCGCCGGCAGCAGCAGGGCGGCGTACGAGGAGTCGATCTCCAGCTGCGTCAGCAGCAGCATGCCGAGCGCGGCGACCACGAACCCGGGGGCCATCAGCAGCCGGGGCGCGACCCGGGTCATCAACCGGGTGCCGATCTGCGTCGACCCCACGATCATGCCCGCGATCATCGGCAGGAAGGCGAAGCCGGTCTTGACCGGCGAGTACCCCTGCACGACCTGCAGGTAGTAGGTGAGGAAGAGGAACAGGCCGAACATCGCGATGATCGCCAGGCCCAGCGAGAGATACACCCCGCCGCGGTTGCGCTCGGTGATCACGCGCAGCGGCAGCAACGGCGCCTTGACCCGGGCCTCGACGATCACGAAGGCGGTGAGCAGCACGGCGGACGCGATGAACATGCCGACGGTCACGGAGTCGCTCCAGCCCTCGGACTCCGCGCGGGTGAAGCCGTAGACGAGCGCGACCAGACCCAGGGTGGACAGGACCACGCCCGGGATGTCGAGCGGCGAGCGGTTGCGTCCGCCCTCCGGCTCACGGATGACGAGGTACGCACCGGCCGCGGCGACGACGGCGAACGGGATGTTCACGAAGAACGTCCAGCGCCAGTCCAGGTACTCGGTGAGGAAACCGCCGAGGATCAGGCCCACGGCACCACCGCCACCGGCGATCGCGCCGTAGATGCCGAACGCCTTGGCGCGCTCCTTGCCGTCGGTGAACATCACCGCGAGCAGGGAGAGCGCGGCCGGCGCGAGCAGCGCGCCGAACGCGCCCTGCAGGGCACGGGCACCGAACATCATGGCCTCGTTGGTGGCCGCGCCACCGAGCGCGGAGGCCAGCGCGAAGCCGCCCAGACCGAGGACGAAGGCCCGCTTGCGCCCCCACAGGTCGGCTATCCGGCCGCCGAAGAGCAGCAGACCGCCGAAGGCGAGGGCGTACGCGGTGACGACCCACTGACGGTTGCCGTCCGAGATGCCCAGGTCCTGCTGGGCGGAGGGCAGGGCGATGTTCACGATGGTCGCGTCCAGGACGACCATCAGCTGGGCGAGCGCGATGAAGACGAGCGCTTTCCAGCGGTTGGCGTCCGGAGCGCCGGCGGTCTTCGCCGCCAGTGAGGCTGTTTCAGACATGGGGGTACCCACTTCGGTACTTGTGACGGAAATCGAGAATGTGTAACGAAAAATCGGGTGTCTTCAGGGAACGACGCGTCCCCGGGACGGCCGTTCGATGCGAGGCCCGTGGTCAGGACGGGCGGCGCGGACGGGTGTCAGGGCTCGCTCAGCGGCGCAGATCCTCCACGGTCACGGCAGAACCCGGCAGGACGCTCGGGGCAGGCGCCCGCATCCCGTCCAGGAACAGCTGAAGATGGCGGTGGACGAAGCGGTCGGCGTTGTCGCAGCCGGTACCGGCCGGGGGCCGGCTCAGCTGGGCGACGCCCACCATCAGATCGCCGTACTCCACGTCGGTACGGAGCTGACCGGCCGCCTTGGCGCGGTCCATCAGCTGGGCGACGAGGCTCTCGGCTCGCCGGCGTGCGTCCTCCAGGTCGGGGTGGTGCTGGTCGAAGGCGCTGGAGATCATCGGGCACAGCGCGCTGATCCGCTCGTCGGCGGCCGCGTGCGCGAAGCGCTCCAGCGCTTCGAAGGCGTCCCCGGTCTCGCTCAGCGCCTGTTCGGCCGCCCGCACCGTACGGTCCATCACGGAGCAGACGACCTCGCGCACCAGCGCGTCACGGTCGGGGAAGTTGCGGTACACCGTGGCATTGCCGACGCCGGCCCGGCGGGCGACGTCGTCGAGCGGCACCTCGCACCCGAACTCGACGAACATCTCGCGGGCGGCGGTGACGATCCGCTCCCGGTTGCGCAGGGCGTCGGCGCGGGGCCGGGGCGCCTTGCGCGTGACGGGGGTCGCGGTCTGCACGGTGCACTCCTCGATCGGTTGACTCGTCGAATCCGGGGAGGGAATCCCCGTTTCGCGCGGACACAGGTCTAAACGGGGAAACGATCCCCGGTTATTTCCCTCCCCCGAGAACTTTTCCTGTGACCCACACCACATCCGGTTCTTCGCGTGCCCCACGATCGGCCCTCCCGGCGAGCGCACCCCTGCGGGGCAACGGAGGGTGATCGAGAGGGTGCAGTCGGAGACCGGCGGCTGCCGTGTGGAGCGGAGGTCCCCGCATGCAGTGGCAGCCGAGCCGACGCCGGATATCCCCGCGCCGCCTGGCCGCCCTGGCATCCGTCTCCGCCCTGACCCTCGCCGTCAGCACCTCCGCCGGCAACGGCCACCTCTCCCCCGGCGCCTCCACCGCCGGCGCCGGACCCAGCGCCCTCTCCCGCACCTCCGCACACGGCCCCTGCATGATCGGCAGCAACCGTGAGGTCCAGATGTCCGAGGGCATCCCCACAAACCCCGGTTACACCCGCTCCACCGGCACGGTCCGCGCCCTCACCCTGATGATCGACTTCTCCGACGCCCCCGGCGAGGGCGACGCCCTCGACCGCTACCGGGAGTTCTTCCCCCAGACCCGCCAGTGGTTCGCCATCAGCTCCTACGGCCGCCTCGACTACCGCCCCGAGATCCCGGTCCCCGACTGGCTGCGCATGCCCAAGTCCTTTCGCGACTACGGCATAGAGCGCGGCGCCCCCTTCGACCCCGGCTACCGCGAACTGGTCCGCGACATCGTGGCCGAGGCCGATCCCGAGGTGGACTTCCAGGCATACGACCTGCTGAACGTGCTGGTGACCCCCAACGCGGGCCCGGCCGCGCTGGACACGGTCCTGTCCGTCACCTTCGCCGGCAACCGGGAGGCCCCGACCGCGGACGGCATCCCCGTCTCCAACGCGTCCTTCGTCTACTCCCGCCAGGACGACGGCTCCGGCTCCTACGACCGCACCGGCTACCGCGTCCTGCCGCACGAGAACGGCCACGTCTTCGGCCTGCCCGACCTCTACACCGCCGAGGGCGGCGGCGCGGTCGGCCACTGGGACATCATGAGCGAGGACTGGGGCGCCAACAACGACCTCCTCGCGTGGCACAAGTGGAAGCTGGGCTGGCTGGACGCGTCCCAGGTCGGCTGCGCGGCGAGCCGGGGCACACGGGAGTACGCACTCACGCCCCTCGCGCGGACCGGCGGCCCGAAACTGGTCTTCATCCCGCTGAACGCCCACTCCGGCTACGCCGTCGAACTGCGCACCCGGGCCGGCAACGACGAGGCGGTCTGCCGCCCCGGCATCCTCGTCTACCGCGTCGACGCGAACGTGGACACCGGCATGGGCCCGGTCACCGTCCACGACTCCCGCCGGGACAGCGGCGGCTGCACCCGCTCCCCCAACGTCCACGCGGAACTCTCGGACGCGACGTTCACACCGGGCGAGAGCTTCGTGGACCGGGAGAAGGGCATCCGGGTGGCGGTACTGGAGGCGGCCGACGACACCTACCGCATCCGCGTAACCCGCACCACCGAGAGCTGACACCGAACCCCGCCCGTTGTGTTTCTGCGGTCCTGCAAGAGGGCCGCCGGCCTCCGGGCCCGGCATGACTGTTGCCCCCTGTCGATGGGATGACCTGGGGGTGGTCCTACGTTGTTGATGGGTCGGATGGGCTGTCGTACGGTCCGGAAGATCCAGTGGCCCCGGGTATGGCTTGGGGGTGGTTGCCTTCG
>NZ_JBVIGA010000017.1:39377-204312 GCF_055571035.1 Streptomyces malachitofuscus | reverse complement strand
TCAACGTCCTGTGGGCGATGATCCGTGACGGACAGTGCTACCAAGCTTCACCTCCCGTCACGCTCGCGGCTTGACATCACGATTGGGAAGTCCTCCATCCCCTCTCCGGCCGCCCCGACGCCACCGCGTTCCACTTGGAGACCGGCCGCCTGTGCGTCCTGGCCTCCCGCCACCGCCATGCCTGCATCGTCGTCTGCCGCGAGGGCGTGACCGACCTCCTGGACGACTACCCGTCCACCGAACCGGTCCAGCTGGGCACCCTGGTCAAATTCCCGGACGGCTGGGAAGCGAACCAGGCGGTCCTGGCGCACCTGGCGGAACACCGGGTGCGGTGGCATCCCTGACCGCTCTGCGTCCACGAAGGGCGCCTCTCGCAGAGCCAGGAGCTAATCCGCGCGGACCCGGTCCTTCAAGCGCCTTCCACGTCGATCCGCTCCGCTCGGTCGAGCAGGTACTGGGGCACCTTCGAACTGGCCGCCAGGACTTCAATGCCGATGAGGCACCTGTTCTCCTCGAAGTCGAGATTGATCATGCCACCCACCTCGGCCGGATCACAGGGATACATACGCGCCGCCTTGGGACGCGTCCGTGGATCGACGAACGAGGTGTAGGCCGCATTCGCCTCTCGATCGTATGTGACTCCTACGCTGTCAGCGCCCCCCGAAGGCGGTTGATGTGGACGTCGTCAACATCCGTCATCACGGTGTTGATGTTGCCGTCGATGGTCTTGGCGACACACACCTTGGAGTTTGGATCGCAGTAGCCCAACTTCCACTGTCAAGCGGCTTCGTCGTGCGGGGTGAGGCTGATGGTCAGGTCGGCGCCGAGAGCCTGAGCCAGGCGGCGCAGGAGGGGAAGCGTGGGCACGGTCCCGCCGCCTTCGAAGCGGGAGATCTGCGGCTGCTTCATCCCGCACCGCTCGGCCAGCTCAGCCTGGGACAGCCCGAGCTCGATGCGCCGGTCGTGGACGAGTTGCCCGAGCTCACGGGCGAGCGCGGAAGGCCGGTCCTGCATGGTTCCTCCCCGCCTCAGGCCGCTGGGGCAACAATGGTGACGGTGGGCTCGTCTCCGCCGGCGAGGTGCACGTCCACCGTGAGGTCCAGTGCGCGGGCCAGGCGCATGATGACGGCGATGGGCGGCAGCTCGGTGGCCGTCTCGATCCCTTCGATGTCATCGACGCCGACGTGCATGCGATCGGCGAGGTCGGCCTCGCTCAGGCCCAGCTGCTTACGCCGGTCGTAGACGGCCTTGCCCAACGTCATGGCGAGGCCGGCCTCTTCGTAGACCCGGTCGTACTCGGGGTCGGCGTCCAGGTGTTCGCCCAGCAGCCGGTGGTGGCGACGGGTCCTCCATTCGCTGTGGTTCATCGGTTCTCCTTGAGGTTGCGGCTGTAGAGGTCGTGCTCGGCGGCGGCTTCATGCTCTGCCTCGCACAATCGCTGTGCGGCGTGGGCGCGGTCCACTTCGGCCTGCTCGCGCATCTTGGTCTTGCGGAACACGGTGAGCAGCACGACACGTCGGCCGGGTGCCAGCCAGTAGGTGATCCGCTGATGGGTATCGCCCAGGCGGAAGCGCAGCTCGCGGAGCTTGCCGCCCAGATGGCGGGAGTGCGGTTCGTCGAGTGTGGTGGGCTGCTCGGCGAGCAGGTCGGCAACTCGTTCCGCCTGCTTGTAGTGATGGGCGGGAATGTTCTCCAGCCACAGCCGCACCTCCGGCTCGATCTCGATCGAGTACCGCCCGTTGCCCATATCGCCGATGATATATGGCACGAGGTGCGAGAGCGCGACTTCGCAGTTCAGGTCATGTGCCGTCGACCGCAGCCGCTCCAGCGTCGCACACCCCGGGTACGCCCCCTTCGTCCTGTCGCCACGGCGCCGCCCGCGAACCAGCGGCAACCTGCCGAGGCGGCGCAGGTTCGGTTCTTTCGGCAGTATCGGGCCCACCGCCCTCGGTGAGCCCGGCGACGGACGTAAGGGGCAGCCTCCTGACTGGCCCTTTGCCTGCGATCCGGCCGTGGGACGGTCGTAGGCGACAACTTGCTGTGCGACACGCAAGGACTCACGCTCACAATTCGACCCTGGTTGCGCCAGGTTGAGCCCCGCTCACGCCCGGGACCGGCAGCCCGCCGACACTCGGCACGAGCATCGGCTGCTCCGACGGCAGGGCTGGTCGGCGACGGTGGCCAGCCCAGGTGGGCGGGCCCGCCTTGAACCGTGCATCACCGTTACGGACACGCACGAACAAGGGAACGGAGCCGGTGAAAGCGCGCGGGAGCAGAGGCAGGAGCAGGCCCGGCCCTGGTCACGGCCTCGGCGGCAGTGGTGCTCGTACAGCCGTTGGTCGTGAAGAAGGCACCGTTCAGGACGCCGACCAGATCCTGGTCCTGGACGACGGCCGTATCACCGCGAGCGGCACCCACGCCCGGCTGATGGCCGAGGGCGGGCTGTACGCCCATCTGGCCCGTACGCAGCTCCTGCCGGCCGCGGAGGACGACCGGTCCCGCTGATGCGCCGCCCCCTCCCCGCAGCCCCGCGGGGGGAATACGTACAGGCCCTCCCCCGTTGTGCCACCGGAGCTCAGCGTCACACATCAGCAGGAGGCACCTCACCGTGGCCGCAGACGAGATACGGGGCACCGTCCATGGCACCGCCCCGGTTGCCCTGTCCGTACTGGATCTCGTGACCGTCGGTGCGGGCCTGACCGCGAGCGACGCCCTGCGGACCAGCGTCGAGATCGCCCGGCTCGCCGAGTCCCGCGGTTTCCACCGCCACTGGGTCGCCGAGCACCACTCCATGCCGGGCGTGGCCTCCTCCTCGCCCGCGGTGATCCTGGCGTACCTGGCCGCGCACACCGACCGCATCCGGCTCGGTTCCGGCGGGGTGATGCTGCCCAACCACGCCCCGCTGGTCGTCGCGGAGCAGTTCGGGACGCTGGAGGCCATGGCACCGGGGCGGATCGACCTCGGGCTGGGGCGCGCTCCCGGCACCGACGGCGCCACCGCGGCGGCCCTGCGCCGTGCCGAGCGCCTGAACGAAGGCGCCGACGACTTCCCGCAGCAGCTCGCCGAGCTCACCCGTTTCCTGGACGACGACTTCCCCGACGGGCATCCCTACCGCCGGATCCACGCCGTGCCCGGCCCGGTGCAGGCGACCTCGCCCGGTGGGGTGCAGTCGCCGCACCGCCCGCCCGTCTGGCTGCTCGGCTCCTCCGGTTTCAGCGCCCGGCTGGCCGGCATGCTCGGCCTGCCCTTCGCCTTCGCCCACCACTTCTCGGCGCAGAACACGATCCCGGCGCTCGACCTGTACCGCGAGAGCTTCCGTCCCAGCGAGGTCCTCGACGCGCCCTACGCCCTCATCGGCGTCTCGGCGCTCGCCACGGACGACGAGAAGGAGGCCCGTCGGCAGGTGCTCGCCGCGGCGCTGAACATGGTGCGGCTGCGCACCGGCCGCCCTGGGCTGGTGCCCACGCCGGAGGAGGCGGAGGCGTACGACTTCAGTCCGATGGAGCGGGAGTTCGTCGACTCGTGGAACGCCAATGTGATCCACGGCACCGCGGACGAGGTCCGCACCGGGCTGGACGAGCTGCAGAAGCGCACCGGCGCCGACGAGCTGATGCTCACCGCCAACGCGCACAGCGGTGACGTACGCCTGCGTTCGTACGAGCTGATCGCCGACGTCTACGGGTTGCCCACGCCCGCCTGAACGTCCGGGACGCCGGGCGTGGCCAGCAGCTCGGAGATGCGGTCCGGGGGCACCGGGCGCGAGTACAGCCAGCCCTGACCGGTGTCGCAGCCGATCCGGCGCAGCCGCTTGGCCTGCGCCGAGGTCTCCACGCACTCCGCGGTGACCGTCAGGCCGAGCCGGTGGGCGAGCTGCACCATCGCCTCGACGATGACCTCGTCCGCCGGGCTCGCCTTGGCGGTGCGGTCCTCGAGCTGGAAGCCCCGGACGAAGGAGCCGTCGAGCTTCAGCACGGAGACCGGGAGGCGGCTGAGGTAGGCCAGGTTGGAGTAGCCGGTGCCGAAGTCGTCGATGGCGATGCGTACGCCCATGTCGCTGAGCGCCTTCAGGGCCTGGATCGGCCGGCCGGAGGAGCCCATCACGGCCGACTCGGTCAGCTCCAGCTGGAGCAGCTCCGGGGACAGACCGGTCTCCTCGAGGGTGTCGGCGACGTCCGCGACCAGGTCGGAGTCCCACACCTGACGGACCGCCACGTTCACGCTGACGAAGATCGGCGGCCCGTCGGGGTGCTCCACCTGCCATTCGCGCGCCTGGCGGCAGGCGGTGCGCAGCACCCAGCGGCCGAGCGGCACGATCGAGCCGTCCTCCTCCGCCAGTGAGATGAACCGATTCGGCGTCAGGGTGCCGAACCGCGGGTGGTGCCAGCGGATCAGCGCCTCCACGCCGTGCACCCGGTCGTCCTCCATGCCCACCAGCGGCTGGTACTCCAGCGCGAACTCCCCGCGGTCGATGGCCGGGCGGAGCGTCGAGGCGAGGGCCTGGCGGGTGACGCGGTGGGCGTTGCGCTCCGGGTCGAACAGCGTCCAGCGGGACTTGCCGTCGGCCTTCGCCCAGTACAGCGTCGTGTCGGCGGCCTGCATCAGCGCGGTGGGCGTGGTGCCGGCGGCATGCCGCTCGACCACCCCGATCGACGCGGAGACCGAGAGCCTGCGGCCGGAGAGGTCGAAGGGCGCCTGGATCGCGTCGAGCAGCGACTCGGCGAGGTCGGCGAGCTGTTCGGTGCCGGTGGAGTCCTCGACCAGCAGCGCGAACTCGTCCCCGCCGAGCCGGGCGACCAGCGGTGTGCCGGTCCTGGCCGCGTTCTCGGCGCACTGCCGGAGCCGTTCCGCGACGGCGGCCAGCAGCTGGTCGCCGACGCGGTGGCCGAGGGTGTCGTTGACGGCCTTGAAGCCGTCCAGGTCGAGGTAGCACAGACCGATGCGGCCGGTGCCGCTCTCCTCGTACGACTCCGCCTCCAGCGCGGCCGTCAGCCGTTCGAAGAACAGGGTGCGGTTGGGCAGCCGGGTGACCGGGTCGTGCATGCGCAGGTGCCGCAGGCGCTGCTGCAGTTCCCGGTGGTCGCTGATGTCGGCGACGGACAGCAGCACTCCCCCGTCGTCGGCGGGCAGCGGGGCGACGGTGACCCGCACCCACAGCACGTGCCCCTCGGGGTGCTTGAGCCGGCGTGTGCAGCGCAGCCGGGCGCGCCGTCCGCGCAGCATCTCCCGGTAGGCGTGCCAGGTGCGGGCGTCGGAGGCCAGGTCCACGAGGTCGGCGGCGACGGCGCCGGTCAGGGTGTCCTGGTCGCGGCCCAGCAGTCCGGCGAGGGCGGCGTTGGCTCCGGTCACCGTGCCCTCGCGGTCGACCACCGCCATGGCGAGCGGCGCGGCCGTGAAGACGGAGCGGTAGGAGGGGGGCGACGGGGAGCACAGCACCGGGGGTTCGGTACCGGCAGACGTGATGATCTCACCTTCTGTGACGGCCGGCCGGTCGAGTTCCGTCGCGGGCGCCGGCCCTTCGGACGTTCCGCTCACCACTCGCTCCCGCAGTGCACTCGATCGCTGTCCGCCGCTGTCCGTGCGAGAAAGTCTCTCAGTACCAGGAAAGTGTGCCGATCATAGAGGCCCGCGCCGGGGCCTTCCAGCCACTGTCCGGTCTCCTGGACGGTCGCGCATCTCTGCTCGATCGTTTCTGCCCGCGCGTGGACGGCTTATGCGGGCCCCCGACCAGTTGTGACGTTCCGTGAGTGCGCGGGGTGTCGACTTCGTCCTGCCCCGCCCGGATTCTCTCTGTTCTCACCCGTCCGGTGCAGTTGAACAGGGCGTAGTACGACAAATCACCAGAGTCTGGGGTGCGGTGTTCCGCGAACCGTCTCCAGGAGGTCCTCGTGCCGCGTCAGCTCACCCCGAGGGAACTCGGCCGTGAGGCACTGCGGGACCGGTTGAGCCGTTCGGGTGTACGGCCCCGGATGCGCAGCACGGCGGCGATGTGCGCCACCATGTCGGCGCTCGCCGCGACCTCGATGGTGAGCGTCCCCTCCGTGGCCGAGCCCTTCTCCGCGGCCCCGTGCGCCCTCACCCGCACCGACACCCACCACTCCGAGGGCCTGGACACCTGGAACGCCGCCTACCCGCGCCCCGCCCGCCGGCTGGACGCGGTGATGGTGTTCCTGTCCTTCCCCGACTCCCGTCCTCTGGTCACGCCCGCCGAACTCGCCGCCGACCACTTCCCGGCGACCAGCCGCTTCTTCCAGCGGGCCTCCTACGGCAGGTTCAGCCTGCGCCCGCACCCCCTGCGGCGGTGGATCCGCATGCCGCGCCCCTCCACGGCGTACGCCATACAGCGCGACTGGACCGTCGCCCATCGCGCGGCCTATCTGCGCGACGCGCTCGCCGTGACCGACCGGCACGTCGACTACTCGCGCTACGACGTCGTGTACTTCGTCGCCGACCCGTACGCGCCGGGCGTGGACTCCGACGCCACCAAGGTCGTCAATCTGGACCGGCCCCTGCGCGCCGACGGCACCGACATCCGCCGGGTCGTCACCGTGTTCGAGAACCATCCCCCGGACCGGCTCGTCCTCGCCCACGAGACCGGGCACGTCTTCGACCTGCCCGACCTCTACCACCGGCCCGTGGACGGCAAGGGCGACTGGGACACACACGTCGGTGACTGGGACCTGATGGGCAGCCAGTTCGCGCTCGCGCCGGACCTCTTCGGCTGGCACAAGTGGAAGCTGGGCTGGCTGGAGCCCCGGCAGGTGCGGTGCGTGCGGGAGGCGGGGCAGGTGCGGCTGACGCTGGAGCCGCTGGGGGCGGGCCCGGGGACGCCGGTGACCGGTGCCGCGGGGGCGCCGTCCTTCGGCCTGGGGCGGGGCACCAAGCTCGCGGTCGTGCGCACCGGTCCCGACAGCGCGCTCGCCTTCGAGGCGCGCGGGCCGGTCGGCAACGACGCGACGGCCTGCCGGCAGGGCGTGCTGGTCTACCGGGTGAGCAGTGACACGCGCTCCGGGCGCGGGCCCATCGAGGTCGTCGACGCCCATCCGCGCACCGGCGCCTGCTGGGAGGACTCCGTCTACCCGCCGCTCGCCGACGCGCCGGTCGCCCTGGGCGAGAGTTTCACGGTGCCCGGGGAGGCCGTACGGGTGGAGGTGGAGGGGCGTACGGCGTCGGGGGCCTGGACGGTGAAGATCACCACGGGGTGACCGGACGCGAAGAAGGCCCCTCGCTCGAGGCGAGGGGCCTTCTTCGTGTCGTGCGCCGCCAGGGACTCGAACCCCGGACCCGCTGATTAAGAGTCAGCTGCTCTAACCAACTGAGCTAGCGGCGCCTGCTGACGTCGTAGACATTAGCATCACGATCCGCGGGAGGAAAAATCGATATCCGCACGGCCGCGCGGGCCGCCCGGACCGCCGCCCAGAGCAGTACCTCCGGCCCCGGCAACCAGGGGCGACGGGTGTCCGGGGCGACCAGCCAGCGGGCGGCGGGCAGAGGGACCGCGCAGCCGGGAGCGGGGGCGGGGACGGTCACCGCGTCGCCGGTGCCGTGGCACAGCAGCGGCGGGACACCGTCCGTCCGCGCGCCGCGCGCGCCCCACTCCTCCCACTCCATGAGCACCGGGAGGCGCTGTGCCGTGCCCGGTGCGGCGAAGAGCAGCATCCGGCCGCGGAACTCCGCCACCGGGCCCGAGCCGGGGCCCTCCTCCCACATCCGGTCCAGCATCCGCCGCCCGAAGACCGCGGGCGCGCTCACCACGTCGAAGACCACACCGCAGGGCAGCACCGCCGGGGCGGCCGGCCGCTCCTGCCAGTGCGAGAGCGTGCTGCGCGGATACGTTCCGGCCGAGGCGAGCCAGGCGGCGCCGTCCGGGGTGACACCGCTGACGTCGGAGGCATTCCGTGTGCTGCTCATGACGGATACGTCTACCCGTCGTGAGGGAACGGTTCCGCAGAGTTGCCCGAATCGGTGACGGCGAGGCGGCCGAGCGAGTATCTTGCCCACCCGGCATATGCCACGCCCGTTCGAGGAGGCTCGGGGCGCGGGACTCACACGGGGTCGACGTGCCCCGGACCTTCCCCGCCCCGCATCAGGCCCCGGCCGAACTCGACCATCTTCTTCGCGTAGTCCTCGGTCCACTCGGCGCGCTCCGCGATGTCCGCCGGCGTCAGCCGGTCGAAGCGCCGGGGGTCGGCGAGCTGCGCCGCCGCCATCGCCTGGAACTCGGTCGCCCGGTCCGCTGCGGCGCGGAACGCGAGCGTCAGCTCGGTCGCCCGCTCCAGCAGCGCGCGCGGATCCTCGATCGACTCCAGGTCGAAGAAGTGCTCGGGATCCGAGGCCGCCTCCGCGGGCTCGAACAGCAGGGGCGCGGGGCGTAGCCGCGGCTGGTCCCGACGCGGCGTGTGCTCCGCCATGACGTCTCCTTCACGTACGTCGCGATGCGGCCCCCGGGAAAGCGGGCCACCGTCCATTGTCCCGCGCCCCCGCAAGAGGGCCTCCGGCCGACTCCGGCCGGAGGCCGTTCCGGCGCGGGGACGGCAGGTCCGCCCGCACCTGCCGGCCGACAGGGCGGAGCCCGGACCCCACCCCGTCCGCCGCGGACTCGTCCGCGCCGCCGCGCGTCGGCCTGGGAGCCGACGCCCATGGTGCCGTGCCGGTCGATCGGTACGCCGCCGGAGTCGCCCCGCGGGTCGGCGTGCCGACCGGTCACTACCCGGGCCGCGGGGCGCGCAAGGGCGGCGACGGAGGCACGGCGCGGGCGCGCGACGGAACCGTACGCCCGGATGCGAGATCCCTCACACCTGCACGATCGGCTCCCGGGTGAACAGCGCGCCCAGCTCGGGGGCGTTCACCCGGCGGTCGGCCAGGCGCAGGCACTCCCAGGCGGTGACCTGGTTGGCGGTGAGGACGGGCTTGCCCAGCTCCTTCTCCAGGGCGGGGATGTGGGCGACGGTGTGCAGGGCCGTGTCCGGCAGGAGCAGGGCGTCCGCGTCGGGGGTGTCGGCCGCGCGGGCCAGGGCGAACAGTTCCTCCTCGCCCCAGGTGCCGACCTCCGCGGCCGTGATGATCCCGGAGCTGCGCACGCCGGTGACCTCGGCCCCGCCGGCCCGCAGGAACGCGGCGAAGAGGGCGGCGACGTCGTCCGGGTAGGTGGCGCCGACCGCGACCCGGCGTGCCTCGATCTCCCGCAGGGCGTGCACGAAGGCGAAGGACGTGGACGAGGCGGGCATCCCCGCCGCGAGGGCGAGGCTGCGCACCTGCTCATGGGCGCCGTCCCAGCCGTGCACGAAGCTGCCGCTGGTGCAGGCCCACACCACCGCCTCCGCGCCCGACAGGCGCAGCTGCTGAAGACCGGCCGCGAGCCGTTCGGGCGCGCCCATCTGCAGCAGCGCGTCCACCCGGTGGGCGTCCTCACCGATGTCGGTGTGCACCAGGTCCACCCGGACGTCGCTGCCCAGCAACTGCTCGATACGCGGATAGTCGTCCTCTGCGGAGTGGCCCGGGTAGAGGAATCCCAGTGCGGTCATGTCCAGCCTTCCTGCTGCTTCTCTTCCGGCACGTCGGGCAGTACGGAGCCGGACGCCTGGCCCGGCAGAACGGTTCCGGAGCGCGCCGACGCGTCGATCAGCGCCTGATACGGTCCCACCGCTCGGGTACCCAGTCGGCGCAGCGCCGCCCACATGGTCACCTGGTTGGCCGAGATGACCGGTATGCGCAGTTCTGCCTCCAGTTGGGGGATGACGTCGTAGGTCGGGAGGTTGGTGCAGGACAGGAACAGCGCGTCCGCCGCGCCGAGCCGCCCGCGGACCGCCGCCCGCCTGGCCATGTCCACCACCTCGCGGTAGGTGACCTTCCAGATGTGCCGGGTCAGGCCCATGTACGCGCAGCCGGTGACCGTGACACCGGCCCGGGCGACGTAGCTCTCCAGCGCCCGGGTGACCGACACGGTGTACGGGGTGACCAGCGCGACCCGGCGGACGTCCAGTTCCACCAGCGCCTCGAGGAGTGCGCCGGAGGTGGTGATCGCCGGGACCGCGCCGGCCCGGCTCATCGCCTCGCACATCGCGCGCTCGCCGACGATCCCGCCGACGAAGCTGCCCGAGGTGCAGGCGTACGCCACGACCTCGGGCGTGACCGCGGTGAGGGTGCGCACCGCGTCGCCCAGCGTCTCGTGCTCGCTGACCAGCCGGGCGAGGTCGAGGCTCACCTCGACCGGCACGTACGGGGTGCGCGTGAGGTGCAGCGACACGTCGTCCGGTATCCAGCGCCACAGCTCGCGGTCCAGCGCGAAGTCGAAGGGGGCGACCACACCGACACCGCGCTGCGGGCCCGGACCGCCGAGAAAGGAGACGTCCATGTCAGCACCGGCCTCACGCTGGGAGACGAGCACGCAACGGATCGTGGGAACGCCCGTGTTGACGACGGTAGGTTGGGGTGCGAGCGTGGTCAATCCGCGCATCTCAGACTCTTGCCATCCCGTCCCGAAAACCCCGGCCGGACCGGAGAAACGGCGGCTCATGACCACCCCCACGCTGCTCGTGCTGGACGCCGATCCGCTCCCCCGTCTCGGCAGGCTCACCGGCCGGGTCAGGGTCGAGCACGCGGACGAGTCGACGCTCGCCGAGCGACTGCCGTCCGCGGACGTGCTGCTGGTGTGGGACTTCACCTCGCACGCGGTGCGCCGGGCGTGGCCCGGTGAGGGGCCCCGGCCGCGCTGGGTGCACACGGCGAGCGCGGGTGTGGACCATCTGCTCTGTCCGGAACTGGCCGCCTCGGACACCGTGGTCACCAACGCGCGCGGGGTCTTCGACCGGCCGATCGCCGAATATGTCGCGGCCCTCGTCCTGGCCTTCGCCAAGGACCTGCCGCGGACGCTGCGACTGCAGCGGGAGCGGACCTGGCGGCACCGGGAGACACGCGGGCTCGCCGGGACCCGGGCCTGTGTGGTGGGCTCCGGGCCGATCGGCCGGGCGATCGCCGGCACCCTGGAGGCGCTCGGGGTGACGACGGCGCTGGTCGGGCGCGCGGCGCGGGACGGCGTCCACGGGCCGGAGGACCTGGACCGGCTGCTGGCTCGCGCGGACTGGGTGATCGCCGCCGCGCCGCTGACCGAGGGGACGCGGGGCATGTTCGACGCCCGCCGGTTCGGTGTGATGCAGCCGTCCGCGCACTTCGTCAACATCGGCCGGGGGCAGCTGGTCGTGGAGGAGGCGCTGGCCGAGGCGCTGCGCGGCCGGTGGATCGCCGGCGCCGCGCTGGACGTCTTCGAGACCGAGCCGCTCACCCCGGACAGCCCGCTCTGGGAGCTGCCGGGGCTGATCGTGTCGCCGCACATGAGCGGGGACACGGTCGGCTGGCGGGACGAACTGGGCGAGCAGTTCGTGGAGTTGTTCGAGCGGTGGGCCGCGGGTGAGCCGCTGGTGAACGTGGTCGACAAGCAGCGCGGGTATGTACCCGGTCACTGACGTCTCCGAGGAGGCCGGATGTCCGAGCTCACCGAACTGACCGCCGTACGGCTCGTCGAGGGGTACCGCAGCGGGGAGATCGGCCCCGTGGAGGTGACCCGCGCCGCACTTCAGCGGGCGGAGGAGATCCAGCCGGAGGTGAACGCGTTCGTCCGGCTGCTCGCCGAGGACGCGCTGGAGCGGGCCGCCGCCTCACAGGAGCGGTGGCGGCGCGGTGAGCCGTGCGGGCTGCTCGACGGGGTGCCGGTCACGGTGAAGGACATCCTGCTGCTGCGCGGCGCGCCGACGTTGAAGGGCTCACGGACGGTCGACCCGGGCGGCCGCTGGGACGAGGACGCGCCCTCGGTGGCCCGGCTGCGGGAGCACGGCGCGGTGTTCCTGGGCAAGACGACGACCCCCGAGTTCGGCTGGAAGGGCGTGACGGACTCCCCGCTGCACGGCGTCACGCGCAACCCGCACGACCCGTCCCGGACGGCGGGCGGATCCAGCGGGGGCGCGGCGGCGGCCGTGGCGCTGGGGGCGGGACCGCTCGCCCTGGGGACGGACGGCGGGGGGAGCGTGCGGATCCCGGCGGCATTCTGCGGGATCTTCGCGCTGAAGCCGACCTACGGGAGGGTGCCGCTGTATCCGGCGAGCGCGTTCGGCACGCTGGCGCACGTCGGTCCGATGACCCGGGACGCGGCGGACGCGGCCCTGCTGCTGGATGTGATCGGAGGGCCGGACTCGCGGGACTGGTCGGCGCTCGGGCCCGCGTCCGGGACCTTCGCGGAGGGCCTGGCGGGCGGGGTGCGCGGACTGCGGGTGGCCTACTCGCCGTCGCTGGGCGGGCAGGTACGGGTGGATCCGGCGGTCGCGGCGGCGGTGCGGCGGGCGGTGGAGCGGCTGGCCGGGCTCGGCGCCCACGTCGAGGAGACCGACCCGGATCTCACCGACCCGGTGGAGGCCTTCCACACCCTGTGGTTCGCCGGTGCCGCGCGGGTGGTCCAGCACCTGCCCCGGGAGCGGCGGGCGCTGCTCGACCCGGGGCTGCGGGAGATCTGCGGGGCCGGCGCCCGCTTCTCGGCGCTGGACTATCTGGCCGCGGTGGACGTGCGGATGGACCTGGGCCGCCGGATGGGCCGCTTCCACGACACCTACGACCTGCTGGTCACCCCGACCCTGCCGGTCACGGCGTTCGAGGCGGGGGCGGAGGTGCCGAAGGGTTCCGGTCACCGCCGCTGGACGGGCTGGACCCCGTTCACGTACCCCTTCAACATGACCCAGCAGCCCGCCGCGTCCGTACCCGTCGGCACCGACGCCGACGGACTGCCCGTCGGACTCCAGATCGTGGCCGCCCGGCACCGGGACGACCTGGTCCTGCGGGCGGCGCACGCGCTGTACTAGGGTCCGGCCTCACGCCCGCCGGAAGCTGAGCGTCTCCCCGGCCGCGCCCGTGCGCCACAGGTCGTTGCACGCGTCGGCCAGGGCGTCGAGCCCCTCCACCACCTGGCCCCAGACGATGCCCGGGACCCAGCCGACGTCCCCGTTCAGCAGCAGGTTGTTGCGCTCGTAGAACAGGGCCAGGTCCACGACGGTGGTGCCGGGGCGGACCTCGCGGTCGTAGCCGTAGGCCTTGGTGCCCAACTCGGCACCGGCGAAGGAGAAATAGCACAGATCACCCGGAATGGGGGTGACTGTCGGGTTTTCCAGGGGCGGTTCGGTGTCCGCGAACGGCGGGAACAGGGCGTAGATCTCGTTGCGCGCGTACTTGGCGTGGTAGACGTCGCCGGAGAGCGGGAGGGATTTCCAGACGGCTTCGCAGGTGATCGGCGCCCGGTCGTCGAGCAGCCGGGCCGTGCCGGTGACTCCTCGCTTGACCAGGGAGATCTCGAGATATCGGTCTGCCATGTCCCCCATGGTCCCGCGCGGGTCAAGACCGCCCGACCGCCGAACGGGGCCGAAACTGGCCGGAATAACTCGCATCGCTTCGGGTAGCCGCGCCGCCATGGCTTCACCACCAGACAGAATGCCGCCCGCGGTCGGGCGTGATCGCATATCCGGGCCCTCCCGCCGGTCGCTGCTCGCGGGGGTCGCGGCGCTCGGCGCGCTCGCGGCGACCGGATGCTCACGCGTGGCCACCGCCTCGGACACCGAAGGGGGTGAGCTGCTGGACCGTCTGCGCGCGCAGGGCGTCGCCCGGCTCGGCATCGCCGGGGAGATCCCCTTCGGCTACATCGACAAGAACGGCGAGCTGACCGGCGAGGCGCCGGAGTTGGCGAGGGTCATCTTCAAGCGGCTGGGAGTGGACCGGGTCCAGCCGGTGCCCACCGAGTTCGGCTCCCTCATTCCGGGCCTGAACTCCCAGCAGTTCGACATCGTGGCCGCCGGGATGTACATCAACCCCGAGCGGTGCGAGCAGGTCATCTTCTCGGACCCCGATTACCAGATGCTCGACTCGTTCATCGTGCGCAAGGGCAACCCGCTGGGTCTGCGGGACTACAAGGACGTCGTCGAGAAGAAGGCCAAGTTCGCGACCGGAACCGGCTACGCGGAGATCGCGTACGCCGTGGAGGCCGGTTATGACCGGGGCGACATCCTGATCGTGCCGGACCAGGTGGCCGGGCTGAACGCGGTCGAGACCGGGCGCGCCGACGTCTTCGCCGGTACGGCGCTGACCACCCGGGAAGTGGTGAAGAAGTCCACCAAGGCCGAGGTCACCGAGCCGTTCAAGCCGATCGTCGGCGGCAAGCCGCACGTCGACGGCGGCGCCTTCGCCTTCCGGCCGAGCGAGAGCAACCTGCGTGACGCCTTCAACCGGGAGCTGCACAAGCTCAAGGACAGCGGCGAGCTGCTCCGGATTCTCAAGCCCTTCGGGTTCACCGAGAACGAGATGACGGACATGACCGCGAAGGAGCTCTGCGGATGACATCCGGACTCTGGGAACTGGTCCTCAGAGGCATCTGGACGACCGTCCAGCTGCTCGTCTTCAGCGCCCTGCTGGGCGCGGCGGTGGCGTTCGTCGTCGGCGTGGCCCGCACGCATCAGTCGCGGGCGGTCCGCTTCCTCGCGGCCCTGTACACGACGGTGTTCCGCGGGACCTCCGCCCTGATCATGATCTTCTGGATCTACTTCGTGCTGCCGCTGAGCTTCGGCTGGCAGCTGGTGCCGATGTGGGCGGGGACGCTCGCGCTGGGCCTCACCTACGGGGCGTACGGCGCGGAGATCGTGCGCGGCGCGATCGCGGCCGTGGACCCGGCGCAGCGTGAGGGCGGCATCGCCCTCAGCTTCACCCCGTGGCAGCGGATGCGGCTGATCCTGCTGCCGCAGGCGGTGCCGGAGATGATCCCGCCGTTCTCCAACCTCCTGATCGAGCTGCTGAAGGGCACCGCGCTGGTGTCCCTCATGGGCATGGGCGACCTGGCGTTCAGCGGGAACCTGGTGCGCCTGGCTCTGCAGGAGAGCGCGGAGATCTACACGTACATCCTGCTCATCTACTTCGTCATCGCCTTCCTCCTCACCCGGGGCATGCGAGGTCTGGAGAAGAAGCTGAAGGCAGGGGTGGGCAAGGAACCCCGGGCCGGCGCCGGAGCCGCGCGGCAGCCCGAGGTCACGGGTGTGGGAGGTGTCTCGTGAACTGGGACTGGGGCGCGGTCGCCGACTTCATGCCGCACTTCTGGGACGGACTGCTGGTCACCCTGCAGGTCCTGGCCATCGGCTCGGTGATCTCCTTCGTGCTGGGCCTGGTGTGGGCGCTCCTGATGCGGGTGCCCTCGCGCTGGGTCACCTGGCCCGTCGGCACGGTCACCGAGTTCATCCGGAACACGCCGCTGCTGGTGCAGCTGTTCTTCCTCTTCTACGTGATGCCCGAGTGGGGGCTGACCTTCTCCGCCCTGACCACCGGTGTGGTCGGCATCGGCCTGCACTACTCGACGTACACGATGCAGGTGTACCGGGCCGGCATCGAGGCCGTTCCGGTGGGGCAGTGGGAGGCCGCCACGGCCCTCAACCTGCCGCTGCGCCGGACCTGGACGGCGGTGATCCTGCCGCAGGCGATCCGCCGTGTCGTCCCGGCCCTCGGCAACTACGTCATCGCCATGCTGAAGGACACCCCGATCCTGATGGCGATCACCGTGCTGGAGATGCTCGGCGAGGCACAGCTCTTCGCCCGTGAGACCTTCCAGTTCACCGAGCCCCTGACGGTGATCGGCGTGGCCTTCATCGTCATTTCCTACCTGGCCTCCCTTGCCTTGCGAGCCCTGGAGCGACGCCTTGTCCACTGACACCCCCGAGACCCTGCCCAATCCCGAGAAGAAGGCCGCGGCCGGCGGCGGGGAGCTGATCCGGCTGGAACAGGTCACCAAGCGGTTCGGCAGCAACACCGTCCTCGACCACCTGGACTTCTCGGTGGACGCCGGGAAGCACGTCACCCTGATCGGGCCGTCCGGATCGGGCAAGACCACGATCCTGCGGCTGCTGATGACCCTGCTCAAGCCCGACGAGGGCACGATCACGGTCGACGGGCAGAAGCTGTTCCCGGCCTCCGACAAGGAGGTCAGGGAGGTCCGCAAGAAGATCGGCATGGTCTTCCAGCAGTTCAACCTCTTCCCGAACATGACCGTGCTGCGGAACATCACCGAGGCGCCGGTCACCGTCCTCGGCATGTCCAAGGACGAGGCGGTGGAGCGGGCCAAGGGCCTGCTCGACATGGTGGGCCTGGCCGACAAGTGCGACGCGCACCCGGCCCAGCTCTCCGGCGGCCAGCAACAGCGGGTGGCGATCGCCCGCGCGCTGGCGATGCAGCCCAAGGTGCTGCTGCTGGACGAGGTGACCTCCGCCCTCGACCCGGAGCTGGTCGCGGGCGTCCTGGACCTGCTGCGGGACATCGCCCGCAGCACGGACATCACCATGCTCTGCGTGACCCACGAGATGAGCTTCGCCCGGGACATCTCCGACACGGTTCTGATGTTCGACTCCGGCCGGGTCATCGAGAGCGGCACCCCGGAGAAGATCTTCAGCGAGCCCGAGCACGACCGCACCAGGGAATTCCTGAGCGCCGTGCTCTGAACGTGGTGCCGCGGACCGCAGGCCCACCACCCCCGCAGACCACCGCCCCGTGCGACCTCGAGTCGGACGGGGCGGTGGCATGACGCGCGGTGCGTGCGCTCTGTACCGGGGACGGGGCCGGTTCCCGACGACGCGTGTCCGAGAACCGCCTTACAGTGACGCGAATCCGCCCATACTGTAATGAACACGTCATATCGCGCCCGCCACTCCAAGGGCCGACGCGGAAGTCCGCCCACAGCCCGCGGACCGGGCGGGTGTCCGGGAACCACCCCTTCACACCTCAGGAGTGAACCACTCAGTGAAATTCACCGCCCCAGTACTCGTCGCCACCACCGCGTTCTCACTCGTCGCCCTTCTCGGCACCTCCGCCTCCGCGGCCACCCTTTACTCGGAGCGGGCCTCCAGCACGTCGACCTCCCCGACACTCGACGCCAACTGCAACGAGGTCACCGGTTACGAGAATCCTCGCGCGACGGCCGGCCTGGCCTGCTTCCGCCCCTACGGCGACAAGTTCTACGTCCGGGACACCCTCGCCGACGGCCACCACATCGAGGTGCGCGGCACGGTGAACCGGACCGGGGACAACTTCCGCTGCTACGAGCACGGCGGCTCCGGGGCGGGCTGGCAGGTGTGCGACAGCTTCCACGACGAGATCCCGGAGAACTCCACCATCTACTGGGAGATCGGCCTGTGGGAGGGCGGCACCCTCCTCGGCACCGGCGGCGACCCGAAGTTCAGCTCCACCTCCTGACCGGGATCCCCCGGCGGGAGTGAATCGCGACGCGCGGGGCGGATGGCCCACGTCATAACGGTGGGTCGTTCCCCTGGCATATGCCAGTGGTCGGCGTCGCAGTTGAGAGGGCCGCAATCTTGTCAACCCCCGCTTCCCAGCGGCCGTTTGACGGCTATCGTGGAGGGGATTCGCTGACCGGATTGCGGCCCCAAGAGCGAGCGCAGGGGGAAACCGTGGCGCTGAGGCACGAGCCGACCGCGTCGTACCACTCGGTCCAGGACGCCCTGCGCGTCCTGGAGACGGTGGCGCGGCACACCACAGGAGTCAACGACACCGAACTCGCCCGCGAGACCGGCCTCGGCACGGAGCGGCTGACCACCCTCCTGCGGATGCTGCGCCGCGAGGCCTACGTCGAGCAGCTCGCCGACGGCGCGTACGTCACCGGGGCGGCCTTCACCCGCCTCGGTTCCGCCGAAGGACACGACCGGGCGCTGCGCGACAAGCTCCAGCACACCCTGGACCGGCTGCGCGACTCCGTGGGCGCCGCCGTCTACCTCAGCCGGTACATCGACGGCGAGGTCAGGGTCACCCAGTACGCCGACAGCCCGGCCACCCCGAAGGTCAACGAGTGGGTGGACTTCCGCTTCTCGGCGCACGCCACGGCGGTGGGCAAGAGCCTGCTCACCCAGCTCGACCACGACGGCCGGCGCGACCATCTCGCCCGGCACAAGATGGCCCGGCTCACCTCCCGCACCATCACCAGTGACCGGCTGCTGCTGTCCCGGCTGGCGTCGCAGCCGCCCACGGTGCCGGTCCTGGACCTGCAGGAGTACGCGGTCGGCACGGTCTGCGCGGCCGTCCCGATCACGGCCGGCTCCTCGGTGGGCTGTCTGGCGCTGTCCCTCCCGGTCCAGCACGCCCACCGGCTGCGCCAGGCCGCGGACACCCTGAACCGCAACGCGGCCCCGGTGCTGCTCTCGCTGACGATCTAGGCTCCGCGGGCGGCGGTCGGAAGCATCCCTGCGGACCAGGTAGTATTTTCTCCGTCGCCGCCCGCGGAAGCGGTCGGCGGGAGTCATGCGCCGCTAGCTCAGTTGGTTAGAGCAGCTGACTCTTAATCAGCGGGTCCGGGGTTCGAGTCCCTGGCGGCGCACCCTGAAGGGCCTCTCGTGGGAGCGAGAGGCCCTTTGACGTGCTCGGTCGTCCGGGCGGCGGTCAGAACGTGACGTCGGAGCAGGCGTAGAACGCGTTGCCCGTGTCATGCACGGTCCACACCGCGAGGATCACGTGGTGGCCGCTGAGGCCGGAGGGCAGGCGGCCGCTGTGCGAGAGGGTCTGCGGCGGACGCTGGCCGTTGTAGGGCACCGTCAGGAACGGCGTGAGGTTGAGGTCGGACCGGGACAGGGCGTGGTTCTGGTTCCAGCCCGGCCTGGTGACGTAGTACTTGAAGTCGGTCGTGGCGTGCATGGCCGTGAACTGCCACCGGAAGGTGTAGCTCTGGCCGCCCGACACGCGGGTGGTGGGCCAGGCCCCGCCCGACGGGGTCCGCGGGCTGTCGAGCTGCCCGAACCGGGAGTTGCCCGCCGAGCAGAGCCGGCCGTCGGCGGGACCGGAGGCGGGGAAGCCCTTCGGGCCCTCGACGCTCTGCGGCTCCCACTGGATGGCGCCGCAGTTGGTCACGCTGCCGTTCTGGCAGAGCTTCTGCCTGCTGATCGGCAGATCGGTGTAGCCGTGGCCGCTGGCACCACCGGAGGAGAGCACGAGCGCTCCGGTCGTGGCCAGTCCCACCGCGGCTGCGTACAGCTTGGTCCGTGTGCGCATGCTGCCGCTCCTGGAGAACGTGGGGGAGTTTCAGTGAGCCGTGCAGGTAGGTCTAGACCAAGTCTCAGATTATGGTCGCGGGCTGAACATGTCCATACCAATCGCAGGCCCTGTTCTCCGGCCGTTCACGGCCCCGTCTCCCCGCGGCCCGCGCAGAACGCCACCGTCAGGTCCTTCACCAGCACCTTGCGTTCGTAGTCGTCCAGGTCCACGAGTCCTCGCACCGTGAGCCGGGTGACCGTGTCCTCCACCGAATCCACGACCGAACTGAGCACGCTCGCCCGGTGCTGGGCGTCCAGCGCGGCGATCTGGCGCCGGTGCATCGCGGCGGCCACCTCGGGCGCGTACTCCACCCGCACCGGCCGCACCGCGAACACCTCCACCCCCACCGGCGCGGCGTCCGCCGCCACCAGCCGGGTCAGCGAGTCCTCCGTCGCCTGCGTCGCGCCCCGCCCCGAGCCCGGCGCCGCCACCGGCACCCGCAGCAGCGCCGCCTCGACGCACGCGCGCAGATACGCCTCGTGGTCCTCGACGCCCAGCGTGGCCCGCGCGGTGTCCCGCACCCGCCACGCCACCAGCACGGCCACCCGCAGCGCCACCCCGCCCCGGTCGGCCGCCTGCATCGGCTCCCCGCGCCAGTGCCGCAGCCGCACATCGACCCGGCGGCGCAGCAGCAGCGGGTTGACCCACAGCAGCCCGGTCCGCCGCACCGTCCCCCGGTAGCGGCCGAACAGGTCCAGCACCCAGGCCCGCCCGGTCCGCCCGCGGGCCAGCCCGCCGAACCCGAACAGCCCGAGGGCCCCGGCCGCCGCGTATGCCGCCCACTGCGCGGGTCCGGGCCCGGCCGCACCGGCGCGTGCGGTGAGACCGAGCACCTCCGCCGCGAGCGGCGGCAGCATCCCCGCCCACCACGAGGTGGCCACGCACCCGGCCGCCCCGCACAGCCCGGCGAGCACCCCCACGGCACCGGGCAGCACCCGGGCGGGACGCTCCACGAGGTCGAGGTCGACCCGCGGGGCGGCGGCGCGGGGCGACTCCTCCTTGTCCCGCCCCCCGCCGGACCGGCGGGCGACCACCGCGGGGCGCAACCGCACGGGTGCCGGCCCCGGGGCGTCGCGGAAGAGCAGATGGACGGGGATCTCGGTGGTGGACTCGCTGTGGATGAGCCGCACCGGTCGCCCGGCCGTCGCCGCACCGTCCGACGGCTCCGCGCACGGCGGGCGCACGGCTCGGGCACCGTCCGCCGGCTCCCCGGGTTCGGGCATGTGCTCGGGGACGTGGGACGTCGTGGTGGTCATGCGTGCCTCCAGCCTCCGCGCCAGATGCGTCACGTCGGGGACCCGGACGCCGGGACGCGGCGTCCGGGGTGGGTCATGAGAAGAGCCGCCGCCAGGTCTCCGGGCCCGGACAGCCGTCCGCCGCTCCGCCGCGCCAGCCCTGGGCGCGCTGGAAGGCCGCCACGTTGCGGCGGTCCTCCTCGCCCCAGCGCGGCCCCGGGCCGTCGCTGTAATGGTGGCCGAAGCCCTTGAGCACGAGTTGCCTCCCCAGCCGGGTGACGTGGACGTTCTCGGCGCCGGGACGGAACGGCGCCCGGCCCGGATAGCCCGGCACCCCGTGCGAGAAGAGGGCGGGCGCCCCCTCCGCCGCAGCGGAAGCGGAAGCTCCGGTAGGGATGTCCCGGCCCTCGCCGGACACCAGCAGCTCCCAGGTCGACGGCCCCGGCAGCCCGTCCGCCGCTCCGCCCCGCCACCCCTGCGCCTCCTGGAACGCCCGGGTCGCCCTGCGGTCCGCGTCCGTCCAGCGCGGGCCGGGCGGGGCGCCGTAGAAGCGCCCGGCACCGCGCCGCACGAGCATGCGGCCGAGTTCCGTGACGTATGCGTTGTGCGCGCCGGGGCCGAAATACGCCGCTCCCGGGAACGGCGTACGGGGCGGCAGGAGCGGCGGGATTCCCGCCGCCGCCGTTCCCGCGCCCGCCGCGCCGTCGGTCACCCCCCGGTAGCGGTAGGGCACATAGCGCGCCGAACTGCTCCAGTAGGCGTAGGGAGTGGTGCTGCGGCGGGTGTGCGGACGGGTCTGCTCGTACGCCACGTAACGGGAGCGCGCGGCGTCCGTCCAGCCGCCGAAAAGGACGACGTGGGACCCGTTGTAGGGGTCGGCGGAATGGTGGAACAGCAGCATGTCACCCGGCTGGAGTTCGTTCTTGCTGATTCTCTGGGCGTATTTTCCGAGGCTTCCGGTCCATTCGTTCCCGGGCAGGTTCCAGGCCATCGACACATAACCCGAACAGTCCTGCCGGTATCCGTCGGACCAGAACGCGGACACGCTGTACGGGACCTTCCGCGCGACCCACTCCCGGGCCCGCGCCACGATGTCCGCGCGGCTGATCGCGGCCGCCCGCGCAGGTCCGGCGGGAGGGGCCGCCCGGCCGCCGGGGCCGTGCAGCGGGGCCGTCGGGCCCTGTGGACTCCCGGGGCCTTCACCTGCGCGAACGTCCGGACCGGCGGCCTGCTGGGCGGGCGGGACCGCGAGCGCGGGGGACGCGGGTGCACCGATGGCGGCGGAGGCCACGGCGGCCACGACCAGAGCGGTCCGGTGCGCCGCCGGATGCCCCGGGGAACGGCCGGCGGGGGAATGCGGCAGCACCCGTCGCCAGTGCACACAGCCGGGGCAGTCGCAGTCGCCCGCCGGATCGAATTCCTCGAACACCGGAGACCCCATGCGATTCCCCTCACACGCCTGCGCAATTCCTCCACACCTGTGCACGACGGCCAGTTTCGCAACGGTCTTCCCGGCGCGCATGCTGACGGTCCGAATGATGTAAGGGCGCGACGCCGCGACCGGCCGGCCGCGAGGGCGGGCGGACGGTGGTCGGGGGCACCCTCGGGGGTCCTGTAGAGTTACGGCCGTCAGCGCGCGCCGCTAGCTCAGTTGGTTAGAGCAGCTGACTCTTAATCAGCGGGTCCGGGGTTCGAGTCCCTGGCGGCGCACCGACAGGACGGGCTCCTCGTGCAGACGGGGAGCCCGTCGCTTTTGGCCGGATTTCCTCTCGCGCGCCTTGAGCGGAAATCCCCCGCCCCACGTATGTGACGGTGACCCACCGGCTCCACGCAGGCGTCACAATGGTCACGTATGTCCGGTGTACACCGCGTTTCGCATCTTGCGATCATGATGAACACCGTAGAACCTGGTCTCTTCAAGATGCTGCGGGTACGCGGCTGTTGGGGGGCAAGAAGCCGGTTGCCGACCGGGCGGGGCGAGGGTCCCGTTCATGGAGCGATGCCGAGGGGGGCATCATGCAACCGGAACAGCGCTGTGCCGTGTCTATACAGTGTGGGTGACGTGGTGACAGCCGTTCACCACTGATGCGTCTGTGAAGGTCGAGGGGGACCGCAGCGGACGTGAGGAAGCGACGAAACACGCGCGGGTGCGCGTGTGGGGGGATGACTCATGACGTCGACGCCGACGGGCGCCCGAGAGGACAACGACCCGTCCCAGACCACCCAGCTCAGGGTGCCTGCCCATCGGACAGGAAACACGGGCACGTTCCGCCGGATCAAGAAGACGCTGCCGAGATACGACTACGAGCACTACAGCCGGCTCGCGGGTCCCCTCACCCAGCCCGATCCGAACAAGCCCTACAAGGTCCAGTACCGCTCGCTGATCGGCCAGGAGCCGCACCGCATCCGCATCGCGCTGATGCTGGCCGCGGCTCCGGTGCTGTCGCTGGTGCTGCTGGTGTGGCTGCTCCAGCCCTCGCACTGGACCGAGCGGGACTACGTGGAGTTCGAGTGGCTGCCGACCCTCGACATCGTCATGCTCGTCTCGATCGGCCTGATCGAGTTCTTCCGCTGCATGAACGTGCTGTCGAACGCGCACGCCACCCTGGTCGCCCGCGACCCGATCCCGGTGGTGCCCGAGACCGGCACCCGTGTGGCGTTCCTCACCTCGTTCGTGCCCGGCAAGGAGCCGATCGAGATGGTGACGAAGACCCTGGAGGCGGCCGTCAGGATCCGCCACCGGGGCACCATGCACGTCTGGCTGCTCGACGAGGGCGACGACCCGGAGGTGAAGGAGGTCTGCGCCCGGCTCGGGGTGCGCCACTTCTCCCGCAAGGGCATCGCGAAGTGGAACCAGAAGAAGGGCGCCCACCGCGCCAAGACCAAGCACGGCAACTACAACGCCTGGCTCGACGCGCACGGTGACGACTACGACTACTTCGCCTCCGTCGACACCGACCACGTGCCCCTGCCGAACTACCTGGAGCGGATGCTCGGCTTCTTCCGCGACCCGGACGTCGGCTTCGTCATCGGCCCGCAGGTCTACGGCAACTACGACAACTTCGTCACCAAGGCCGCGGAGTCCCAGCAGTTCCTCTTCCACGCCCTGATCCAGCGCGCCGGCAACCGCTACGGCTCGCCGATGTTCGTGGGCACCTCCAACGCCGTACGCATCAAGGCGCTGAAGCAGATCGGCGGTCTGTACGACTCGATCACCGAGGACATGGCGACCGGCTTCGAGATGCACCGCCACAAGAACCCGGCGACCGGGAAGAAGTGGCGCTCGGTCTACACCCCGGACGTGCTCGCGGTGGGCGAGGGCCCCAACGCCTGGACGGACTTCTTCACCCAGCAGATGCGCTGGTCGCGCGGTACGTACGAGACGATCCTCGGGCAGTACTGGAAGGGCTTCTACTCGCTCCCGCCGAGCAAGCTCTTCAACTACACGATGATGATCATCTTCTACCCGATGTCCGCCCTGAACTGGATCCTGGCGGCGATCAGCTGTGCGCTGTTCCTGGGCCTGGGCGCCTCGGGTGTGAACATCGACCCCACCATCTGGCTGATGCTCTACGGCAACGCCTCCGCGCTGCAGATCGGCCTCTACATCTGGAACCGCCGCCACAACGTCTCGCCGCACGAGCCGGAGGGCTCCGGCGGTGTGGCCGGCATGGTGATGTCCGCGCTGTCGGCCCCGCTCTACGCGAAGGCGCTGATCGACTCCGTCCTGCGCAAGAAGAGCAAGTTCGTGGTCACCCCCAAGGGCGACTCGGCCAGCCCGGACACCTGGTTCGGCACCTTCCGGTACCACTGGTACTTCATCCTGATCTTCGGTGGCTCCATCACCGCGGGCTTCGTCTACGGACACTCCCACCCCGCGATGGTCATCTGGGCCACCTTCGCCCTGCTGATCACCGCCGCGCCGATGTTCGCCTGGCGCCACGGTATGCGGCAGGACCGCAAGAAGCCCGGTGCCCATGCGGGCGGACGCCGGCCGGAGGACGACGAAGCGCCCCGGACGCAGCAGCTGCCGCAGCAGCACGCCCCGCACCAGCCGCACGCCCGGCCCAGCTGGGCCGGTTCCCATGGCGCACCGGGCGGATCAGGAGGCCCCGAAGGGCCGGGAGGACCCGGGGGCGGCAACCCCGGCAACGACCAGACCATGCAAATCGCCCTGGGTGGACTTGGGGGACGTAAGGAATGACTGACCGTGCAGGCCGCCGTCGCGCCCGTCGGATCGCGATAGGCACGGCGGTGGTACTAGCGCTGGCCGGAATGAACGGGCCGTGGCTGTACCGCTTCGGCACCGAGAAATACCACCAGTACAAGATCAACCAGCCCGAGTACAAGGCCGCGAACGGCAAGTGGGAGATCATCGAGTTTCCCGAGGAGTACCGGCAGAACACCATCCACGCGGCGCTGCTGCGCACCGGCAAGGTGCTGCTCGTCGCGGGCTCGGGCAACAACCAGGACAACTTCGACGCGAAGAAGTACGACACCCGCATCTGGGACCCGGTCAAGGGGACCATCAAGAAGGTGCCGACGCCCGCCGACCTGTTCTGCACCGGCCACACCCAGCTGGCCAACGGCAACCTGCTCATCGCGGGCGGCACCAAGCGGTACGAGAAGCTCAAGGGTGACGTGAAGAAGGCGGGCGGCCTGATGGTCGTCCACAACGAGAACCCGGACAAGCCGATCACCCTGCCGGCCGGCACCAGGTTCACCGGCAAGGAGAACGGCAAGACCTTCGTCTCCAAGGACCCGGTGCTCGTCCCCCGGGCCAAGAAGAACTTCGACAAGGAGACCGGCGAGTTCCTGGGCAACACCCCGGGCTACGGCCGCACCTACGTCGAGGCGGAGAAGGAGGGCAACAAGTACGCGACCGGCACGCAGGACAACTACACCGTGCAGGGTCTCACCGGCGAGGACGCGAAGAACACCTACGGCATCGCCGAGAAGCTCGCCCTGGACAAGAAGGACTTCCAGGGCATCGACGACGCCTTCGAGTTCGACCCGGTCGCCGAGAAGTACATCAAGGTCGATCCGATGAAGGAGTCCCGCTGGTACCCGACGCTCACCACCCTGAGCGACGGCAAGATCCTCAGCGTCTCCGGCCTCGACGACATCGGCCAGCTGGTCCCGGGCAAGAACGAGGTCTACGACCCGAAGACCAAGGAATGGACGTACACCGAGGAGGAGCGTCAGTTCCCGACGTACCCGGCGCTGTTCCTGATGCAGAACGGCAAGATCTTCTACTCGGGTTCCAACGCCGGCTACGGACCGGACGACGTGGGCCGCGAGCCCGGCGTCTGGGACCTGGAGACCAACAAGTTCGACAAGATCCCCGGGCTCAGCGACCCGAACATGATGGAGACGTCCGGCACGGTGCTGCTGCCGCCCGCCCAGGACGAGAAGTACATGGTGATCGGCGGCGGCGGCGTCGGCGAGTCCAAGCTGTCCAGTGAGAAGACCCGGATCGTCGACCTCAAGGCCGACGACCCCACGTTCGTGGACGGCCCCTCGCTGGACAAGGGCACCCGCTACCCGCAGGCGTCGGTCCTGCCGAACGACGACGTGCTGATCACGGGCGGCTCGGAGGACTACCGGGGACGCAGCGACTCCAACATCCTCGAGGCGCGGATCTACGACACGGAGAAGAACGAGATGGAGCGGGTCGCCGATCCGCTGGTGGGCCGCAACTACCACTCCGGCTCGATCCTGCTGCCCGACGGCCGCGTGATGGTCTTCGGCTCCGACTCGCTCTACGCCGACAAGGCCAACACCAAGCCGGGCAAGTTCGAGCAGCGCATCGAGATCTACACCCCGCCGTACCTGTACGGCGACACCGAGCAGCCCGACCTGTCGGGCGGTCCGAAGACCATCGAGCGCGGTGAGTCCGGCACCTTCACCTCGAAGGACGCCGCGTCGGTCAAGAGCGCCCGGCTGATCCGGCCGAGCGCCTCCACCCACGTCACCGACGTGGACCAGCGCTCCATCGCGCTGGACTTCGAGACCGACGGCGACAAGATCACCGTGACGGTCCCGGAGAACCGGAACCTGGTCCAGTCCGGCTGGTACATGCTCTTCGTCAACACCGGCGACGGCACGCCCAGCAAGGCCCAGTGGGTCCAGGTGCCCTAGCGGCACGGATGTGGGACAGGGGGCGCCCTCCGTGAGGGGGCGCCCCCTTTCCCGTGCGTACGGCGGCCGGCCGGACGGTCGGCGTTGGCCCGAAACAATCTTGCCGGGCGCGCGGCACCGGTGTGACCTCGGTACGACAGTGCCGGCGTCCGGGACAGCCGTGGCGGGGGAAACGGGAGATGGCCGAGTCGACCGCATCGGAACAGGTGGCCGAGGACGTCCTCGCCGCCGCGACCGTCCAGGTCGCGGCCGCCGACGGACACATCGGGGGCCTGGGGGTGCTCATCGCCCCCACCCTCGTCCTGACGTGCGCCCATGTCGTCCTGGGCGCCTCCCGGCTCCCCCTCACCCGCGCCGAGCCCCCGCCCTCCCCCGTCCGGGTCCGTCTCGCCCTCAGGGCCGGTGAGGAGACCGAGGCCGTCGTCCGCGACTGGGTACCGGTGCGCGAGGACGGCAGCGGGGACGTCGCCGTCCTGTCGCTGGCCGGCCCGCTCCCCGGCGCCCGCCCGGTGCCGATGGTGGCGCCCCGCACGGTGTGGAACCACCCGGCGATCATTTTCGGACTGCCCGACGACGGCACCGGCGGCGGCTGGCACACCGCCGTGCTGCGCGCCCGCACCGGCACCGGGCGTCTGCAGATGTCCCCGTCCGACGCCCAGGCCGACCCGGTCCAGCGCGGCTTCAGCGGCTCGGCGGTGTGGGACCTGGAACTCGGCGCCGTGGTGGGCGTCGTCGCGTCGGTCTCGTCACCGAGACGCGGCCAGAGCTTCTGCATCCCGACCGGCACCGTCCTCGACGAGGTACCGGCCCTGGCCGGACTCCTCGCGCCCGCCTCCCCCTTCCCCGGGCTGCGCCCCTTCACCGAGGAGAACAGCGCGCACTTCTTCGGCCGGGACGAGGACGTCACCGCCGTCGTCGACCTGCTCTGCCCGGACGGGCTGCCCGAGGGCTGTGTGACCCTGACGGGGCCCTCCGGATCGGGCAAGTCCTCCCTGCTGATGGCCGGCGTGGCACCCCGTCTGCGGGAACAGGGGATGGAGGTCGTCACCCTGCGCGCCGAGGGCCGGCTGCCCGACGCCCGCACGGTCCGCGAGACACTGACGGACCCGACGGACCTGACGGACCGCGGTCACCGGGGTTCCGCCCCGGGGACGGTCCTGGCCCTCGACCAGGCGGAGACCCTGCTGCTGCGCCCCGAGGACGAACTGCGGGAGCTGGTGGACGCCCTCCGGGACGCCTGCGCCCGGCACGGCGTCGGCGTCCTCGTGGTGCTGCGCACCGACTTCCAGGACGCCGCCCTGCGCCACGCGGAGTTGAGCCGGCTGGTCGGCGGCGCCCCCGCCCACCCCCTGGGCCTGATGAGCCGCGAGCAGCTCACCGAGGTGGTCCGGCTGCCACTGCGGTCCTTCCCCGCAGTGGAGTACGACAGCGGGCTGGCCGACCGGCTCGTCGAGGACGCGGCGGGCCGGCCCGGGGCCCTGCCCCTGCTGGGGTTCGCCCTGACCACCCTGTGGGAACGACAGGTCGGCGGCCGGCTCCGCCTGGACACCTACCGCGAACTGGGCGGCGTGGGCGGCGTCCTGAGCAGCACCGCCGACTCCGCCTGGCGCCGCGCGCTGCGGGGCGCGCCCCCGCAGGCGGCGGCCGGACTGCTCCGGGCGCTGATCCAGCTGCCCCCGGGCGGCACCACGGCACTGCGGGCCCGGCTCGCCCGCCGCGACGCGGGCGAGGAGCGGTGGGCCATCGCCCGGCGCCTGGCCGAGGCGCGCGTGCTGGTGCTGGGCGCGGACACCGAGCGGGGCGAGACGGTCGAGCTGGCCCACGAGGCCCTCATCGAGCACTGGCAGCCGCTGGCCGAGCAGTTGGAGAGCGACCGCGCGTTCCTCGCCTGGCGCGGAGAGCTGCGCTACGACCGGGCCCGCTGGTGGCGGGAGGGCCGGCCGGACGGGGCCCTGCTGGAGGATCCCGCGCTCACCGCGGCGGAGCAGTGGCTCGCCGAGCGGGACGACGAACTGACGGACGACGACCGGGAGTTCATCGCGGCGAGCACCGCCCTGCGGGAACGCAAGCGACGCGAGGCGCAGAAGTACGAGCGGCGCCGGCGGTGGCTGCGCCGGCTGGGCGTGGCGGTCACCGTCCTGGCCGTGGTGGCGGCCTCGGTGGTGTCCGTGCTGTATCTCAACCTGCTGGAGGAGCAGCGCCGGCTGGCGTCGGACCGGCTGGCCCAGCAGGCGGCGACGTACGACGACGTGTCACTGGTGACCTCCTCGCTCTTCACCGCCGCCGCGTACCGCACGGACGCCCGCCCGGACGCGCGGTCCGCGCTGCTCGCGCAGTACCTGCGGTTCCGGGACGTGGAGCGGATCGCGCTGGAGAACCGTGACGAGGTCGACAGCGTCGCGCTCACCGAGAACGGCGAGCGGCTGTACGCCCTGCTGAGGAACGGCGGCTTCGTGGACGTGGACCTGCGGGGGAAGAAGCGGCAGGAACCCCGCTCACGCACCAAGGACAGCGACAACGCCCGTATCGCGGTCTCCCCCGACGGGAGCGTCGTGGCCCGGGCGAGCGACTGGGGCCTGGTCTCGCTCGGCGTGCGCGACACCGCCGACCCCGACCCGCGTGCCCTGAAGCTCGTCCCCCTGCGCAAGGTCGCGGACGTCGAGGACAACCTGCGGGGCGTGAACGACCTGCGCTTCGACGGCGACGGTGAGCGTGTCCTCGCCGCGATCCCCCGGGAGGGCGTGCTCGTGTGGCGCACCGACGCCGGCCGCCGCACCGGCCGGACGCTCACCCCGCCCCGCGGCTGGGACGCGGCGCAGGCGTGGTTCGGCGCGGACGGCACGGTGGTGGCGCGGATCGTGCCCGTCGGCGCCGAGGCGGACGACCGGCGCGGCAGGCTGGTCTCCTGGGACATGGAGCGCGGGAAGCTCCACCGCCCCTGGGGCGAGCGGGCGACCGCCTCCGCCACGGTCAGCGGCAACGGGCAGGTCCTGGTCACCTGCACGGAACAGGGTGTGCTGGAGGCCTGGCGGCTCGGCGGGACACCGCGTCGCTTCCGGAACTGGAACAACACCGCCTTCCCCGGGCTGTGCCCCCTGTACGCGCCCCGCCTCGACGCGTCCGGCCGGTATCTGGTCAACCCCACCGGCCGGATCGGCGCCGATCTCGGCCGGCTGCGCTTCCTGGTCCTCGACCTGGAGAAGGGATGGCCCGCCACGTTCGACACCCCGGCTCCGGCGGTCGAGGACCAGAACGTCACCGGCCGTCCGTTCGCACCCCCGGTCGCCCTGGCCGGGCCCCCCGACGACCTGCGGGCGGCGGTCGGCGTCGGCGGGAGCATCGTCACCGTACGGGTCCGGCCGCCCGGGGAGTTCGACACCAACGCGCTGATCCACCGCATCCGCACCCTGGACGCGGCGCACGACAGGATGGCGGTGGTGGACAGGGACGGCACCGGACTGCGGCTCTTCGGCCTGTCCGACCGGCGGTTGCTCGCCTCGGCGCGGGCGTCACAGCCGCTGGCCGCCCTGTACGCCGCGTTCACTGCGGACGGGAAGCGGGTCCTGACCATCGCCGAGGACCAGCGCACGGTCCTGGTGTGGCGGATCGGGGAGGACTCGGGCAGGACCCGGCTCACCGAGGAGCACCGGCTGGAGCTCCCCGCACCGTCCGGCCTGACCGCGGCCGGGCCCGATCCCCTCACGGGCCTCACCCCGTCGTGGATCAGCATCGGTTTCCCGGACGACACCCACGCGGTGATCTCCGGACTGTCCTACGTCTCCCGCTGGCGGCTCGACACCGGTGAGCAGGACGGCAGGACGTATCAGCCCTCGGTCCAGGAGCAGTACCAGCTCGCCAACGAGGCGGCCTGGACCTTCGCCGGTGCCGTCCCGGGCACGTCCCAGGCGGTGGTGCGCACGCTGGAGGAGGTCGGGGTCTGGGACTTCGACACCGGGGAGTTCACCCGGTGGTTCCCGCGTGACGGCGACGAGCGGTCGATACGGTCCATGGCTCTGTCCCCCGACGGAGAACTGCTGGTCGTGCTGTTCTCCGGGGGACAGGTGCGACGCTGGGACGTCGGGAAGAAGGACTGGACCGATCTCGACCTCACCTACGACGACGTGTACTGGTTCGGCAACTTCCTGGACGACCGTGTCCTGCACACCACCACCGAGGCCGGTGAGCAGTTGGTGTGGGACGTGGCGGAGCGTCAGGAGCTGTACCGCTACCACGTCGGATACGGGGCGACGGGCTCCCCGAGCCCCGACGGCGCAACCCTCGCCCTCCTCGACGGCTCGCGCGCCTCCGTCGTCCCGCTCGACCCCGAGCGGTGGATCGAGCGGGTGTGCACGCTCGCCCAACGGGAGCTGAACGACGGCGAGAAGGAACTCGCGGCCGACCGCGGCGAGGTCGACGACCTGTGCTCCGGTCGGTGAGGTCCTTCCGGGACACGGGCTGTCCGGGGCAGACGGGCCGGCCTGCCCCGGTCCCCTCAGCGCCTCACAGCGACCGGAACCACACGGGTTTCAGTCGCTGGCCTCGGCGAGATCCAGGGCGTAGTCCGCCCACCACTGGCCCGCCTTCGGGCCGCCCTTGCACTCGCCGTCCGACTCGCCGGGCCGCTTCACCCACAGGTAGGCGTCGACCAGCGGGTCCGCGGTGTCCACGGTCGGGGTCTCGCCGAGCGCGCGGCCGGGCGGGTTGCACCAGCGTTCGTCCGCGGCGCCCTCGGTGTAGGGGCCGTTGCCGTTGCGGCTGGTGTCGATGACGAACGGCTTGTTGCCGACCTTGGCGGAGAGCTGCTTGCCGTAGGCGATGGAGTCCTCGGTCGAGTAGAAGTTCGACACGTTCACCGCGAAGCCGTCGGCCTGGTCGATGCCCGCCCGCTTGAGCGGGTCGAAGATCTGGTCGGGGTTGCCCCAGCCCGCGTTGCCCGCGTCCAGGTACACCTTGGTGTTCTTCAGGCCCTTGAGCTTGGCGACGGCGCCGCTGAGGAGGTCGTAGCGTTCCTCGTGGAACTGCTGCGGGGTGCAGCCGTCCACCAGGTGCAGCACCGCGTCGGGCTCGAGTATCACCGTCGCCGGACGGTCCCCGATGCCCTGGGCGACCGCGTCGACGAACTCACGGTAGGCGTTGCCGTCGGCGGCGCCGCCCTGCGAGTACTGGCCGCAGTCACGGTGCGGGATGTTGTAGAGCACCAGCAGCGCGGTACGGCCGACCTTGTCGGCCCCCTCGGTGAGGCCGCGCACCTGCTCCTCGGGGTTCTCCGGACTGATCCACTCGCCGACGGGCTGCTCGGCGATCTTGCGGATCTGCTCGGCCTCGCCCTTCTTGCCGTCCTGCTGCAGTTCGGCGACCTTCCGCACGGCGAGACCCTCGGGGTTGACCCAGAAGGGGTCGGCCTCCTTCGGCTGCTGCGTGATGACCCCGCCGGCCCCGTCCCCCTGGCCTTCCCCCTTGTCGTCGCCGGAGGAGGAACACCCCGTGATCAGCAGTGCCGCCCCCAGCACCGCTGCGGACGCCCGCCTCCCGGCGAACGCCCCGACCCCCCTGCTGCCGTACATCCAACCCCCCTTGGGTGCACTTGTTCCATGTGTTCCGAGCCCCAATCCTGACATACGCTCCGCGGCACCCACGAGGCCGATCCCACCTTGTCCGTGAGCTGTTACAGCACGGTGCCCGGTGCGGGGCCGCACCGGCGTCGGCGGGGCCCGCGACCGCGGCCACCTGCGACGATCACGGACCGCTACGGGCACGGGACTTGGCGTCAATCACCCCTGGGCCCGGCTCCGCTTTCGTTCTAGAGTCGTGCGCACCGACCCGGCCGGGCGGCGCCCCTGTCCGGCCGGTGCTCCCGCGCTCCCCGGCTCCTCCCGGCCTCCCGCGCGGCCCGCCGGGTCACTCCCGCGGCCCGTGCCGTCCGCGCGGTCGAGGACCGGCCCGGTCGGCGGCCTCCGGGGAGCGGGCCGCCGGCCGGGCCAGGTGTCTCAGCCGCCGGCCGGGTACGCGGTGGCGATCACGTAGTCCACGCAGGCCCCGGCGCAGGCGATCAGCCGCAGCTCGGGCCGTCCGTCGCGGCGCGGGGCGTGGGCCTGCCGGGCGTCGTAGTGGTCCCGGTCGACGACCCGGACGTCCCGCACGGTGAACCCGGCGGTCTCGCCGTCCGCACCGACCACCCTGATCTCCTGTCCGACGGCGGGCGGGTTCCCGGCGTCACCGATCCGCCCCGCCATCAGCGCGGTGCCGGGAGCGCCCGGGGCCGCCCCGTCCGCGTACCAGGCGACCGCGCCGGGCGGGGGCGGCGCGAGGGCCCCGTGTTCGTCCGGACCGCGGGCGGTCACCGGAGCCCGTACACCGAGAGCGGGGATGTCGAGACGGCGCGGCACCGCGGTGGAGTGCGCGGGGGACGGGCGTCCGGCCGCCGCCATGTCGCCGGTCGCGGGCCCGGTCAGCCCGGCGGGCGCACCGGCCGGTGCCGGACCGCCCCACAGCCACAGCCCGAGCAGCAGCACCAGCCAGGCCACCCCGGCGAGCAGCCGTCCGGTGCCCGACGGGAGGCGTTCCTCCCGGCGACCCCCGTCCGCACGGAGAGTGATGCGCAGGGAACCCATCGTGAACCTCCAGACACACCTGGAGGGTCCCGCGCGGTCCTGGCACCCGCATCCCCGCTCCGGCGCCGACTGCTCCGTACGGGTGAACCGTGCCGGGATCAGACCAGGTCGACGATGTCCGCGATGGAGTCCACGACCTGCGAGGGGCGGTACGGGAAGTTCTCCACCTGCTCCGGCCTCGTCAGGCCGGTGAGCACCAGGAAGGTCTGCATCCCGGCCTCCATGCCGGCCAGCACGTCGGTGTCCATGCGGTCGCCGATCATCGCGCTGCTCTCGGAGTGGGCCCCGATGGTGTTGAGCCCGGTGCGCATCATCAGCGGGTTCGGCTTGCCCGCGAAGTACGGCTGCCTGCCGGTCGCCTTGGTGATCAGCGCGGCCACGGCGCCGGTCGCCGGGAGCGGTCCCTCGACGGAGGGGCCGGTCTCGTCGGGGTTGGTGCAGATGAAGCGGGCGCCGTCGTTGATGAGACGGACCGCCTTCGTCATGGCCTCGAAGGAGTACGTGCGCGTCTCCCCGAGCACCACGTAGTCGGGCTCGTGGTCGGTGAGGACGTAACCGATGTCGTGCAGCGCGGTGGTCAGTCCGGCCTCGCCGATGACGTACGCCGAGCCGCCGGGACGCTGGTCGTCCAGGAACTGGGCGGTGGCGAGCGCGGAGGTCCAGATGTTCTCGATCGGGACTTCCAGCCCCATGCGGCGCAGCCGGGCGTGCAGATCGCGCCCGGTGTAGATCGAGTTGTTGGTGAGGACCAGGAAGGGCTTGCCGGATTCGCGCAGCTTCTTGATGAAGGCGTCGGCGCCGGGGATCGGTACGCCCTCGTGGATCAGCACCCCGTCCATGTCGGTGAGCCACGATTCGATCGGCTTGCGGTCTGCCATGTGCGGGATCTCCTGCCGTACGCGTTCCTGCGTGCGCCCCAGCCTAAACAGCCCCGGATCATGAGGGAATGCCCCTGCGCAGCCGCGGGCAGTCGTGCCTCCCCCAGTGCCTCAACGGCCTGGGAGGTGCCCCCAGGGCGGCACGGGTGGGCGGTGGGGGTACCTCCCGCTCATGGGGGTCCCCCCGCCCGAGCGCAGCCGAGGGTGGGGGAGAAGCCGAGAGTGGGGGAGGCACCCCGCAAACGCCGGGCTGCGCAGACACCCCCCGGCCCACACCCTCACGCGTCCCCCCGCCCGAACACCGGCGCCAGCACCAGCTGCGCCGCCCCCTCCGCAACCCCGAGCACCCCACCCCCCGCGAGCCGCACCGGCACCGTCGCCTCCCCCGTACGCCCCGCCCGCGCCGCCAACACCGCCTGCACCCCCTCCAGGAACGTCTCCGCCGCCGCCTCGATCGTCCGCCCCCCGAGCAGCACGAGATCGATGTCCAGCAACCCCACGAGATTCGCCGCGGCCGCCCCCAGCACCCGCGCCGCCTCCTCCACCTCCCCCCGAGCCACCGCCCCCAGACAGAGCACCTCCACACACCCCCGGTCCCCGCACCCGCACGGCGGCCCGTCCAGCTGCACCACCTGGTGCCCGAACTCCCCCGCCCCCGTCCGCGGCCCCCGGTGCACACTCCCCCCGATCACCAGCCCCGCCCCGAGCCCCGTCCCCAGGTGCAGGTAGGCGAACGAACCGCCCACTCCCCCGACCGCCAGCCCCAGCGCCGCCGCGTTGGTGTCCTTGTCGACGACCACCGGCACATCCAGCCGCTCCGCCAGCGCGTCCCGCAGCGGGAAGCCGTCCCACTCGGGAAACCCCGTCACCCGGTGCAGCACTCCCCGCCGGTGATCGAGCGGCCCCGGCAGCGCCACCCCCACCCCGAGCGGCGCGCGCCGACTGCCGGCCATCTCCGCCCGCAGCGACTCGACGACCCCGGCCACGCCCGCGAGCACCGTGTCCGCCCCCGCCCCCAGGTCCAGCGGCGCCCTCCGCCGGGCCACCACCGTCCCGTCGAGGTCGACCAGCACCGCCCGTGTCTCGTCGCGGTCGAGATGCACACCCACGGCGTGCCCCGCCTCCGGCACCAGGCGCAGCACCGTGCGCGGCTTGCCGCCCGTGGACGCCCGGCGTCCGGCCTCCGCGGCGAGCCCGTCCTCCCGCAGCCGGGCCGTGATCTTGCTGACGGCCTGCGGGGTGAGCCCGGTCCGCTCGGCGAGTTCCAGCCGGCTGATGCCCTCCGTTCCGGCGGTCCGCAGCAGATCCAGCACGAGCGCGGTGTTGTGGCTGCGCAGGGCGAGCAGGTTCACCCCCAGCTGCCCGGCACCGCTCGCGCGCCCCGCGCCACCCGCACCGCTGCCCGCGCCGCCACCCGCACCGCTGCCCGCGCCGCCGCCCGCACCGCTGCCCTCGTTCGACCTCATCACCCGCCCATTCTCCCTCCCGCTTGCACTTTGGCAACAGCGTTGCGAAAGTAGTCCCATGACTGGCACTCCCCTCCGCGTCGGCCTCGTCGGCTACGGCCTCGCGGGCTCCGTGTTCCACGCCCCGCTGATCGCCGCGACCGAGGGCCTCGCGCTCGACACGGTGGTCACCTCGAACCCCGAGCGGCAGCAGCAGGCCCGCGCCGCGTTCCCGGACGCACGCCTCGCCGCGACCCCGGACGAGCTGTTCGACCGCGCCGACGAGCTGGACCTGATCGTCATCGCGTCCCCGAACAAGACGCACGTCCCGCTCGCCACCACCGCGATCGAGGCCGGGCTGCCGGTCGTCGTGGACAAGCCCGTCGCCGGTACGGCGGCCGAGGCCCGCGAGCTGGCGGCGCTCGCGGAGGAGCGCGGACTGCTCCTCTCCGTCTTCCAGAACCGCCGCTGGGACAACGACTTCCTCACCCTGCGCCGGCTGATCGACGAGGGCGGGCTCGGTGACGTGTACCGCTTCGAGTCCCGCTTCGAGCGCTGGCGCCCGCAGCTCAAGGGCGGCTGGCGCGAGTCCGGCGACCCGGCGGAGATCGGAGGTCTCCTCTACGACCTCGGCAGCCATGTCGTCGACCAGGCCCTGGTCCTCTTCGGCCCGGTGACCTCCGTGTACGCCGAGACGGACATCCGCCGTGAGGGCGCGCGGACCGACGACGACACGTTCATCGCGCTCACGCACGCCAGCGGCGTCCGCTCCCACCTCTACGTCTCCGCGACCACGGCCCAGCTCGGCCCGCGCTTCCGTGTCCTCGGCTCGAAGGCCGGCTACGTCAAGCACGGCCTCGACCCCCAGGAGGCCGCCCTGCGCGACGGCGCGCGTCCCGGCCCCGGCTGGGGCACGGAGCCCGAGGAGCTGTGGGGCCGCGTCGGCGCCGGCGAGTCCCCGGTGACCGGCGGCGGCACCGCCGTACCGACCCTCCCGGGCGACTACCCCGCCTACTACACGGGCGTGGCGCGTGCCCTCCTGGACGGCGCCCCCAACCCGGTGACCGCGCTGGAGGCGGCCGCCGCCCTCGACGTACTGGAGGCGGCCCGCCGCTCCGCCCACGAGAAGGTGACGGTGACGCTGTGACCACTCCCGAACTCACCCCGACCGTGGAGGAGCTCGAGGCCCAGGAACGCCGCCTGGTCTTCCGGCAGTTCACGTACGACGACGCGTGGGCGCTCGGCTCCCTGCTGGTGGAGATGGCCCGGGAGCGCCAGGCTCCCGTGGCCATCGACATCCACCGCTCCGGCCAGCAGCTCTTCCACGCCGCCCTGCCCGGTTCGGCCCCCGACAACGACGCCTGGATCGCCCGCAAGCGCCGGGTGGTGGAGCGCTACGGCTCGGCCTCCTACCTGGTGGGCGCCCGCCACCGCGCCAAGGGCACGACCTTCGAGGCCTCCTCCCGCCTCGACCTCGACACCTACGCGGCCCACGGCGGCTCCTTCCCCATCACGGTGGAGGGCGCAGGCGTCATCGGAGCGGTGACGGTCTCAGGCCTCCCCCAACTCGAGGACCACAAAATGGTGGTGGAAGCCCTGGACCACTACTTGACCCAGGCCCAGGAGGCTTAGGGGCGCGGGGAACTGCGCGAACGGGGTCTGGGGCGGAGCCCCAGGAACGGGACGGGAAGGGGCGGCGGGGGCGAAAAACACCCCCACCCCCCTCCCCCCTCACGCCCCCTCGAACACCTGCCGCTGCCGCCCCAGCCCCCCGACCTCCAGCTCCACCACATCCCCCGCCCGCAGATACGGCTTCGGCTCGGCCCGCCCCATCGCCACCCCCGCCGGCGTCCCGGTGTTGATCACATCCCCGGGATAAAGCGTCATGAAATGACTGACGTACCGCACGACCTCCCCCACCGGAAAGATCTGATCAGCGGTCGACCCGTCCTGCTTGAGCTCCCCGTTCACCCACAGCCGCAGCGACAGATCCTGCGGATCACCCACCTCGTCCGCCGTCACCAGCCACGGCCCCAACGGGTTGAACGTCTCGCAGTTCTTCCCCTTGTCCCAGGTCCCGCCCCGCTCGATCTGGAACTCCCGCTCGGAGACGTCGTGCGCGACGGCGTACCCGGCGACGTGCGCGAGCCCTTCCTCCGCCGACTCCAGATACCGCGCCGTCCGCCCGATCACGACCGCCAGCTCGACCTCCCAGTCGGTCTTGACCGACCCGCGCGGCACCAGCACCGTGTCGTTCGGACCGACGACCGTGTCCGCCGCCTTGAAGAAGATCACCGGCTCGGCGGGCGGCTCGGCCCCCGTCTCACGGGCGTGGTCGTGGTAGTTGAGCCCGATGCACACGATCTTGCCGATGCGCGCCAGCGGCGGTCCGATCCGCAGCCCCTCCTCGTCCAGCGCGAGCAGTTCGCCCGTGTCGGCGGCGGCGCGGATCCGGTCGAGCGCCGCCCCGTCGGCGAGCAGAGCCCCGTCGATGTCGGCGACGAGCCCCGAGAGGTCCCGCAGGATCCCCTCGGAGTCGAGCAGCGCGGGCCGCTCCTGTCCCTCCGTACCGACTCGCAGCAGCTTCATGGTCACGTCTCCCTCGATCGCGGGGCCCGTCCGACGGAAACGATCCGGATGCGGCGGGGCGCAGCCGTCGGAGGACTGGTCGATCCTCCAAGTCGGCGGTGCACTCCGCAAGACCCGGTTCACGTACTGGACCGTGCGTGAACGGCGTTCACCGGTAGAGCACGGCCCGCTCCACGACGCTCCAGGTCGTGCTCGTCGCCATGTAGAGCCCGGCCGCCAGCGGCATGACGGCGACGGTGACGAGCGTGAGGAACGACATGAACGGCATCACCTTGGTCACCGCGCCAAGTCCCGGCACCTGCTCGCCGTCCCCCGCGCCGGCTGCCATCGGCTGGGCGGCCATCATGCGCCGCGACAGCCGGTAGCTGAACCAGGCGACCACCGCGACGACCGCGAACAGCCCGAGATAGACGAGCCCCGCCCCGCCGAACACCCCGCCGTCCCCGAGCGCGTCCGCCCACCGTCCGCCGAGCGGAGCGTCGAGCAGCCGGTGTCCGAGGAGCTCGTTGGCGCGTCCGCCGATCGTCTCGCTGGAGAACAGGTGGTACAGCAGGAAGAACGCGGGCAGCTGGAAGAGGCTCGGCAGACAGCCGGACAGCGGCGACACCTTCTCCGCGGTGTGCAGTTCCAGCACGGCCCGCTGGAGCTTCTCGGGGTTGTGCCGGTGCTTGCGGCGCAGCTCGGCGATGCGCGGCTGGAGCGCCACCCGGGCCTTCTGCCCGCGCGCGGCGGCCCGGGAGAGGGGGTGGACGAGAAGGCGTACGAGCGCGGTGAACAGGACGATCGCGGCGGCCGCCGCGGAGAGGCCGAACAGCGGCTGGAGCAGGTCGGCCAGGTGGTCGACAAGGCTTGCGAAGACGGACATGGGTGAGCCCTCCGGGGGTCTCGTCGTGCCGGAAGTACCGGAAGAACCGGGGTGGGGAATGACGGCAGGACGACCCGCAGCGGGGCACGGTGAACGAACGAGCGTGAAGAAGTGCCCTACGCGGCGGTCGCCGGGAGGGCGTGTCCGGGCGCTCGGGGCCGGGTGCGTCCCTTGGCGTCGGGATCGCGTTGGGGCAGGAAGGCGGTACGCCGGTCCCGGTCGCGGATGGCCGTGCGCACCCGGGTGGGCGGGACGGCGGGCGCGCAGCGCGCGGCGACGAACGCGCAGACGGAGAGCGCGGTGCCGGCCGCGGCGGTCGCGGCGAGCGCGACGTCGACCACGGAGAGGCCACCGGCGGCGGGCAGCAGGAGCAGCACGACCGGGAGCAGCGGGAGGAGCACGGCGAAGCCGGAACGCACGGTCACCCGATGACGGATCACCCGTGGCCCCCCTCCCTGTCGCTGTCTCATGGAGCCGTGTCGAACCTGCCCCTACCGGAGTTATACCGGATCGCGGGTCCGGATCGAGTCCGGGCCCCGGCACCACCTCAACGTCCGGCCGGGCACGACGGTTCCGCGGCCGGTGTGCCGGACGCCACGGGCACGGACATCGCAGCAACGGTCCCGGCGCTGGTGGTGGAGGTGACAGTCAGGGAGCGACAGAACGGTCCTGGCGCGGACCGCCCGCCCCTGCGCTCTCACCCCCTGTCACCCGTCGGCAGTACGGTGTCCCCCATGCGCCCCGACACGCCTGCCGAAAACGTCGACCACACCGCCGAAGCCGCCCGACTGGAGCGGACCGCCGATCTCTACCCCGAGGACGCCGAGGCCCTGCTCCTGCGAGCCGCCGCCCACCGCGAACTCTCCGGCGACCGCCCCGCCGCGACCGCCCTCTACGACCGGCTCCTGGCCTCTTCCCAGGAACTGGACGCCCCGTACCTGGTCCGGGCCCTCAAAGCCTCGAACCTGTGGGAGTACGGCCACGAGGCGGAGGCCCGCGCGATCATCACCGGCATCCGCGCGGCCGCCCCGCGCGACCCCGCCCCCTGGGTGATCGTCGCGGAGTCCCTGGAGTCGCACGACGAGCTGGAACAGGCACACGAGACGTTCACGCAGGCGGTACGCCTCCTCCTGACCGAGGGGACCACCCCTCCCCGCGCCACCCACCCGCTCCTCCTCGGCCGCCACCGCGTCCGGCGGATGCTCGGCGCGGCGCACGACGAGTGGGACGCCCTGGCGGACACCGTCCACACCCTGCCGATCACCCTGGACGAACTCCACGACCCCAAGCGCGTGTGGTCGCTCGGCTCGGAGAACCCGGCGGAACTGGAGGCGGAGATCGTCCGCCTGCGCGCGGAGCTGGGCGCGTTCCGCGAGGCCCTGTCCCGCCCGTTCCCGGTGGCGGTCCTGCACTGGCCGGCCAACGAGCTGACGGAACTGACGGAGGCGTACCCGGACCTGGCGGAGGAGTACCCGTCCTACGACGCCCACCTGGCGACCATAGAGGCGGCTCTGCGCGAGCTCGCGTCGTCGGGCACACCGAACCTGGGCATCGTCACGGGCACGGTCCCGTCGTACGAGGCCTTCGCCGCCTCGGAGCTCAGCTCCCCCGCCGACCCGGCCCTGCTCCCCCAGTACGCCACCACCCTGGCGGCCCGGGGCCGCGCGGTGGCATGGCCCCCGGAGCGGACGGCGGCGTGCTGGTGCGGCTCGGGCCGGCCGTACGGGGAGTGCCACGGAGCCGACTGACCGGCCGTGCGCGTCCGTCCCCTGAATCTCGGCGAACGGACGCCCAGGTGCACCACCGGCCGGAACCGGCGCCCGACCGCATCCGTCTCCCTGGGGACGACTGAAATCGGCTTCGGGGGAGGCCACATGGACCAGCCATGGGTCACGATCACGCTCGTCATGGCCGCCGCCGCGACGGCCTGGGGCGCCCACGTCCTGCGCGACGCCCTGCGCCGGAGGCGGGCCCTGCACCGCCTCGGCGTCCGGGGCGTCCGCACCCGCGGCGAGGTGGCCCGCAGCGCCCGCCGCGAGGGCCCCACGATCCATCCCCCGCAGGTCCGCTATCACGCCCCGCCCGTCGACCGCCCCGACGCCCCGCCCACCCAGACCTACCGCCGCACCCCGCTCAACCACGAGTCCCACCCCCTGCACGCGGGCATCCCGGTCGTCCTGCGCTACGACCCGAGGGACCCACGCCGGGTGGTCGTCGTCCACACGAAGGACGGCAGGCCGGGGAGGGTGTCGTACTCGGCGACGGCGCATCTCGCCTGGGGGGTCTTCTTCGTGCTGTTCGGGGTGGGGATGGGCATGGCGGCGTTCCTGTGAAGCGGCCGTCCGGGACGGCGGCTCACTCCCCGCCGGCGCGCCGACCGTCACTCAGCAGACGGCACCCGGCGCGGCCGCGGTGGCCCGCAGCAGATCCCGCACCAGCTCGAAATCCACACCCTCCGGCCTGCGGAACCGCAGACACCCCTTGCCCATGTTCTGTCCGGCCAGCCGCTCCTCGAACGCATCCCGGACGTCGCCGCGCATCAGATAGAACGAGATGTACTGCTTCTGACTCGCGAACGCGATCTCCGCGACCCCGCCCCGCTCATACACCGGCATCCCGTACGCCATGACCTCGTCGAACCCCTTGAGCTCGGCCCGACACAGCTGCCGCAACCTGACGAGAACGTCCCTGCGCTCCTCGGGGGCCTCGGCCAGGTAGGCGTCGACGTCTGCTGCGCTGCTCTGCACCATGTGGGGAGTCTATGGCGACCGGCGATGCTCGCTCCTGCACGACCTGGAAGCGCTTCGTCAGCAGGTCAGGGCACTCAGCACTCACTTCTGAGACGTCTCGGGGGCTGAGAGGTCAAGCCGGCCTCCTCGGTGGTCGGCTTGTGGGCGAGGAAGCTTGCGCTCTTCCACTTCAACTCCTCGTCGGGCTCCTGCACCAGCTGAGCGTCGATGGTGAACCCGGCCTGGTCCAGCAAGCGCGCGAGCCGGTCGGTGGGCAGGCGATACGACTCGAAGGACACGGCGTGGCCGCCGTAGGCCTGCGTGGGGCGGCGATGCTCACCTGAACCCACGTGGCCGACGAGGAGAAGATGTCCACCCGGCGCCAGGGTGCGGTGGAACTCGGCGAACACGACTGGCAGCAGCTCGGGAGGCGTGTGGTGGGTGGAGCAGAAGGCCAAGATGCCACCGAGCGCGCCCTCTGCGAACGCCAGGGCGGTGATGGAGCCCACCAGGAACGGCAGGTCTGGAAAGGCGGTTCGCGCGAGTCCGATCATCTTCGGGGACACGTCGAGGCCGATTGGCGATACCCCGAGGCCCGCCAGGTGCGCCGTCACCTTGCCCGGACCGCAGCCCAGGTCTGCGACCGGTCCTCGGTCGGATGCCTGTACGAGTTCAGCGAACGCGGTCAGCGTCGAGCGTGACAACGGGTCCAGCTCGGACGGTGGCTTGACGAGGGCGGCGTAGGCGTCAGCCACGGTGTCGTACGACTCCCGGACAGCGGCTGGGTAGGAAGGCTCATCAGTCATACGGTGAATCCAGGGAAGCATGTGGGAGAAGCACGCGGGCCTGGTCAGCCTGGGTGCGCGCGGGCTGCCTCCCGCGCCATCCGTGGCGCCGGCAGAATGCTGGTGTGCCTGGTGCTGTCCCTTCCTCCCCCAGCGTCTCCGCCCGCATGAGTCGCCAGAACTCTCGCGACACGGTCCCGGAGGTGGCGGTGCGGAGGATTCTTCATGCCGCGGGGTTCCGATACCGAGTGAACGTGCCCGTGCCGGGCATGTCCCGACGGACGATCGACATCGTCTTTCCCAGAGCCAAGATCGCGGTGTTCCTTGACGGTTGCTTCTGGCACGGGTGCCCCGAGCATGCGACGAGCCCCAAGGCCAACGCGGAGTGGTGGCGCCGCAAGCTGGACCGGAACATGGCACGGGACCAGGAGACCACTGGACATCTCACGTCCGCGGGATGGACCGTTCTACGGTTCTGGGAACACGTCCCGCCCGACGAGGTGGCGGCGGCAGTGCAGGCCACGGTGACGCTGAAGAAGCGGGGCGAGGGGAGCCCCGAGGAGAGTGCGGGACCGTCGGACCGTATGTAACGCGGGGGAAGAGGGGGGACACATGGCTGACCCGTTGGTTTTCGTGGACGTCTGCGCGGGCGCGGGCGGTCTTGCCTCGGGGCTGGAGAGCGCCGGCTTCTCACCGGCGCTGCTGCTCGACAACAAATCTCAGGCCTGCGAGACCTTGCTGGCCAATCGTCCGCAGTGGAACGTCGTCTGCGAGGACCTGATCGACTTCCTACCGGAGGAGCATCCCGAGGCCCTGGACGTCGATCTCCTCTCGGCGGGACTTCCCCGAGTGAAGGCTTCCGCCGCAGTGGGACGTGGGGACAGCGAGCCCGAGTTGCGGTTGCTCAAGGCCGCTGTCTACCTGGTCCACGCCGTCCAGCCGCGCGCCCTGCTGCTGGAGAACATGCCCGCCCTCGTCGACTCGCCCCTGTACGCGGACATCAGGTCGTTCATCGAGGCGGAGCTGACGCATCTCGGCTACGACTTCCACTGGTTCGTGTTGAATGCGGCCGATTTCGGCGTCCCGCAGGAACGGTTGCAAGGCGTTCTGGTGGCGCTCAAGAAGCCGTGGGCCCGCACCTTCGCTCCTCCTACCCCGACGGTGAGCGAACACGTCTCGGCCGGTCGGGCGCTTCGTCGCTCGATGGGCGCCCGGGGCTGGGCCGAGGCGGACGCCTGGGCGGATCAGGCGCGGGCCGTGGCACCGACGCTCGTCGGCGGCTCGGACAACAGGGGCGGGCCGGACCTCGGTCCGACCGGCACGAAGCGTGCCTGGGCACGAATGGGGGTGAACGCCGGTGCGTTCGCCGACGAGGTGCCGGGGCCGGACTACGTGTGGCCGCGTTCGAACGACGTCTCAGAGATGCTGAAGATCACGGTGGACCAGGCGGCCGTACTCCAGTCGTTCCCACCGGAGTGGCGGATCACGGGACGGAAGACAGCTCGTTACCGACAGATCGGACACGCGACTCCTCCGCCCGTGGGCGCAGCGCTCGGCGCAGCCATCTCGGCCGCGCTTCGGTCGCCCGCGGGAGCACAGGCAAAGGGGGGAACGGCACCCCCGATCGCCGGCTACACTTCAAGCCCATGAGTCACATCGAGAACGCACCGCCCCCACCTGCGGGTTTCCGCATCTTGGATCTGTTCGCGGGGCCGGGCGGACTGGATGTGGCAGCTGATGTCCTGGGGTATCAGGTCACCGGCATCGAATGGGACGACGACGCATGCGCCACCCGCGAGGCCGCGGGGATGGACACCTTCCACGGCGACGTGAGGAAGTACAGTGCATCGCACTTTCCCCACGCACAGGTGTTGACTGGGGGGCCTCCCTGCCAGACCTTCACCGTGGCGGGCCACGGTGCAGGTCGCAGAGCCCTGGACGATGTCCTCGGGTACATCGAACGCCTGCATGCCGTCGTGAGCGGGGACGAGACGAAGTGGGAGGACATCTCCCGCACCTGGCGGGAGATCACCGAGGAACTCGGGGAAAAGGCCGCCGAGGCCAAGCGGATCAAGGCCGAGAAGCGCGAGGTCGACGCTCTCCGTGCGGTGGAACGCAAGGCCATCCGGAAGAGCCTCCAGGAGGACGGCAGTTCCCAGGAGAGAATCGATCGCGTTCTGAAGGCACTCAGGGCCTCGAGGGATCTCGCTCCCGAGGACGCGGACCTCAATGACCTGGTCGCGCAGTACAGCTCCCTGGGAGCCGTGCTGAAGAGCAAGAAGGCCGAACTCGAAAAACTGGGCGACGAGCGGACGGGGTTGGTCCTCCAACCGCTGTGGTGGGTGATCGAGCGGTCCCGACGCCCAGGGCTGGAGCCCTTCGAGGCCGTGATCCTGGAGCAGGTCCCGGCTGTCATGCCGGTGTGGGAGAAGTACACCGAGGTGCTCGCCACCCTCGGCTATCGGACGAGGACGCAGCTGATGTTCACCGAGGCGTTCGGGGTCCCGCAGACCCGCAAGCGCGCGGTGCTCATGGCCCGGCGCGGTGAGGCCGAGATCCCCGAGGTGGCCGAGACCCATGAGCGCTACCGTCGCCCTGTTCCCACCCGGGCGTCGAAGGAGGAGGGTGCCCTCCTCTGGGACCCCGAGGAGACGGCCGTGGACAGGACTCCGAAGAAGTCATGGGTGTCCATGGAGACGGCTCTCAAGAAGGCACGGAGCATCGCGCCCGATCTTCCGGACCGCCCCGCCTTCACCGTCGTCTCGAACTACGGGACCGGCGGCGACCCCGGCGCGCGGGGCGAACGCGACCACGACGCGCCGTCCGCGACGATCACGGGAAAGGTGTCCCGGAACCGGCTGGTGCACAAGGACACGAAAGAGGACCTCCCGGAAGAGTGCGCCCGGTTCACCTTCGCGGAGGCCGGAGTGCTCCAGACCTTTCCGGTCGCATACCCCTGGAGCGGCAAGGACCAGCCCCAGCAGATCGGCAACGCCGTGCCGCCCCTACTCGCCCTGCACGTGCTGCGGCACGTCCTCGAACCCGAATTGTCGGACGAACAGGCGCGCGCCAGGCTGGAGCAGGCCGTCGCGGATCTGGAGGCCTGGCGGCCCGGCGAGCCGGCGAAGGTACGCGAGCACGGTGAGTGGGAAGGGCACCCGCTCACCGGCAAGTGACCCCTCCTCTCAGCCCTGCGGTGTCCGTCCCCTGACCGGTGCCGTCTCGAAGAGGTCGGCGAAGTACTCGGTGAGCTTCGCCACCGAATCCTCCCGGACGGGTTCCTCATCCGGCCCGGTGGGCAGAACGTGCCGGGGCACGGGCGGCGCGGACTCGGCATCCGCGATCCACTGGCGCAGCGCCCCGGGTTCGCGTGGCTCGTCCTCGGCGAACGCGTCGTAGATCACAGTGGCGCCGGCGGTGTTGATCGCCGTGATCAGCCCGTTGATCTCCCGCCCGGTGGTGGCGATGCCTCGTTCCAGGATCCGCACCAGGGCCTGAGCCGTGGGCCTGTGGTCCACCAGGCTCACGCGCAGGGCGTTGTGAATGAGGTCCTGGTTGGAGCAGGCCCTCACCACCGGCGTGTAGTCGGCGCCGTTGCGGAACATCTCCGCCGCCCACCACAACCGGGAGAAGCACTGACGGTCCGGAGCGCCCTTGAACCGGACCGGGTTGATGCGGGGAACCTTGCCCTCCGAAGCCGTCGGGGGGTGCCTCCACGCCACGTAGTCCGGCGCGACGGCCAGCGCGATGTGGTTCCAGATCCTCTTGTCCGCGGCTTCCCGCCGGGTGAGGCGGAGCGTCGCGTGCAATCGGGGCGCCAACCAGCCGTCGGCGTCCGTCCGATTCTCCTTGAACTGGAACATCGCGTCGTCCACCAGGTCCCTCAGCGGCTCCACCGCCCACCTGGCGTCGTCCTCCGGCAGGCGCTCGACGACCTTGGCCAGGTCGACACCGCCGTGTCCCTGCACCCCTCTGAGAAGGTCCTCGGTGAGGAAGGGGTCGGCGGCGGCTCCGGACAGGAGACCGAGCCGCTCGGGAACGTGATGGGGCTTCTCGATCACTCGCTGTCCTCTCGGTTCATCTGCTGCAACGCGCGCAGGGCGGTGGCGACCGCCTTGCTCGCACCCGCGCGACGTACGGCGGCGTAGTGGATTCGGGTCTGCAGTTCCACCCAGCCGGCGTCGTCGGTCCGCCGTCGATGGACCCGGCGCAGTGCCTCCTCGACGTGCAGCCCCGGGGCCACGTCGGGGAGCATCTCCCGCAGAACCTCTCCCCTCCAGTCGGTGGGGAAGACCGGCGAGCCGTCCGGTTCGACCTCCAGATCGCCCACGGCACTGTGGAACACCGCAGTCCAGACATCCGTGGCCATCTGGGAGAGCAGGAGTTCGTGAATCTTGTTCTCGATCCCGCCGCCATTGCCGCCCAGGAGGTCCGAGAACCCCTCGACGTCCGTATTGATCATCACGAGTGGCAGTCGACCCGAGGTGTCGATCACCCACGGCACGTCGGCGTAGGGACGCAGCCACTCCCTCGCGCTCTTGGAGAAGCCGGCCTGCTTCACGTCGAGCCGCAGGCCGCCCAGCGGCTCTTCGGCGACCACGTCGACGGTCCAGTCCGCATCGGTCTCGGTGATCGACCGCCCTTCCACGCCGTCGACGGTGGCGACGGCGTAGGCGGCGAGACTCGCACGTCCCGCGTGGTCGTCCCGGAGCACCTCGATCTGACCCGACCACTCCTTGCTGTCCGGAGCGTCCTGCCGCAGCTCCACGGTGGTTCGAAGATTGGTGTCCCCGTCGGTCAGCACCGCCAGGACTCGCAGGTCGCTCCACGGGGCGTCCGCGTCGGTGGCGCCGGGAGGCAGGGTGGCGGAGAGACCGATCCTGGCCGAGATCCAGTCCTCGTGCTGGGCCACGCCCAGAGCCACGGTCCGCTGCGGAACGGAATAGGCGGAGGTGTCCAAGGGGTCGAAGGTGCCATCGGGCAGCTTGAGCGTCGCCGACGTCACCCGTAGGGCGATCGGACGGTTGAGTCGCTTGTACGGGTAGAACTTCATGCCTCACTCCCCTGCGCACCGGCACGGAGTTCCAGAACGAGCCGCGTGAATTCGCTGCGTACCGGATGGCTGGTGACGTCGGTGAAGCCCCTGAAGACGGCTCGGCGGGCATGCGGTGCGAAACGTAGTGCTCCGCCCTCGACCTCGCATCCGTCCACGGCGACCAACTCGGCCCAGTCGAGCTTCGGCCGGCTGCCGGATCGGACGTCCAACAGGACCACCGGGCTCATCGCGGGCAGCTCGTCGGCGCGCGGCAGTTTCACCTCTGCGGTGATCCTCCACTCCCCGGCGGCCCCGATCTCGGCGGTCAGCCCGTCCAGCTCAGGCAGCGTCGGGCCGGAGGCTCGCTTGGGAGCAGAGGTCTTGCGTTGCACGGTGAGCTTCTTGCGCAGCTTGGCGTTCTCCTGCGACCCGGCGCTCTTCGGCCGGACCACCAACTCCTTCACCGCCGCGTTGACCTCGGTGGTCAACCTGGAGATCCGATAGTGCGCGCTGTGCGACCACCGCAGGGTCAGCTCCTCGGTCTGGCCCCAGCGGTCGTGCTCGGGTGGTTCGGCGGCGCGCAGGAACTCCTCCGCCTCCACCGCGAAGGGTGCCGACTCGCCTGCGGCCTGTCCGACCAGGAGAACCGCTTGGAAGGTGTTGACGCCCAGAGGCAACCCACTGACGCCGGCCTTCCTGACGGTCATGCGGTTGCCGCGCAACGAGTGCACCTGATTCGGCACGCCGTCCCTGTCCTCCGCCTCCGTGACCAGCAGGACCCCCTGGTGGATGCCGAGCGTTCCCCGGCGTCCTCCGGCGAGGGGCAGACGAAGCGGAACGTTGCGGAGCGCCACCTGGCCGGCCTGGGTGAGCCGGTCCACAGTCGTCCCCTCGTAGAAGGCCCGCAACGCCCGAGTACGTGAGGGCTGCGTGACGCCGGGGTCGACCTTTTCCTCCGGGATGACGACCTCGCCATTGCGCAGTGTCCGGACGGACGTCTCCAGCAAGGGGAGTCTGCTGCCCCCGCCGGTCATGGCCGCCCAGAAGTCCCGGCCCAGCGCCTCGACGAGGCGGCGGTGCATGACGGTGATGTCACGAGTCCCGTCGTCCTCGCTGCCACCGTTCTCGTCCTCGTCGATGACCGAGTCCGCCTTGTCCGACGCGAGACTCGCCACGTCGTGGGCGCCGACGATGAGGAAGGACGTTCCCGGCTCGTCGCTGTCGCGGGCGAGGTGAAGTCGTTCGACCGTCTCCGTGTCCGCCCACCACGAGCGGACCACCTCCGCGCCGGGCGTCTCGGGGTCGGGGCGCCCCAACCAGGCGGGGCCCGCGCACTCTCGGCCCTCGACGGAGCGCCACGGAAGTTCCAGTCGTCCGATGACACGGCGTTCGGTGCGGCCCTCATGGGGAACGGAGAGCGTGGAATTGATCAGGACCATGCCGAGCGCGCTGGTCGCCCAGAGGGTCGCCTTGCCGAGGCCGTACGAACCGCCCGCGCTGCTACCCGACTTGAGACTCTCCAACTGCCGGCGGACGACGGCCGCGAACTTTCCGTCGTCGTAGTCGTCACCGGTGAGCCCCGAGGCGTTGTAGTCGTCGACGCGCAGAAGGATCAGGCGGCCCTTCTCGAACATGTCGCGCACTCCGGCGTCCACGACCCGTCCGACCTTCTGATCGGCGGCTGTCTCCGAGACCGCCAGGTAGTGGGGTTGGAGTTCGTCCCAGAGGATCGCGGCGCGGAACGCCTCCAGAGGCTCGCCGGTCAGTTCGTGGATCGTGTAGCGCACGCGGACCGGGCGCCCGTTCTCCACGAGGCGCTCGTCGAGACTGTTCTGGCAGGTCTCCCGCGCGAGCACCTGGACGTCCGCGTCAAAGGCGAACGCGGCGGCGTTCCCGCCGTCCCGGCCGCCGTCCCGGTAGCCGGGGCGGTGGTACCAGGTGATGGGCAGACCGGCCTGCGTGTCGGTGGTGCGGGTGTGAATGGTGCCCAGGTCCGTGCCCAGCGCCCTGGCGATCTCGCCCATGACGGTCGGACGCGGGACCGAACGCTTGGTGATCCACGCAGAGACGGCGGCTCGGGTCAGTCCCAGCTCTTCCGCCAGCTCCGCCTGCGTCATACCCGCGATCTTGAGCTGACGGGCCAACCAGGGCCCGAACTCCTCGCCGGCCTCCATCTGGCCTCCCGCTCTTCACCGTTGTCGTTGTGCCCAGGGTCCCGGACAGGCTAATTTGACACGGCGACGAGCGTCAACTGTCGCTTGACGAAGCGCCGACCGCCTCGATCACCAGTCCGGCTGTCCACTTCATCCAGTAAGTCCCGAAACGTCGAGGAATCCAACGAGTTGCACCCGAGATGCGATTCGCAGTCGGGAACATCCAGTGAAGCGGAATCCCCAACTCCCCTAAATCGAGCCGGGATTGGGAGTGACACGATCGAGTGAATCCTCTAGGATCCTGACGGCGGCACTGTCCGCCTCGCTCGGAACGACACCCCTGCGACAAGGGGTGAGGTGTATCCAATTCCACTCGCTCACCCCGAACGCGCTCATGGTGCGGGGATCCTCGAAACGACCGGAGGAACCGAAACAGCTATGGAAGACCCTCCCGGGGAGACGGAACTCCCGTACGACACGCCCCCGTACTCGATGCGCGAAATCGATTCCATTTACTTGGCCCTCTTCACGGCCGGTTCAACCACGGAGCGTAAGCAGATCCTCACCTGGTACGGCTTATCGATCGAGCACGCCCGCGAACTCTTCCGCGGCCTTCCCGGATCCCTCGATCCGACCGCCTCGGACGACTTCGACGTCGACGACGACTGACCCGCTGGCCGTGCGTCATCGCAGGTCGTACCGGCTGAATCGTCCTGGCCCGATCCACTCGACCGTCTCTCAGGCCATTGACCTCGCACGAGAATCGAGATAGAAATGTCCGCTCACTCCTCGCAGGTTATCCGTACCGTTCTCGAACAGTCCTCTCGTGTACTGCAGACGTACGAGGTCGATCCCGGTCTCATTCCGGAGCATGCCAACGGCGAACGTCGTATCACGCAGGGCGGCTACGGGGATCGTCAACTCTTCGAACTCGTACAGAACGCCGCGGACGAAATCGCCGCTCAGCCCGGAGGCCGTGTCCAGGTCGTCCTCACCGACGCCCACCTCTACTGCGCCAACGAGGGCGACCCGGTGACCCCCGAGGGCGCGGAGACGATTCTCCGAATGAGCATGTCGCGCAAGAGAGGCGGCCAGATCGGCCGTTTCGGCGTGGGTGTGAAATCCGTGCTGGTGGTCACCGACGCCCCCCAGTTCTTCAGCACTTCCGGATCCTTCGGTTTCGATCGCGAATGGGCACGTGAGAAGATCCGTTCCGTCCCCGGCGTACGAGAGCGGCTGGGTGAGGAGTTCGAGGCGCCGGTCCTGCGCATGGCGCGTCCTCTCGACGCCGATGCCGAGCGTGCCCAGGATCCCGTTCTCGACGAGTTGTTGGGCTGGGCCACCACGGTCGTCCGCCTGCCGTTGCTGAAGGACGCCGTCGGCAGGTTGGCGCTCGACATGCACGGCGGGCGGGCCGGTGGCTCGTCCCGGGAGGAGTTTCCGCTCGGCTTCCAACTCCTGTCGCCCCATGTCGCGAAGGTGGTCCTCGAGGACCGCCGGCCTCGTCCGGCCGTCCGCCGGGTGCTGACCACCGAGCAGTCGGGCGATCTGCACACCGTGTTCGAGGAGCGGACGGGGCGGACGCCCACGAGCGCCCGGTGGCGTGTCTTCTCCACCACGCACGAACCCGGTCCGGCCGCACGCGCGGACGCCGGCGAGCTGCACGACCGGCTCACCCTCGACCTGGCGTGGGCCGTCCCGGACCTGGAGCAGGACCCGAAGAGCGGACTCCGGGTGAGTCCGCAGGCGCGGGGGCGGGGCCGCTTCTGGTCCTTCTTCCCCACCAAGTACGAGATGTCCTTGAGCGGCATCCTCAACGGCGCCTGGAAGACCAACGAGGACCGGCAGAATCTGCTCGACTCCTCGGCGTTCAACGAGGAGATGATCCGGGTCTCGGCCACGTTGGTGGTCGATTCCCTCCCGCGACTCGCCCCTGCCGAGGACCCCGCCGCATACCTTCCCCTGCTGCCCGGTCGGGTGAAGGAGGCGATCAGTTGGGCCGACGCGTTCCTCACCGAGGAAATCTGGAAGCAGACGGCGGTCCGTCCCTCGCTGCCCGATCAGGAGGGCACACTGCGCGTACCGACCCGACTGCGGATTCCCCCTCGTCTCGACAAGGAGCGGAGCGCCGGTTGGTTGCGGATGTGGCACGAGTGCCCCGGCCGCCCGTCGGACTGGCTCCATCCGAACGCCGAGGTCGACACGTTGCGTGCCGGCAAGGTCGAGCACATTCTCGGGGCGGCCGGACACAAGCGTGCCGATGTGCGTGCGTGGCTGGAGGCGCTGGTCGGCTGCGGCACCGCCGAGGCGTCGGCGACGGCGATCCGCATCCTCGCCGACATGGTCGAGGCCAGGTCCCCGTACGCCGATGAGGCCCGTAAGGCGAAAATCGTTCTCACCGAGGAGCACGGTCTCGTCGCCCCCGTGCCCGGCCAGGTCTTCCGTCGTTCCGACGAGGGCGGGCTGCGGGAGTCCCTGAAGTACGTGGTCGGTGAGATCGGTCAGGACCCCGCGCTCGCCTCCGCGCTCAACGTCCTCGGCATCCGTGAGGCGGACGCCGAGGGCCGGTTCATCAGCGTCCTCGACCAGGGCTTCACGGGCTGGGCGGACGCCGAGTGGGAACGCTTCTGGGACCTCTTCCGCATGGCCGGTGGCCGCCGTCTGACCCACACGGTCCTCCAGCACGTGCCCGACGCCCGGGAGACGCTGCGCGTCCGGACGGCGGACGGCAGGTTCCGCCCGGTGCGCGACTGCATGCTGCCGGGTGCCGTGGTCGACGCGGAGCGCGAACCGAACATCGCCGTCGACACGAAGTTCCACTCCGACGATCTCGCCTTCTTCCGGGACATCGGCCTGCGGGAGCGGCCCTCGGCCTCGATGCGTCCGGAGGGCGAGGCCTGGTTCGAGGAGTACCGGGAGGCCGTCCACGCGTCCTTGCTGCGCACCCTGAGCCCCGGCACCCCACGTCCGGCCCTCAACAGGATGAAGGTGGAGGGGTCGCCGATCGGCGGCCCGCTGCACTTCTTCCGGTCGCTCTCCCCGGAGTCCCGCGCGGCCTTCCTGAAGGCGCTTCCGGACGAGGCCGTGGTGGACAACTGGACACGCCAGGTCGGCGCCCAGACCAGTACGCGTCGGACCGTGGTGTCGCCGATCCGTTGGATGCTCAAGAAGCACGGGACCGTTGCGACCTCCAAGGGGATCAAACCGCTGCGGGAAGCCGTGGGGCCGCAGCTCGCCGCCTACCGGGACGTCCTCCCGGTCGCCGACATCTCCCCGGAGAAGGCACGGAAGCTACGGTTGCCGACCACGGTCGACGAAGTTCCGGCGGAACGCTGGGAAACGCTCCTCTCGGAGGTGGCGCGAAGCGAGGACGACGCCTTCGTCGGCAACACCTACGTGATGCTGACCCGCTTCGGCGCGGAGTTCCCCGACGACTCGCTGACCCGTTGCCGGATCGGGGACGCCTGGGGCAGCCGCCCCGACGAGGAGATCACCGTCGCGGTCGGCACCACCGAGTACCGGGCTCTGCGCGCGGAGCAGCTTCCCGCCCTGCTGGTGGCGACTCCGGAGGACGCCGAGCTGATGGTGGAGAGGTGGGCCATGAAGCGCTTCGCCGAAGCCATCTCCAAGGAGACCCGCGAGGTCGTCGACGGGGATCCGATCGCCCTCGTGGAGCTGTACCCGGCGCTGCGCCAGCGGCTGAGCGGCGGCAACCGCAGCACCGTGGTCCAGCGGTGCAGCGAGTTGGAAGAGGTGACCCGGACCGAGAACGGCACGAAGGCCCGCCCCCTGGACGCCGTGCGTCAGGGCGACACGATCAAGGTGCGCGTTCCCCTGGCCTCCGAGCCGATGCTGCGGCTGATCGACCGGGAGCTGGGCCTCGGGCTCGGCGCCGCGGGTTGCCGGGCGGTGCTCGAGCACCAGGAGCGCATGGCCCGGGACAGCGAGATCAAGGCAGCGGTGGAGGCCGTCCGCGACGCCGAGGACGTCGTCACCAAGATCGAGGCGCTGATCGGCGCCGAGGCGCTGCGCGCCGGACTGCCCGACGGGCTGATGGAGGCCGAACTGCAGGAGACCGGTGGCACGGAACCCTCCGGTCACCGGATCGCGCAGATGGCCTTCAACGCGCACGGCGACGGCGTGCTCCAGCACCACGCCCGCGACATCCAGGCCCGCTTCCCGAACGCGCCGGTGTCCTACGGAGGTTCGTCGGCCGCCGTCACCTTCGTGTCGGACCTCAGGTTGCCGATGGTCTTCGCCGGTTCCAGGACTCCGACGCCGCCGGCCTTCGAGACGGTGGACGGCCCCCGGGACTTCCCTCGGCTCCACGACTACCAGGATGAGCTGGTCCGCAACATCACCACCCTGCTCGACCGGCTCGCCCCGCAGCGCGCCATGCTGTCCTTGCCCACCGGAGCGGGAAAGACACGGGTCACCTCCGAGGCCGTGATCCGCTGGGTGAAGCGCGTCGGTGACCTGGGCGGTCCGCTGCTGTGGATCGCCCAGACCGAGGAGCTGTGCGAACAGGCGGTGCAGAGCTGGAAGTTCGTCTGGAACAAGGTCGGCGCCGAGCGGCCTCTCACCATCAGCCGGCTCTGGAGCAGCCACGAAGTGGGGAACGTGGTCGAGAACCCCCACCTGGTGGTCGCCACCGACGCCAAGCTGGAGCGGTGTCTCGGAACCGACCAGTACGCCTGGCTGCGGCAGGCCGCGCTGGTCGTCGTGGACGAGGCCCACACCGCCATCTCCAAGCGCTACACCGAGATCCTGAGCCTGTTGGGACTCACCCAGTACGAGACCGGACGACACCTGCTCGGCCTGACGGCCACCCCGTTCCGCAACACCAACGAGGACGAGACCCGTCGCCTCGTCACACGCTTCGGCAACCGGCGGCTCGACGAGGGCGTGTTCCCGTCCGGCGATCCCTACCGGGACCTCCAGGAGTGGGGGATGCTCGCCCAGGTCGAGCACCGTACCCTCACCGGTGGCCGGATCGAGCTGACCCGGGACGAGAGGACGCACGCCGAGCGCATGGCGATGCTCTCCCGTGCCGCCGAGCAGCGGCTCGCCGACGACCACGCGCGCAGCCGTCGCATCGTCGACGAGGTGGCGAGCCTTCCGAAGGACTGGCCGACGCTGCTGTTCGCGACCTCCGTGGATCACGCCAAGTATCTGGCGGCCATGCTCAACGACCGGGGCATCCGGGCCGCGGCGGTGGACTCCACCACCAGCGCCCAGGACCGTCGCCGGCGGATCGAGGACTTCCGCGCGGGACGCATCCTTGTCCTCACCAACTACGGTGTTCTGACTCAGGGATTCGACGCTCCCGCCACCCGGGTCGTGGTGGTGGCCCGCCCGGTCTACAGCACCAACGTGTACCAGCAGATGATCGGCCGTGGTCTGCGCGGGCCGAAGAACGGCGGCAAGCAGACCTGCCTGATTCTCAACGTAGACGACAACATCGCCAACTTCGACACCAAACTCGCCTTCACCCAGTTCGAGCACCTCTGGAGCAGAAAGTGACCGACGCGTATCTCGACAGCCCTCCGCTCACGGACGAGCAGCGGGCCGTGGTCGAGCAGCCCTGGGACGCGCGCGTCCTGGTCACCGCCGGGGCGGGCGCGGGCAAGACGCACACCCTGGTGCGCCGACTCGATGCGCTGTGCGGGCACGAGGACCCGGACGAGGCGCTGGAGGCCGCCGAGATCCTGGTGCTCACGTTCTCCCGGGCCGCCGCCCGTGAGCTGCGCGAGCGGATCTCGCGCCACGGGGAGCGCGCCCAGCGGGTACGGGCGCGCACCTTCGACGCGTGGGCCTACGAGGTGCTCCTTCAGGCGCATCCGGACGGGGAGTGGGGCGCGGTCGGCTTCGACGAGCGGATCGCGGCCGCCACCCGTGCCATCGAGAAGGGAGCGCTCGAGGTCGGAGACGCCGTCCCGCCCGCGCACATCGTGATCGACGAGGTGCAGGACCTACTGGGCGGGCGACGCGAGTTGGTCGAGACGCTACTCGACCGGTACCAGGAATCCTGTGGTTTCACCGTCGTCGGAGACGCCGCTCAATCCGTCTACGGCTTCCAGATCGCGGACCCGGGCGAGCGCGCCGACGAGACCGGCAGGTTCTTCGACTGGCTGCGCTGCTCGTACCCCGACGACCTCGTGGAACTGAACCTCACCCGCAACTTCCGGGCCGGCACCGAGGAAGCCCGGGTCGCGCTCGCGCACGGTCCGCGTCTCCAGCAGCTCACCGACCCGGACGAGGCCTCGACGCTCTACGACGAACTGCGCGACCTTCTTCTGGACCCGACGAATGCGACGGGAGACCTCGGCGACGAGTTCACCCTGAACGGTCTGCGGGATCTCACCGACACCTGCGCGATACTCACCCGCGACAACCAGGAGGCGCTTGTCGTCTCCGGCCTGCTGCACGCACACGGCGTGGAACACCGGCTGCGGCGCCCGCTGGAAGAACGTCCCGTGCCCTACTGGGTGGCCGAACTGCTGCGCGGCACCGAAGCGTCCGGCCTCTCCGAGGACCGGTTCCGCTCCCTCCTCGCGGGCATCCCGCTGCCCTACGAACCGAACGCCGACGCCCTGTGGACGGTGCTGCGCCGGGTCGCGCGGGGACCCGGCCGTGGGGTGCTCGACCTGGACCGGCTGCGGCGCGCGGTCGCCGACGGCCGGTTCCCCGACGAGGCGTCCGACCCGGAAACCGCACGGATCGTCGTCTCGACCGTGCACCGGGCCAAGGGCCTGGAGTTCGACCGGGTGATCGTCCTGGTCCCGCCGACCGTCGCGGAGTTGCACAAGCGGTACCGGGACGAACTCGACCTGCCCGCAGAGGCGCGGGCCCTGTACGTGGCGATGACGCGTGTCCGCCAGGACCTGTATCACGCGCCCCGCCCCGAGCTTCCCCTTTTCAGAAGGGCAGGACATCGGCGCGACGGCCGCCGCTACATCGGATCGTGGCGGTCCTACGACCGGTACGGCATCGTCGCCGAAGCAGGCGACGTGTGCCGGGACAACCCTCCCGGTCACGAGACGGACGCCGTCGCCACCCAGGCGTACCTCCTGGCCCACGTCCGCCCCGGCCAGAAGGTGGTGCTGCGCCGCCGCCACGACCTGCCGATGGGCGAGACACAGAGCCCGCCCTACGCGCTGCTGCACGACGGGCGGGAGATCGGCGAGGCCTCCCAGAAGTTCCGCGAGGCCCTCTTCCAGGTGCAGAAGGTGAACCGTACCTGGGACCCCTGGTGGCCCGACGAGATCCACGATCTGTGGATCGACACCTTGGAGACCGTGACGGGCAGCACCGCAGCCGGCGCCAACGCCGGACTTGGTGATCGCGGTGTCTGGACCGTCCCGCGGATCACCGGCATCGGCCGGTTCCGCAGAGCCGACGACAACGAGGAGCAGCGAGCATGACGCACGTGGCAGGCCGGCACTCCGAGCACTACCGGGTGCGGGACGAGGAACTGCTCGTGGGGCTCCGCCGCGAACTCTTCGGCCCCGCCGAGGACGCCGCGCCGGAGGACCGGGACGAGGTCCTCACCCAGGACGCGCCGATCGACCGCTACCTGACCGGCGTGCTGTATCCGAGGGCGTCCAAGGAGCGGAAGGCCGAGATCGCCGCCGAACAGGACGGCCTGGACGCCCCGCCCGTGCTCCCGCGTGAGGACATCGAGGAGCCCGGACCGGCGCAGGAGATCACGGCATCCGGAGACAGGCGCCCCTCGTCCATGGGGCTCACCTTCGCGGTCGATCCGACCATAAGTGACACGATCGTGGTCTCGGCCAGTGCGGCCGTCTACGAGCCCACCGACGCCGAGGGCAAGCCCGTCGAGGCCCGCCGGGCCGAGGCCCGCACCACCTCCGAACAGCGGGAACGGTGGCGGCGCAGGGTGCTGGAGATCCCGGACCGGTCCATCGTGGTGACGGCACCTGCTCCCGCCGAACCGATCGAACTCGTCCCCGACAAGGTGGCGTTGCACGTCATCGTCCGACGTCCCGACCCGACCACCGGCACGGTCACGATCACCGTCACGCTGATCAACACCCAGAAGGTCGGTGAGTGGGATCTCCAGGACGCCTTCTCCCTGTTCCAGTGCGGCCTGACGGTCCGGGCCGCCAACGGCTCCACCGCGTTCGTCGAACGCCCCGCCCCGTCCGCCGCCCACGACCCGGAGATCGCCACCAGTCGGCTTCTGCACCGGCACGCCCCGACCTTCGCCGTCGGGCACGGCTGCGCCGCCACGTGGGACTGGAATCCCTCACCGATCGGCGTGACCGACACCGAGAAGGCCGGCGTTCCCGAGGTGCGCAGCGACTTCGTACCCAGCGTCGAGGTCCTGCTCACCGACTCCAATCCGGAGATCGACGACTCGACGCTGTCCATGCTCGGGCTGGCCGAGAAGCCCGACGCGGAGGTGCTGGGCGCCCTGGAAGGGCTCGCCAAGGGATACGAGCACTGGATCGCCCGCAAGCAGGATGAGGCGGACGCCCTGGCCGGTGACGCCCACGGGGAACCGGCGCGGATCCAGGTGAAGGCCTGTCGAGAGGCGCTCGGCCGGATCCGCGAGGGCATCGAGTTGTTGCGGGAGAAGCCGGACCTGATGAAGGCTTTCCGCCTCGCCAACCGTGCCATGGCCGACCAGCGCGCCCGCAGCGCCTGGGTGAAGGGCGGACGCGTCGGCACCCCCGATCCGGCCGCCGGCAAGTGGCGCCCCTTCCAGATCGCCTTCGTACTGCTCTGCCTGGCGGGCATCGAGGACCCGAAGCACAACGACCGGAAGATCTCCGACCTGCTCTGGTTCCCCACCGGTGGTGGCAAGACGGAGGCCTACCTGGGACTGATCGCCCTCACCTCCTTCCTGCGCCGCATCCGCAACGGCGTGGACGGCGGTGGGGTCACCGTCATCATGCGCTACACGCTGCGGCTGCTCACCCTTCAGCAGTTCGAACGCGCCGCGATCCTGCTCTGCGCCATGGAGAACATGCGGCGCCGGACGCCCGAGCTGGGTCGGGAGGAGTTCTCCGTCGGCATGTGGGTGGGCCGCTCGGCCACCCCCAACACGCTGGCCGAGGCGGGCGCCAAGCTCGACGAGCTGCGAGCGCACCTGGACAAGCGGCTCGCCACCGAGAACCCCGTCCAGTTGCACACCTGCCCCTGGTGCGGAACGCGCCTCGACGCCCGGGACTACGAGGCCGACGAGGACGCCAAGCGGATGTACGTCCGCTGCCCGGGCAGCGACTGCGACTTCGCGGACGGCCTCCCCGTCCACCTGATCGACGAGGCGGTGTACGACGCACGCCCGACGCTGGTGATCGCCACGGTCGACAAGTTCGCCTCGATGCCGTGGCGTCCGGCGACCTCCGCGCTCTTCAATCGCGACGACCCCGACGACGGCACGCCTCCCCCGGAGCTCATCGTCCAGGACGAGCTCCATCTGATTTCGGGCCCGTTGGGAACCCTCACCGGCCTCTACGAGACCGCCGTGGACGCGCTGGCCGGCCGTCCCAAGGTGATCGCCTCCACGGCGACCATCCGTCGCGCCGCCGACCAGGGCCTCCACCTCTTCGCGCGCGAGATCCGGCAGTTCCCGCCCGCGGGTCTGGACTCCCGCGACTCGTGGTTCGCGGTGGAGACGCCGCGTGAGGAGAAGGCGAGCCGCCGTTACGTCGGCCTCCTGGCCCCCGGCACCAGTCAATCCACCCTGCTCATCCGCACGTACGCCACCTTGCTGCACCGGGCCATGCAGGCGGAGACGAAGGACGAGGTGCGCGACGCGTACTGGAGCCTCGTCGGCTACTTCAACAGCCTGCGACTGCTCTCCGCAGCCGAACTCCAGGTCCACGACGACGTGGTGGCCTACCTGGAGCTGCTGGCGGAGCGTGAGGGCGTCCCCGTGCGCTCGGTCGCCAACTACTCGGAGCTGACGAGCAGGATCGACGCGAGCGAGATCCCCACCCGGCTCAAAGGCATCGAGAAGAGGTTCCCCGACGAGGACACCGTGGACGTCCTGCTCGCCACCAACATGATCGCGGTGGGCGTCGACGTGGACCGGTTGGGGTTGATGGCCGTGATGGGTCAGCCGCAGACGACCGCCGAGTACATCCAGGCCACGAGCCGGGTCGGCCGCGCCCACCCCGGTCTGGTCGCGGTCATGCTCAACTCCACGCGCGCTCGCGACCGCTCCCACTACGAGAGCTTCCAGCACTTCCACTCCGCCCTCTACCGCGAGGTCGAGTCCACCTCGGTGACACCGTTCTCCGCCCGTGCCCGCGAGCGGGGCCTGCACGCGGTGATCGTCGCCCTGGCACGCATCCTGATCCCGGCCGCGCGGCCCAACGAAGGGGCCGGCGACGTCGAGTCCTACGTGGACGTCCTTCAGGACCGCGTCAAGCCCTTGCTGATGGAGCGGGTACACGCCGTCACCGAGGCCGAGGCCGATGCCGTCTCCGACGACTTCGAAGAGTTCGTCGAGTGGTGGCGCGACGAAGCCAGCACCCACAATCGCCTGCTCTTCGAACCGACGCGGGGTGATCGCGCCCCCTCGCTCCTGAAGGCGTACGACGACGAGTCCGAGGGCGCCGAGGCATGGCCCACGCTGTGGAGCCTGCGCGACGTCGACGCCGAGTCCGCCCTGTTCATGGAGGGAACACGATGACCCCGCCCCCTCGTCGCCGCCGGCCCGGAGCGAACGGCGCCACGCCCGCCCACTCCTTTCCGCGACGCGGTGAGATCCGCCGCGCCCAGGCGATCACCACGTACGGCGTCGGCTCGCTCATCGCCGTCGACCACGAGTCCTTCGTCGTCTCGGGCCTGGATGAGGCCGACCGCAGCTGGCGTCCCGACGAGTCGCCGCGGATCCACGAACGACGCCTGGCCAGGCTTCTCGATGTCGACCATTTCCGGCTGCCACCGGCCTCCGACGACACCAGCAAGGACGGCCTCCGGGTCCGTCGCTTCCCCTTGATGCACTCGTGCCCCGAGTGCAGCGAGCTGCAGCACCATCGCGACTTCAACCCGCCCGCCGGTCGCAGTGTCTGCGGCACCTGCGAGGCGGACCTCGTTCCCTCCCGATTCGTGGTCGCCTGCGAGGACGGGCACCTCGGTGAGTTCCCGTACTGGCAGTGGGTGCACCGTTCGTCCGACCGTGGTTCCACGCCCCTCGGAAAGTGCGGGGGGAAGCTCAGGCTGCGCACTTCCGGACGTACCTCCTCCCTCCGCTCCATCCTCGTCTCCTGCACCTGCGGGCGGGCGCCCGAGGTGTCGATGGAGGGCTCCTTCCGCAAGAACGCGCTCAAGGACCTGGGATTGAAGTGCCGGGGCCACCGACCGTGGCTCGGTACCTCCGCGCCGGACAAGGAGTGCGGACTGCCCCTGCGGACGCTCCAGCGCGGTTCCTCGTCGGTGTGGCAACCGGTACTGAAGTCGGCGCTGTCCATCCCGCCGTGGAGCAACAGACGTGAGGATCCGCTGGCCGGCCACTGGGAAAAGCTCAGGAAGTACGAGACCCGCGAGGCCGTCGAGATCTATCTCGATGCAGTCTTCACCGAGGGAGCGTGGCCCCTCTCCCTGGACGAGGTGATGACGCTGCTCGCCGCGGAACGCGAGGAGGATCCTTCGGACGGGGAACCCGCCACCTTCGACCATCGCTACCGCGCCCTGCGCAACAAGGAGTACGAGCGTCTGCGCTCCGGCAACGACGAGAGCGAGCACTCCCGCGACGAGCAGTTCGTCTGCGAGACGCCGCTGGGCGACCGGAGCGTGCTCGATCCGCTCGGCGTCACCGGCCCGATGCTGGTCAAGAAGCTCCGCGAGGTGCGTGCGCTGAAGGCGTTCACCCGGCTCGTCGACGCCGAGTCGACGACCGACGCGAAGGAGATGCCGCTCTCCGAGAATCCTCTGCGCTGGCTTCCGGCTATGGAGGTTCGCGGGGAGGGAGTTTTCCTCCGCCTGGACGAGGAACGGCTGGGCACCTGGGAGAAGACGATCGCCGTGGCGGCCCGGGTGGAACGGATGCGGACTGCCCACCAGCGGGTGCTGGATCAGCGGGCCGGTGATCCGAGCCGAGCTGTTCCGTCTCCGGCCACCCCCCGGATGGTGCTGCTGCACACCTTGGCCCACGTTCTCATCACCGAGTGGAGCCTGGAGGCGGGGTATCCGGCAGCGTCCCTGCGCGAGCGCCTGTACGCCGCCGACGACATGGCCGGAGTACTCATCTACACGGCAACGAGTGACTCGGCGGGCAGCCTCGGCGGTCTCGTCGCCCAGGGCGAACCGGATCTTCTCGACCGCACGGTGCGCTCGGCCGTCCGCCGCGCCGAGTGGTGTTCCTCCGACCCGCTCTGCATGGAGACCGAGGTGTCCGCCACCGGCACCAATCTCGCCGCGTGCCACGCCTGCGTCATGCTGCCGGAGACGAGTTGCGAGCACAACAACATCCTGCTCGATCGGGCACTGCTGATCGGCACCCGGGATGACCCGTCCGTGGGGTTCTTCGCTCACATACTGGCGAGCTGAAACGAGCCTCACCTCTCGCTGCCGGCCGGAGCGGCTTCGCAGCGGCTCTGTGCACGGTCGAGGACCTCGTCCGCATCGCAGCCGCGTGCCTGGAGCCAGCGGAGGAAGTCCGTGATGACGTCGATCACGGACTCCTCCGCCACCAGCCGGCTCACCCTGCCGGACTCGCGGTCGTAGGAGCAGACCGGCGCCTTCAGGGTTGCGTACATGTCCAGTAGCGCCTCGGCCCGCGTCACCGACGGATCGTCCGCACGGCCGGCCGGCGACACGGGCCCGGTGGCCAGCTCGCACCACGTCACCTTGCGGTCCTCGTGGAGCTGGACACCCCAGCGGTCGGCGAGGGCCTCGACCAGTGCCATACCCCGCCCACCCTCGGCATCGACGTCCGCGGCGACGAGAGTGGGCAGAGCTCGCGCGTCGGGGTCGTGGACCTCGATGCGCAGATGCGTGCCGTTCACGGAGACCGAGAGCGAGCCCGGGGTGCCGAGACCGACATGCGTGACGACGTTGGACACCAGCTCACTGACGCACAGTTGAGCCATGTCGACGAGCTCGTGAAGACCCCAGTGCGCCAGACGATGCCTCACGAGGCGTCTCAGTACCCCCACCTCTTCGGGACGGGCGGTGAATCCCACGTCCCACGTCTGTCGCCGCCTGCACGCTTGCTGAATCACGGGCACTCCCCTCGTCACCTCGCGAGCACTCTGTGTCGCTACCGGCTCACAGCATGGAGCCGGCACATCCCGTCGTGCAATGTGCACAAAGGGATTCCCACTTCCGTGTGATTGGCAAGCGGCCCTCTTGGCATGAGACTGAACTTTCGTTACACGCCGGGTGGTTGAGGAGATCCAGATGGCCGGTTCACCGACGGCTCGCCGTCGGCGTCTGTCGATCGAGCTGAAGAAGCTCCGGGAGCAGAGCACGTTGACCTGCGCCCAGGTAGGTCAAGCGCTGGACTGGAGCGGCTCCAAGGTCAATCGCATGGAGACGGGCAGCGGCAGGGTCCAGCCCTCGGACGTCGACGCACTGTGCCGCTTCTACGGCACGAGCGACGAGCTGCGCGAGTTCCTCAAGTCGTTGGCGCGGGAGGCGAAGACGCGCGGCTGGTGGCAGGTGCACGGCGCGGGCGTGCCCGAGTGGTTCAACATCTACATCGGCTTGGAGCAGGACGCCTCCACCCTTCGCCAGTACCAGTGCGAATTGCTGCCGGGACTCATGCAGACCGAGGCGTATGCCCGGGAACTGCACACGATCGGCGCGCACATGTCCGCCGAGGACATCGACCGCGCGGTGCGCGTACGACTTGAGCGTCAGGAGATGCTGACCCGCCCGGACTCTCCTGAAGCCTGGTTCATCGTCAACGAGGGGTCCGTGCGCAACGTCATCGGCGATCGGGAGTTGATGCGAGAGCAGCTCGAACGGCTCCTCGAGTCGGCCGCCCTGCCGAACGTGACCCTCCAGGTCCTTGCTTTCGATTCCGGCACCTACCCGGCCGTCGGTTCCTTCACCATGCTGGGCTTTCCCGCTCCGGAGGACCCGGATCTGGTCTACCGCGACGGCATCACGGACGCCGTCTACCTGGAGGGCGAGTCGCATGTGCGCGAATACACCCGGGCGTTCGACGGCTTGCGCGCCGCAGCCCTGAGCCCTCAGCGCTCCGCCCAGCTCATCAAATCGGTCGTGAAGGAGTACGCGAAGTGAGCACCGCAACGCCGACAGGCCGCGCTCCCCTCTGGTTCAGGTCGTCCTACAGCAATGGCGCCGGGGGCGAGTGCGTGGAGTGCGCCCACGTCACCAGCGGCACGCTGATACGTGACTCCAAGGACACGGACGGCTCTGTGGTCTCGGTTGACGCCGCTGCATGGCACCGTTTCGTGAAGGGGTTGAAGCGGAAGCAGTCGGCCTTCCCACCGGTCGACACCACTGCCCCCCAAAGCCCGCTTCGATCGTCACGCTGAACCGTCTAACCTGCGGAGCATGATTCGTGCGGTCGTATTCGATGTTGGCGAGTGCCTTGTTGACGAGACCCGGGAGTACGGGACGTGGGCGGACTGGCTGGGAGTGCCACGGCACACCTTTGCGGCGATGTTCGGGGCGGTCATCGCGCAAGGGCGTGACTACCGCGAGACGTTCCAGGAGTTCCGGCCGGGGTTCGACCTGACTGAGGAGCGGGAGAAGCGCGCGGCTGCGGGGCAGCCGGAGTGGTTCGGTGAGGATGACCTCTACCCGGATGTCCGGCCCACCCTGGCCTCCCTGCGTGAAGCGGGGCTGTGGGTTGGCATCGCCGGGAATCAGACCGTGCGAGCCGGCGCCCTGCTGCGTGGACTGGAACTACCTTGCGACATGATCGCCACCAGTGACGACTGGGGGGCATCGAAACCGGACGTAAGGTTTTTCGAGCGTGTCATCGAGACGACACCTGCTGAGCCCGGCGAGATCCTTTACGTCGGTGACCGTCTCGACAACGACATCCGCCCTGCCGTGCAAGCAGGACTCCTGACCGCTCTGATCCGGCGCGGCCCCTGGGGCACCATTCAGCAGCGGGATCCGGATGCGGATGCCATTACGACCATGCGCGTTGATTCACTGGCGGAACTGTTGGAGAGGATCACGAAGTTCAACGCTGAAGAGCGCTGACCGTGGTCCCCCAGTCGTAGAGACGGTCATCGAGGTTCCGGACGCACTGCTCGTTCTGCCAGGGAACGAGCATGCGCCGGACCTCACGGATGCGGTCCATCCCGGTGGCGTACCAGGTGATGGCCAACTGATCGAGGGCCATGATGGCGTATCCGCATGCCTTCTCCGGTAGTCCGTCTGCGGCTTCGACCGCGGCTAGATCACCAAGGACCACAGTGCGCTGTTTGTCCGACTCGGACGGCAGGCCGTCGAGTACGTCGAGAAGCGTCTGGCGGGCCTGCGGCAAGTGGCCGGCCTTCAACTGAGTGTTGCCCTTGAACGCGGACAGGCGGACTGGACTGAACCAGTCCGCCCACTCGGGCATGGCATGTTCAGAGCTCTCGGCGAGGGTGCCTTCGGCGCGGCGGATCAAGCGCAGAGCTGCGTGAGGATCTCCGCAGCGGGTCTCACATTCTGCCTCGACGGCGTCCAGCCACGCCCAGAACTCCGCCGATGCGTGCGCTCGGCGGGCGTAGGTACGGGCGGCCAGCATGCGTTCCGCCGCCGCCGCCCGGTCGTCCGCCCAGCCGGGGACAAAGGCCATGTGCGCGAGGATGGCCGCTCCGAGGAGCGGATCATCCGCTTCCCCGGCCGCCTGCAGAGCACGCAGGAGGGTCTCTGAAGCCTGTCCCGGTTGTTGCAGGTCGAAGAATTCGATACGGCCGGCCAGCAGGTAGGACTCGGCCAGTGCGGCGGCGATGGTCTGACGGGCAGGGTTCGCCGTCTCCGGAAGGAGGGCGCACCCCAGGCGGGCATGCTCCAGGATCGCCGGATGCAGCACGGCAGGAGCGACTGACCAGTACATGTGCCGATGCGCACGGGTGACCTTCTCGAAATCCCTGCCGACCGTCGTCGGCTGGGTTGTGACTCCACCTTGAACAGGGACGGAAGCCAGCCTGGCTCCGATCAGGGGTACACGAGACACGGCGTCGGGTGCGGCGCTGGGCCGAGTTCGCATGTTTGCCCACGGAGGTGTAAATCCGAGGTCTTCCATGCTCTGCCCCAGAAGGTGAGCCAACACCCGGTGCACATCGGGCTGCGGCCAGGGCGGTGAAGCGGATTCCCAGCGCCGGATCTGCCGGACGCCGACAGCCAGTCCCCTGACGCCCAGGCTTGGCGCGGCCTTGGTGATGGCATCGGCCAAAGCTTGCTGCGAACTGTATCCGGCAGCCAGACGAGCAGCCTTCAGCCTGATGTTGCCCGCGGGACGCACCATGGATCTCCTCCAGGACGAGCTCTCGCCAGGGAACGGCATTTGAAGTCCTCATAGTGGCGCAAACGTGCCCCTGGGGTGTCAACAAGGGCTCGGTGTTGTCCTCTTGACGTCCTGTCAGAGTCCTCGTACAGGGCTTCACGAGTCAGCATGATGTCACCACATCACTGCGAAGCAGCTACCAGCGCTGTCTCACCCTTACTCCCCGAGCGAGACCGGTACCCGCCGGACTCCGGAGGTTGATCGAGTACATCCAGCCCATCGGAAGGATCACCCATGCCTCAAGCCAGGAGAGAGAAGAAGGACCACCTGATCTACGCGGACGTCGTGGACTCCAAGTCCAAGGCAGGCGTGTGGATGGGGGAACGCGCTTCCTTCGAGGAGAAGCAGGGCCGCATCATCGAGGCGCTCAGGGAGCGCACCGACTGGGTCGACCTGAGGAACGCGATTATGGTCATTGGCACCAACCCCGCCGGGATCACGGTCATCGCGCCGAATCCGACGCTGCCCGGTGTAATCGTCCTCGCCGACGGTGGCTCACCGGCCGCATCCGCGAAGCTCCAGGCCGCCGCCGAGGCGAAGGTCCGTGAGGTCATGGGCGAGCTCGGAATCGCCGAAGAGGAAACGGCGGCCTGACCACATGGCTGCCCCCCGGATGCTGTGGGGGAAATACTTCCAGTACGAGCGGGACGGGGAAGCGGTTCTCCTCGATCCGGTCACGCTGGACAGTGTGTTCATCAACTCCGGCGAGGTCCATGACCTCGCTGGGGTCCCCCCGACTGCGACCCATCAAGCCCTCGCAGGGCTCGGCTTCACCCCCGATGGCCCCGGGGCCGACCGGCGTGAAGCACTCCGTGACCGGCTTCGGTTGCTCGGCCTCGATGCCGCTCCCTCCCGCATCAGCGGCCTGCGCGTGGTCCTCACCGACCGCTGCAATATGGCCTGCACCTACTGCTTCGTCGACACGAACACCGGTAAGCCGGACATGACGAAGGATGAGCTCTCAAGAGGGCTGGAGTTCCTGTTTGAGCGGAACGCCGGGCAGGAGGAGGTGTCCATCCAGTGGTTCGGCGGCGAGCCGACCATCCGCTTCGACCTCATGCAGTACGGCGACCAGCTCGCCGACACGCTCGCCGACCGCTACGGCGTGGCGAGGGTGCGGCGCACAGTCGTCACCAACGGTGCCCGCTTGACCGACGATGCTCTCGACCATTTCACTGCCTACGGGTACGGAGTCGGCATCTCCATCGATGGCCCTCCCGGTATCAACTCCGCGCACCGCCGGCTGCTCGGTGGCCGGCCCGCAGACGATCGGATTCGCCACAACATCGCCCGGTTCATCGAGGCCGGTGGACTCCACGTGGGCTGCAACCTCACCCCGACGGCCGCGAACATCGGACGTCTCGCCGAAACCGTTCGGTGGATCACCGAAGAGCTCGGGCTGAAGTTCATCTACGTCAACACGCCCATCCCTACAGCGGGCCGCTGGCAAGTCAAGGGCACCGAGCTGGCAAGTGAATTGTACGAGGCCCGGCTTGCCGCCCTGGCACGCGGCGGGATGCTGTTCTCCGTCCTGGACCGCGCCTTCCAGGCTCTGGATACCCGCCGGCCGATGCTGTTCGACCACATGCAGAGTGACCGAAGTCTGAACGCCGCCTTGCTGCCTGGCAACCGGGTCAGCCTGTGCGACATCAACTTCACCGAGCCGTCATTCCAGCGCACCCTCGACGAGGTGCGAGCCGATACAGACAGCCTGACGGGCGTGGCCAAGAAGGTCGCCCCGATCACCGAGTGCGGGAACTGTCCGGCCCTCGCCGTCTGTGGCGGCCCTTCCCGCAACGAGCAAGCCCTCATTGGTGGCGATACCCCGGACCCCGAGATGTGCGCCTTCTACACGAGCACTGTGGAGATCGCGATTTGGGACAACACGGGGGTGCAATGAGCGCACACGTCCGCACCGCGCTGATCTCCACGGCAGGGCACTGCAAGGTAGCCTGCGGCTTTTGTTTCCGCGCTGACCGCGCTCACGGCTTCCTCGACATCGCGACCTACACCCGCACACTGTCGCGGCTGAAAGAGACGGGCGTTCACGGGGTATGCCTGACGGGCGGCGAACCGACCCATCACCCACAGCTCAAGCAGCTCGTACGGCTACCCCGCCAATTCGGTTTGTCGGTGTCGATGGTCACCTCGGCTCGGACCGTGGCAGAGGTCGTCGCCCTCTCCATGGTGGCGCATTTGATGGCCAACGTGACCGTCTCCGCCGACTCACAAGCCGCGATGCTGCTGGGGCGCACTACTCGCACTGCGGCTTCGGGCATCGACACGCTGCGCGCGATCGGTACTGACACGAAGATCCTGCACGTCACCTGCTGGGACCTGAGCGACAGCGAGTGCCGGGAGCTGGCCGGTCTCGCGACTGAAGCAGGAGTAGGGGTCCAGTTCAGCCCGGTGGTCCTCGATGAGCGCGCGCTGCGCCGCAGTGGCATGTCGGTGGCCCAGTATCTGGTCCAGCACCATCTCGACGCCGACGTGCTGGGCCGCTACTTCAATCTGTCCAGGAGGTACCGGGAGTACCTCGACGAGCTGCGGGATCTTCAGCTGCCTGCCACAAGGGGTGCGCGCTGGTCGTGCCGCTCAGGCACCGCCTACGTGTCCGCTGACGGGCGCATACGGCGCTGTCCCTACGGCCGAGCGTCGGTCAGCGTCCACGCACCCCGTGCCGAGATCAAACAGTTCCTGACCACTCCGCCGCAGGACCAGGTGACCCCGGACTGCGCTGCGATCTGCCGCTCTGCCATCACGTCCGACGAACGCAGTACGTCGTGCGCTACGCAGGTGTGAGGGCGGCATTCCGCCACACGACTCCATGGACTGTTGCATGAGGCTCACGACACCTGACGACTTCACCTACCGGTGGCGTCAGCCGCCGAATTTCCCGCTGGACGTTCCCTTCACCTACGCGTTCCTGCCCGCCGCCGACATCCTGGACCACGTCCGCAAGGACGCGGAGGTTCGGTTCACGATCCTCGGGGACGAAGACTGGCGCGTGCGCATGGACCGCACGGCCGCGTTCCGCACCGCCCCACTCGATGAAATCGTGACCTGGCCGTTCCGGCTTGTGCATTTCAATCCCAGTCGCTTCTACGACAACGCGCTGTACGGCTTCCAGGAAGAGGTCATGGTTCCCTGGCGTACCCACCTGTCGGCCCGAGGTTTCACCTGGCAGCGCCTGGCACCCATCCTGTTTCTGTCCACGGACGGCGCGTCCTCGACGTACCACAATGACAACTCGCACGGACTGGTCTGGCAGATACACGGCACCAAGACGTTCCACAGCTACCTCGACCCCGACAAGCACCTGTCGGCGCACGCCGCTGTCATCGGCGAGACGACCGGTGAGGAACCGCCCGAGCACGACGCGGCCGATCGCCACTCCGTCACCATGCGGCCCGGAGATCAGTTGTGGAGCCACGCTCTGACACCCCACTGGGTCACCACCGAGTCGGAGCTCGCCATGAGCATCACCCTCTCTCACGGTGGTCTGTGCCACCAGGGGCGTTTCTCCGAGCGGGAATTGGCGCTGCGGTCCTACTGGGACAGGAACCCCGCAGAGGCGTGGACTCACGACTTGGGCAATGTCCGCTACTGAGACGGCGTCGGCGTCCCACGACACAAGGCGCTTGCCCGTGTTGTGGGACGCTCCCCCGGCCGGCTACGGAGTAAGCCGGTTCGGCCCGCGGAACAGGAAGGTCGCCTCGCGGATCGACTCCAGACCGAGCATGACCATCAGCACCCGCCCGAGACCCATGCCCAGGCCCCCGTGCGGCGGACACCCGTACCGGAAAGCGTTCAGGTAGTCCTGCATCGGCGCGGTGCTCATGCCCTTTTCGACGGCCTGCTTCAGCAGCACGTCATACCGGTGCTCGCGCTGCGCGCCCGTGGTGACCTCCAGGCCCTTCCACAGCAGGTCGAAGCTCAAGGTCACACTCGGGTCCTCGGCCGGACGCATGTGGTAGAAGGGCCGGATACTGACCGGGTAGTGCGTGATGAACACGAACTCATGCCCGGTCGCCTCGTTGATGTGAGCCGAGATGCTCCGCTCGCCCTCAGGGTCCAGGTCTTCCTTGACCCCTGCGGGGTCCCAGCCACCCTTGCGCAGGATTTCGTGGACCTCTGCCATGGTGATGCGAGGGAAGGGCACTGCGGGCACGGTGACCTCGACGCCGAAGTGCTCGGTGATCGCCTCACCATGTGCGTCGGCGACCTTTGCGATCGCGTGGGCGAGCATGCGCTCCTCGAATGCCATCACGTCCTCAACGCCGTCGATCCAGGCCAGCTCCACGTCGACACCGGTGAACTCGGTGGCGTGCCGGGAGGTGAACGACGGCTCGGCGCGGAAAACCGGCCCGATCTCGAAGACCTTGTCGATGCCCGCCGCGATCGCCATCTGCTTGAAGAACTGCGGCGACTGTGCCAGGTAGGCGCTCCGGTCGAAGTAGCCGAGCTTGAAGACCTCAGCACCGGACTCCGAGGCGGTTCCCATGAGCTTGGGGGTGTGCATTTCGGTGGCGCCCTGTGAATAGGCGTACTCGCGCATGCCCTGTTCCAAGGTGGTCTGCGCGGCGAACATCAGCTGGGTGGCGGGACGGCGGCGCACATCCAGGAAACGCCAGTCCAACCGCTGCTCCAAGCCGGTGTGGGCGTCGATCGGCAGCGGTGCGGCGGCCAGGTTCAGGACCTCTACCGATTCGGGAATGATCTCCAGGGCGCCGAGCTTGACCTGGGCCGCGTCGACGACGCGGCCGGTGATCCTTACGGCGGACTCGGGTGTGAGAGCCTCGAGCCGGGCTTCCAGCGGACCGTCGTCACGCTTGTGGGTCACCTGCACCATGCCGGTGCTGTCCCGCACAATGACGAACTGCATTCTGCGCTGCAGGCGGAGGGTGTTCACCCATCCGCAAACGGAAACGGTACGGCCGACGTGTTCTCGCAGGTCGGAGACGTGTACGCGGCTACGGATCATTGCGGTCCTCCGAAGGACATCGTCATGATCCCTTGGGAGTGCGGGCGAGAAGGGCAACTCGCGGTGCCACCGCACTTTCGCCGCCACAGAGTGGCGACCTCGTTCAGGCCCGGTGACGGGGGCCGGCCGGCGGGGCATTGGACCACCAGACGGGGTCGTTCCTCCCCGCGCTCAGGAGGGTCTTCACCTCGGGGCCTGAGACCGCCTTCCCAGCTTCCGGCAGCTCTCTCTGCTCAGGTGATCCGTGGCTACTCGTCTCCCTCAACGCGTTGCCAGCAGAATACGGAGCGTGTCGCGGCGGTGGCAATCAAGAAACTCACTCGTGGAGGGGAGAACCTGCCGTGAGCGTAACCGTGCGACGAGCGGTGGTCGCCGATGCCGGAGAACTCGCCCGAATGCGCCAGCTGTCGCTGACGTGCCCGACGCAACCTTGGACTACGCCCAGAGACGTGCCTGCCGGCCCTTGGCTCAGGCATTGCCAGGAAGCCTTCGCCGCACTGCTCAGTCAGCATGACTTGTTCGCCGCATTTGTGGTCGATGCCGCGCCAGGCCACCTGGCCGGGATACGAGAAGATCGGCGAACAGCAGCCCTTCGCCGATTCACCGGTGTTCGCCGCGATGATGCGGGACCCGTTGCGGTCGGTTTGAGGAGCTCCCAACCGATCCATCCTTCCGCTCGTCGTACAGCGGCGGCATGGACGCTCCACGACGGTGGGCGGTGCCGTTGCCTGAGCGGGCGAGAAAACACGTTGGCCTCACCTGCCGCCGAGCTGCGACGATGCGCCTGTTTCCCACAGGAAGGGACCCGTGTTCGTCTTCGTGTGTGCCGGGTGCGGGGCCGAGTTGACCGTGCCCCTGTCCGAGGTCGTCCTTCCGCCCCATGCACGTGTACGGGAACGGTGTTCAGCTCCCGGTGCTCATGGAGGCGGGGACGTTCGCCGTGGATCCGGATCCGTGGGGAGGTCCGTGGCGGTTGTGGGACGAGGTCGATCCGGGCGCGGCGGAAGCGCGTGGCATCTACGCGCCCGTCCACGCCCTGTCCGACAGCACGGCCGGGGCGTACGTCATCGCGCCCGGTGATGTCCGCGGTACCCGGCTGATCCTCGAGAAGCGCGACGGTGCCTGCTGTGGCCTGGACGGGGCCGACGGGCCCAATCTGGTGTGCGAGGCGTGCGGGCTGCCCGTGGCGACCAGGGTGGACGACTGCTCGCTCTGGCAGGCCGTGCGGCTCGGTTCGGATGCCGTGCGCCGACTGCTCGTCGACGGTTCCCACGCCGCGCCGCCGTCCTGGGCGGAGCTGGTGGAGAAGGGCGAGAGGACGCCCCCGTTCGAGCCGATCGCCACGTGGGGAGGGCGGGCCGGGACGAGTGCTTACTGGTCGTGGAGCCCCCGGTGGGAGGCGGCGGCCGGACAGGCGCTCGCCCACCTGCTGGTGGCCTCGGAAGGGCGGCCGGTCAAGGTGCCCGACGGTCCGGCCTCGGACGTGTTCCAGCGCGCGCTCGACGCCCTGCTGCCCGCGGGCCCGTCCGCGCGGCGCGCCGCCCTGGCCGGACCGGGACGGCCCGTCCCCGACACCGGCGTCGACATCGTCCTCGTACCCGTCCATCCCCGGACGGGACGGGTGTGGACGGCGGGCGGCCCGGCCGCGTCCGCGTATCCGGTGCCCCTGCCGCTGGGCGTGTGGCTGTGGCTGGTCTCTCCGCAGCCGCAGTTGGCCATGCCCGCGTCCGGCGGCCTGCCCGAGGACGTTCTCCGCGACGACCCGCTTCCGCCGCGCCCGAACTGCCTGTTCCGGCCCGACCGGGGCACGTTCCAGCACACGTTGGTCCGGCTGCCGGGCGTTCGGAGCCCGTGGATGCGCACGGTCCGGGAGGCACTCACGCAGGACTGGGCGGCCGCGCTCTTCTAGGCCCTGTCCGACAGGGCCCTGTCCGATAGGGCCCTGTCCGCTTCCGACCGGTGCGTCGACCGGATGTGCAGGATTCTGTGAACCTTTCCGCCCGGGACGCCGACTGTCTGGGGGACGGACGGTGCGGCGCAGGGAGGTGTGGTGGGCAACAACGAGTTGCTGGTGGTGCGCTGCCGGCTCGGGGAGCGGGAGGCGTTCCGCGAGCTGGTGGCGGTGTGGCACCCCCCGCTGTGGCGTTATGTCCGGGGCATGGTCGGCTCTTCGCACCTCGCGGACGATCTCGCGCAGGAGGCGTGGGTCGCCGTGGTGCGCGGCCTGCCGCGGCTGCGGCAGCCGGAGCGGTTCGCCCCCTGGCTGTTCACCATCGCCCGGCGCACGGTCACCGACCATCTGCGGCAGACGTACAAGGCGCCGGAGACTGCCATGGAGGACGCCACGGCTGTCGTCGCCGACGACGAGCTCAGCGACGTGCTCACCACGATGCGGATCGAGGCGGGTCTTGCCGCGCTGCCGCCCTTGGAGCGCGAGGTGCTGATCCTCTTCCACCTTCAGGACCTGCCGCTGGCTTCCTGCGCGGAGGTGCTCGGCGTACCGGCCGGCACGGTCAAGAGCAGGCTGCACCGTGCCCGGCGCATGCTGCGCGACCACCTGGCCGAGAAGGGACACGAGGCATGAGCGAGCAGAACCGCGCGGCGCAGCGGGCGGTGCCCGAGGAACTGGAGCGCGTGCTGGCCGCGGAGGTGTCACTGCGGTCCCGGCTGCGCCACGTGGCGGTGGGCCTGGCCGGGGGATGCGGCGCGGCCGTGATCGCGGTGCTGTGGGCCACCGAGCCGCAGGCGCCGCCGCCGCGTACGCAGGCCGCCTTCGCCGGACTGATCGCGATCGGGCTGGTCTGGGCCGTTTTCGCCGGCTGGGTGCTGAGCAGACGTCGGCCGCTGTTCGCCCGGGACCGGGTGCTGTCCGCCCGGATCGCACTGGCGGCGGCCGTGGTGACCGCCCTGGCCGGGGTGGCGCTGGCCGCCGTCCGAGGCAGCACCGCCGACCTGGTGGCCACCGCCACGGGCGGGGTCGTCCTCATCGCCGCCGCGATGCTCACCCTGGTACGGGCGCGGCACCGCCGCCTCGAACTACTGCGACTGCGGGACGCCCTGCGGCAAGACGCCTCCTGAACAACCGAGTCACCCGAATCAAGAGCATTTGGATCATCAGGGAGACGGATATGAACGACAACAGGACCGCTCCGATCGGCCCGTCGGCCCTCGCCCTGCGTCTTCGCGGTGCAGGCAAGCGCACCGTCCTGGTCGTCGCTGTGCTGGCCGGTACCGCCCTCATGATCGGCGTCGGGCTGCTCCTGACCTGAGCTGCATCCCCGATTATCGCAGGGCTGTTATATTAGCGCTGTGACAAATTCGGATCCCACAGCGCTGCCCGATCCCTGGCATGCCCTGCACGAGCTCCTGGCAGCCATGGACGCCGAGATCGAGCAGGTCTACGTCGAGCGCGGCATCGAGGGGGTGCGGCCCCGGTTCGCCTATCCGCTGATCCGGCTCGCCCACACCGGGCCACTGACCATTCGCGAGCTTGCGAAGTCCCTCGGCCGCTCGCACTCCGCGATCAGCCAGACCGTCGCCGCCATGCGCAAGGAGGGGCTGGTCACGTCCGAGCCGGGGCCCGACGCCCGCACCCGGCGGATCGACCTGACCGAGCGCGGCCGGTCGCTGGTGCCGTTCCTGGAGGCGGAGTGGCGCGCCACGCACGAGACGGTCGCCGAGCTGGACCGCGAGGTCCCTTACGCGATGACCACCGTTGTGGAGGAGGTGCGGCGGGCGCTGGAACGCCGGTCGATGCGGCAGCGGATCCTCCACCACCTCGTCGAGCCACCGCGATGAGAGGGCGCGTCCGCGTCCGGTTCCTCGACACCCGCCCGCTGCGCGGCAGTCAGCCGTTTCGCGACCTGTGGATCGGCACCTCGTTCTCCCAAGTCGGTGGACAGATGGCCAACGTGGCGGTGCTGGCCCAGGTCTGGGACCTGACCGGCAGCCCGGTGGGCACCGGTGCCATCGGGCTCGCCACCGGCCTGCCGATGGTGCTGTTCGGGCTGTTCGGCGGCACGTTGGCCGACGCCTTCGACCGCCGTGCGGTGGTACGGGCCGCGACCGCGGGCCAACTGCTGGCCGCCGCAGGGCTGTATGCCCAGGCCGTGGCGGACAACCGCAACGTGCTGCTGCTGCTCGTCCTGGTGGCCGTGGGGACGAGCTGCGGCGCTCTCGGCGCTCCTGCCCGGCGCACCCTCCCCGTCAGACTGTTGCCGGGCGACCAGGTCGCGGCCGGTCTCGCGCTGACCAACGTCTCCTTCCAGGCGGCGATGCTGGCCGGGCCCGCGCTGGCCGGGCTGATCATCGCAAGGTGGGGCCTCGGTGCCGCATACGCGGCCCAGGCCGTGGCCACGGCGGTCTCCATGCTCACGCTGACCCGCCTGCCTGCCATGCGGCCCGAAGGCGCCGACGCGGCCGGCGGCAGGCGCCGGCCGGAGCGTGGCGGTTGGCGCCGGCCGGAGCGCGGCGGTTGGCGGATCGTCCTGCGCCGCCCGACGCTGTGGGGGTCGATGGCCACCGACCTGTCCGCAACGCTGCTCGCCATGCCCGTCGCGCTCTTCCCGCTGGTCAACGAGATCCGCTTCGAGGGAAACCCGCAGACCCTCGGCCTGTTCCTCTCGGCCGTCGCGGTCGGGGGGATCACGGCCGGTCTGCTCTCCGGCACGGTGACGCGCCGGCGCCGTGGCGGCCTGGTCCAGCTGTCCGCGGCCGCGGTCTGGGGCCTGGCGCTGGCCTGCTTCGGACTGGCGGGGCCGTTGTGGCTGGCGCTCGGGTGCCTGGCCGTGGCGGGGGCCGCCGACACCGCGTCCGTCGTCACCCGCGGTGCCTTGGTCCAGTTGGAGACCCCGGACGCGTACCGGGGCCGGGTCTCCTCGGTGGAACACGTGATCGGTGTCGCGGGCCCCGAACTCGGCAACTTCCGTGGTGGCGTGTTGGCGTCGGCCACCTCCGCCTCCTTCTCCCTGGTCTTCGGCGGACTGTCCGCCGTCCTGGCGATTGCCGTCGTGGCCGCGGCCAACGCGCCCCTCCGCGCCTACCGCACGCCGCCCGCTGCAACGGAGCCGGCCGTCCGCGAGGTCGCGGCCGACACGGCGTCGACCGCCGGCCAGGGTTCCTGATGCGCCTGCGGGCTTGAGCCCGGTGCGCGGGGACGTCGGCGTCCCTGCCCAGCCGACCTCCACCGTCCCGGCCGAGGAGGCCGAGATCTGGGCGGTCTGACACTCCGGGACGGTCATCGAGGATCCGGGCGCACTGCCCGTTCCGGCGGGGTGTCACCGGCCCGCTTCGGTGTCGTCGCCTCCGGCTCGGGCCCCGGCTTGTGGACGTCCGGGGGCTCCGGCAGGGCGAGGAAGAGCAGCCAGCTCAGGGCGGGCATGGCGATCAGGGGTGTCAGGGCCGTGTGCAGGGACGTGGCGTCGGCCAGGCGGCCCAGCAGGGGGCTGACCAGGCCGCCGACGCTGACGGTGAGGCCGAGGGTGACGCCGCCGGCGGTGCCGATGCGGGAGGGCAGGTAGTCCTGGGCGAGGGTGACCTGGAGGGAGAAGGGGACGTACAGGCCGACGGACGTGAGGGCCACGAAGAGGAACATGGTCGGGCCCGGTGTGTGGATCACTCCGGCGACGGCGACGACCGAGAGCAGGTAGGACCAGCGGGAGACGCGGACGCGGTCGTAGCGGTCGGCCAGGGAGCCGCCCAGCACCGAGCCGACGGCGCCGCCCAGGAACAGCAGGAACAGGGCGCCGGTTCCCGCGGCGGTGCTGCCGTGCATGCGCTGCTGGGCGTAGAGGGAGATGAACGTGCTCAGGCCGGTGAAGACGATGGAGCGGAAGATCACGGCCAGGGACAGCTTCACGAACGCGGGCACGTCGTCGGCGACCGGGGCTGCGTTCCTGCCGGGGGTCCCGGCCGGGTGCCGGCCGAGGATCCGGAGGACCGGCACGCACAGGGCGACTCCGGCGAGCGCGGGCAGCACCAGCACCGGTGTCCAGCGCAGCGAGCCCTGTCCGACCGTGAGCGACACCAGGATCGGGGCGAGGGCGAAGCCGATGTTGCCGCCGAGGGAGAACCAGCTCATCGCGGTGTGGCTGCCCCGGCCGGCCTGCCGGGCCACGCGGGCGGACTCGGGGTGGTAGGCGGCCACGCCGATGCCGGAGACGGCGACGAAGGCCAGGGTGAGTCCGTAGGAGCCGGTCAGGCCGCTCAGGGCGATGCCCACGCCGCTCAGCAGGGTGCTGACCGGCAGCAGCCACGGCATCGCCCAGCGGTCGGTGAGTACGCCGAACACCGGCTGGGCCACCGACGACAGCAGCGACGCGGCCAGCACGATGCCGGAGGCGACGGCGTAGGTGTAGTCGCGTTCGGCCACGAAGAACGGGATCAGCGCCGCCACGGCGCCCTGGTAGACGTCCACGCAGGCGTGGCCCACGGCCAGCAGGAGGATCGGTGTGTTCTTTCGCACCCGGTCCATGCTGGAGGCGTGACCGGTGTCCCGCTTTCGGTAGATTGCCAAGTGATGCAGGAAATCCGCCATACGCCGGTCGCGCCGACGCGGACGCAGCGTCTCGCGTCCGGCGGTGAGATCGACGCCCACCGTCATGACGACCACCAGATCGTCTACGCGGGCCGGGGAACCATCGCCGTCACCACCGGCGCCGGTTCCTGGGTCGCGCCCGCCACCCGCGCGATCTGGATTCCGGCGGGCACCGTCCACCGCCACACCGCGCACGGCGAACTGGACCTTCATCTCGTCGGCCTGCCCGCCGAGGTGAACCCGCTCGGTCTCGACGAGCCGGCCGTCCTCGCCGTCAGCCCTCTCCTGCGCGAGCTCATCGTGGCGTACACGCGTGCCCCCGAGGACGACAGTCCGGCCCGGCTGCGGCTGCGTGCCGTCCTGCTCGACCAGCTCGAGGCGTCCCCGGAGCAGCCGCTGCACCTGCCGACTCCGACCAGCCCCGTGCTGCGGGATCTGTACGACGTCCTGCGCGCCGACCCGGCGGACAGCCGTTCCCTCGAGGAGCTCGGCCGGGAGGTCGGCGCGAGCGCCCGCACGCTCTCCCGCCGCCTGCGCGACGACCTCGGCCTCACCTACCCGCAGTGGCGCACCCAGATCCGGCTGCACCACGCGCTGGTCCTCCTGGCCGACGGCGCCTCCGTCACCGCGGTCGCCCACCGGTGCGGCTGGTCGTCCGCCAGCACCTTCATCGACGTCTTCCGCCGCACCTTCGGCCACACGCCCGGCTCGACCCTGCCGAGCAGGGGACCTCGAGCAGGAGACTTCCGCCCTCTGTTTTCAGCGACAGCTGCACAGCATGCGGACATGTAGGACACTCTGCGTAGGACAGAAGGATCTAGGAGTGCGAGACCGTGAGCGCAGAGCACGCAGAGACGCCGATCACCGCACCGCTGCCGTTGAGAACCATTGGCGACATCAGGGCTGCTCTTCGGTCCGGTCAGGGTTTTCCGGGAGATCAGGAGGCCTTTGAGGCGGATCTGCAGCGTGCGCTGGAGGCCTCGTCCGAGACCGATCTCAACGCTGTCGCGACAGTGATCGTCGACTACCGAGGCCGGATTCGCCTCTACCAGGACCCCGACTTCGAGCTCGCCATACAGGAAGGCCTCGACCTGTCCGCCCAGCTGAAGCAGGAGGATCCGCGCGTGTGAGCGGTGTGATCGCTGCAGTCACCGTGCGGGCTGCTCAGCGGGCGAAGGAGTTGGGAGCCGAACAGGCGCTGGACGCCCTGCGGCAGGAGCTCGAACAAGCGCCGCGCCTCGGGGTGCGTCTCGGGCCTCCGCGTCGGGACGGCGCAGAGGTGCGCAAGACGAGAATCGAACCCCGGGACAACATGCCCGGGTTGGCCGTGGCGTGTGTGTACACGCCGTCGCCACCACCTCCGACGGTGGCGATCGTCGCTGTGACGCCGGATGACGGAGCTCGCGAGGAGTAGGCACTGGTGTGATCGGCCGCCAGGGGCGGCTGTCGGCCCGGGAACCGTTGACCACGTCGTCGTAGAGCTCGGCCCGCAGGACCGGGATGCCGTCCTAGCCCTCGATGTCGAGCGCCGTCCCGTACAGGCGGTCCACCTTCAGGCGGACGACCACCCGCCGTTCGGCGACCAGTTGCTCGAGGAACGCCTGCTCGTCCTCCGGCCTCGCGGACTGCGGCACGGTGGCGAGGAGTTCGCGGCCGACCGTGTCGCCGGGGGCCGTCGTGGGCGCGGAGACCTCCGCCTCGCCCTCGGCGACGGCGAACGACCACGGGTCGCCGGCCTGCACATGCAGCGCCGCGCGCGGGTTGTTCCGCAGGTGTACGACCTTGACCCGGTCCGCCGTCGTCGAGAACCGCAGCACGCGGGCCTCGGGGTCCCAGCTGTACGCCATGGTGGTCAGATGGGGGTGGCCACTGCGCTTGACGGTGGCGAGCGTGCCGAACTGCCGGGCGGCGAGGAGGTCGGAGAGGGCTTCGTCGGAGAGGGGGCGCGGGCCTGGTCGCTGAGTCATGCCGTGATCAACACGGCGGTGGGTGAGGGGAATTCCCGCCGGGTCGTCCGTCAGCTGCGCAGGCGCGTGTTCAGGCGGGCGGCACGGCGGGTCAGGTGGTCGCGTTCGGCGAGGTCGGGGGCCTTGTGGGCGGCCTCGGCGTAGAGGCGTGCCGCCGTCGCCAGGTCGCCGTCGCGTTCGTGGAGGTAGGCGGCCGCCGCGGTGTGGCGGGGCAGGGAGTCGTCCAGTTCCGCGAGCGCGGCCAGGCCGGCGCGCGGCCCGTCGGCCTCGCCCACGGCGACCGCGCGGTTGAGCCGGACGACGGGGCTGTCGTTCAGGCGCAGGAGTTCGTCGTACCACTCGACGATCTGGACCCAGTCGGTCTCCTCGGCGGTGGGCGCGTCGGCGTGCAGGGCCGCGACGGCGGCCTGGGCCTGGTACTCGCCCAGGCGGTCGCGGGCGAGGGCCGCCTGGAGGATCGTGACGCCCTCGGCGATCATGCGCGTGTCCCACCGGCTGCGGTCCTGCTCGGCGAGCGGTACGAGGCTGCCGTCGGGGGCGGTCCGGGCGGCGCGCCGGGCGTGGTGGAGCAGCATGAGGGCGAGCAGCCCGGCCACCTCGGGGTGGTCGATCGCGGCGGCGAGCTGCCGGGTGAGCCGGATGGCCTCGGCGGCGAGGTCGACGTCGCCGGAGTAGCCCTCGTTGAAGACCAGGTAGAGGACGCGCAGCACGGTGGCGACGTCGCCGGGCCGGTCGAAGCGGACGCCGGAGACGGTGCGTTTGGCGCGGCTGATGCGCTGCGCCATCGTCGCCTCGGGCACCAGGTAGGCGCGGGCGATCTGGCGGGTGGTGAGCCCTCCCACGGCGCGCAGGGTGAGGGCGACGGCGGAGGAGGGTGTGAGCGAGGGGTGGGCGCACAGGAAGTAGAGCTGGAGGGTGTCGTCCACGCCGGGCGCGGGGCCGGGTGCCGGTTCCTCCTCGACGCGGTCCTCGCGGCGGCGGCGGGCGGTGTCCGCGCGGGTCGCGTCGAGGAACTTGCGCCAGGCCGTGGTGATCAGCCAGCCCTTGGGGTCCCGCGGCGGGTCGGCGGGCCAGACGCGGACCGCCTCGACCAGCGCGTCCTGTACGGCGTCCTCGGCCGCCGCGAAGTCGGCTCCACGGCGGCAGAGGACGGCGAGGACGCTCGGGGTGAGGCGGCGGAGCAGGGCCTCGTCCATGAGGGGCGTCACTCGGTGATGGTGGGCGACACGCCGTAGAACGGGCGCAGTTCGAGCCACTCGTGGATGGGCTTGCCGCCCGCCCCGGGGGCCGCCGACAGTTCCCCGGCCAGCTCGACGGCGCGTTCGTAGGTGTCGACGTCGATCACCATCCAGCCGGCGATGAGGTCCTTGGTCTCGGCGAAGGGGCCGTCGGTGACCGGCGGGCGGCCCTCGCCGTCGTACCGGACCCAGGTGCCCTCGGGGGCGAGCGCCTGGCCGTCGACGTACTCGCCCGTCTTCTCCAGCCGGGCCGCGAAGTCGTTCATGTACTGGATGTGGGCCGAGATCTCCTCCGGCGTCCACTGGTCCATGGGCACGTCGTTCACCGCGGTCGGGGCGCCGCGGTAGTGCTTCAGCAGCAGGTACTTGGCCATGGTGTGTCTCCTCGGTGCGGTGCGGCCATTGTGGTCGCGTTCACCCCGGGGACGGAGCCGGACGAGGGTTCTCGACATCTCCGCCGGAATTTTTTTCCGCCGCCTGGCCGCATGGGCCGGTGATCAGCCGCACCGCGTCGCGGGTCAGGTTCCGGTCGGGCGGGTCGTCGTCCAGGGCCCGGTGGAGGGTGAGGCCCTCGATGAGGGCGTCGAGCCGGCGGGCCGTGGGCGGGTCGAAGTGGTGTTCCAGGAGGTCGCGGCTGCGCCGCATCCACCGCCGGCACAGGGCGCGGTAGGGCTCGTGGCGGGCGGCCAGGGTGTAGAGCTCCTGGGTGAGGATCAGGTCGCGGCCGGGGCCCTCGGAGAGGGTGTGGATGAGGTCGGTGACCGCTTCCCGGGCCTGGTCGGGGGTGGTGACGTCGGCGAGGTGCTGCTCGAAGACGGTGACCACGTGGTCGGCGTAGCCGGTGAACGCCGCCAGCAGCACGTCGTCGATGCCGGTGAAGTGGTACGTCATCGAGCCCAGGGGCACCTGCGCGCGGGCGGCGATCTTGCGGTGGGAGACGCCGGCGACGCCTACCTCGGTGATGAGGTCGAGGGTGGCGGCGAGGATGCGGTCGCGGCGCTGCGGGTCCGTGTGTCCGGTGGCCATGGCGGGCGGGGGCCGTCAGAGCGTGCGGACGGGGCGGGCGGGGTTGCCCACGGCCACGACGTCGGCGGGGATGTCCTTGGTGACCACCGCGCCGGCGCCGATGACGGAGTTGTCGCCGATGGTCACCCCGGGGCAGACGATGACTCCGCCGCCGAGCCAGACGTTGTCGCCGATGGTGATGGGCAGCGCGGCCTCCAGCTTGTCGCGGCGGGGTCCCGGTTCGACGGGGTGCGTGGGGGTGAGGAGCTGGACGTCGGGCCCGATCTGGCAGTCCTCGCCGATGGTGATGCGGGCGACGTCCAGCGCGGTCAGGTGGTAGTTGACGAAGGTACGGGCGCCGATGGTGATGTTGCTGCCGTAGTCGACGTACAGGGGCGGGCGTACGTCGATGTCGTCCCCGGCGGAGCCGAGGAGTTCGGCGAGGATCCGCCGGGCCTCGGCTCCGTCCTCGAGGTACGCGGCCTGGTAGCGGGCCGCGAGCCGCATCGCCTGCCGCTGCCGGCGGGCGATCTCCGGGTCGTCGGCGATGTAGAGGTCGCCCGCGAGCATGCGCTCCAGGTTCGTGCGCGGATCGTTCGCGAAGTAGTCGTCCGTCGGCATGCGTACGATCGTACGCTCAAGCGGGTGCCGACGGGTGCGGTGGCCCGGTGCGGCGGGCATCCGGCGGGGCGTTAGCCTCGGACGTCGGTGAGAGACCGCCCTTGCGGGCGTCGTGGCAGGAGGCAGGCAGGCATGGCGAAGATTCCCAGTTCGGTGGTGGCCGCGGGCGGACTCGTCGGCGGGTACGGCGTGGCCCGCTGGACCCGGAAGCGGCAGCTGGGCGGCGTCGTCCTCGCCGCCGCCGGGGCCGCCGCCGCGCAGCAGTGGCGGGAACGGGCCGGCGGGAAGGCCGCGGGAGCGCTGTCGGTGGCGTACGTCGCCGCGTTCGCGGGGTCGCATCCGCTGGCGAAGAAGGTCGGGGCCTGGCCCGCGGTCTTCGGGGTCGCGGGGGCCGTGGCCCTCGCCTCGTGGGCGGTGGCCGACCGGCGCGGCTGAGCGTGCCCGCGGGTGCGGGCCCCGCTCATCGCGCGTGGTGGGTCAGGACGTTCACGACGCGGCCGTTCGGGTCGCGCACGAAGAACCGTCGTACGCCCCACTCCTCGTCCCTCACATCCCGGACGATCTCCGCGCCGGACGCCCGTACCTGTTCGTACACCGCGTCGACGTCCTCGACCTCCACGCTGAGGTCGGGGACCACCGGTGCGGTGCGCTCCTCGGTGAAGAAGCTGATCTGGGCGGTGGGGTTGGCCGGGGAGGCCAGGGTGACCACCCAGCCCATGTCCATGGCCTCCTCGAATCCGAGCAGGCCGTAGAAGGACTTGCTGGCGTCCATGGCCTCCTGGGAGGCGACCTGGACGTCGGGCATGATCCTGCGGATGGTCATCGAGTAGCTCCCTCGTGTCTGCGCGCGGCGGTCAGTCCAGTTCACCCCGTTCCACGCAGAACTCGTTGCCTTCGGGGTCGGCCAGGGTGACCCAGCCCTTGCCGTCGGGGCGGATGTGGTCGGCCAGTTGGCGGGCGCCGAGGCCGATGGCGCGGGCCACCTCCTCGGCGCGGGTGCGGCCCGTGGGCCGCAGGTCGAAGTGCAGGCGGTTCTTGGTGACCTTGCCCTCCCCCACCCGGACGAAGAGCAGCCCGGGTCCGCCGTCCGGATCCTCGATCAGGGCCTCCGGGTCACCCGGCTTGTCGTCGTCGGACACGGGCCTGCCCAGCAGTTCGCTCCAGAACCGGGCGAGGTCGTACGGGTCGCCGGTGCAGTCGAAGGTGATGTGGCGGATGGTGGGGTTCAGCTGACTCAACGGTCCTCCGTGGACGGTGCGTTGCCGCGATTTCCGGCTCGCAGCATCGCGTACGGGGAGGGTGGCCGTCGAACGGTTTCCGGTTCGGGCGTCCGGCGGCAGGCCGCGCCCCCGCCGGACGCCCGTCCGCGGGGCCGGTCACTCCGCCGGGGCCAGTTCCGCCCGGCCGAAGAGGAGCGCGTAGCCCGGGGGCAGCTGGGCGAGGATGCGGGTCACCAGGGCGTCGCCCACCAGCGCGGGCAGAACGCTCAGGACCGAACTGACGTCCCAGCGGGCCGTGGCCGGGGTCGCGCCCTCGATGCGGCGCGCCACGGAGTCGACGAACTCCGCCGCCGTGAGCCTGCGGGTCGCCGGGATCTGGGACGCCACCACCCGCGCCGCCTGCTCGGGCAGGGCCCGGGCCAGGTCCACGCGTTCGTCGCCGACGACGTGGCCGCCCAGGGCGGACAGGACGGTCCGGGTGACGCTCTCGGCCTCCGTCCTCGTCGGGTACTGGCCCGACTCCCGCACCGCGTCGACGAGTTCACGCCAGCCGTCGTCGCGGGCAGGGTGGTCGCGGCGCGGGGCGGGGATCACCGCTTCCGGGCTCGTGAGGGCGGGGCTGTGCGGGGTCAGGGTGGTCATGGTGTGCGGCTCCTCTCCTTCTGCGGGGCCTTGGTCGCGCACCGGCGCGGACGGGCGTGGGCGCGTCCCGCGGCCCGGCCGCGGGGTGCTGCCGGTGCTCGCGGGACGCGTTGCGGGGGGTGCTGCGGTCAGGTGCCGATCTGCTTGCGGCTGTCGCCGCCGCTGATCTGGATGCGGCGCGGCTTGGCCTGCTCGGCCACGGGGATGCGCAGGGTGAGAACGCCGGCCTCGTACGACGCGTCGATGCGTTCCGTGTCCAGCGTCTCCCCGAGGAACAGCTGGCGGGTGAAGGTGCCGGTGGGACGTTCGGCGACCACGGTCTCCGCGCCCTCGGGGGCCGGGGAACGGCGCTCGGCGCGCACGTTGAGGACGTTGCGCTCGACGTCCAGCTCGATGGTCTCCGGGTCGATGCCGGGAAGGTCGAAGTGGACGAGGAAGTCGTCCCCCGACCGGTAGGCGTCCATCGGCATCGCCGAGGCGCGGGAGGTGGCGGCGGTGGAGCCGAGGACCTGCTGCGCGAGCCGGTCGAATTCGCGGAAGGGGTCGGTACGCATGAGCATCACAGTCCACTCCTCTCTGCGGTGTCATCGGTGCGATGCCCTGTGCCTTCTTATATAACCCGGAGGAGGAAACTTGACAAGCCCCGACTCAAGTCGACGCACACAAAAGAGGCACAAAAAGGGTGCCCATGTGCGCCGGACGCACACGGGCACCCCTGCTCACGGCCCTTCGGGGGCCTGTCAGCAGCGTGCCCTGTAGACGATCTTCAGCGTGTCGGTCTCGGTGTGGGTGCCGTCGGTGGCGTAGATCTCGGCGGTGTACTCACCGAGCGGAGCGGGCAGCAGAGACATGAAGACCATGCCGTTACGGGCCAGGTTGCCGTCGGCGTCACGCTCGTTCACCCCCGGAGCGATGGTGGAGCCGGCCAGCATCTGAGAGTTCTCACCCGGCAGGTCGCGGATGCCGACCTTGATGTCGCTCGACCAGCTTCCGGCCACCGGAGCCGGGACGCCCGTCCAGCCATACGCGCCGGGGACGCATATCTCCTGCCCCTGCGCTTCCAGAGTCCACGTCGCGCTCGATGCGGACGCCGGGGACGCGCCGAGGAAGGAGAGCGTCAGGGCGGAGGACAGGCCGAGGAGCATTCCGGCCCCACGTCGGCGTGCTGTCATCGTTACCTCCAGGTCAAGTGCGTGATTCGTGAGGTGATGCGACATGCCGGCCGACCCGAACACTCCGGGGCCGGTCGCCGTCAATGAGCCTCACGCACGTGACACACCACAACAAGGGTGTAGTTGCACTTTCAATGGCCTCTGGCCCAATCTCATCAGCCGCTGGCCGACATGCGCCTACCGCCCCGTCACTTCACCGCAGTCACCGGCTTCGCTCCCGTCACCGACAGCGGAGTGGCGATGTCCTCCAGGGAACGGCGTTCCGCCTTCACCGCCAGGAGCGCGGCCACGATGCCCGCCGCGCACATCAGGCCGGCGCCGATCTGGAACGCCAGGACCGTGTCGCCGACCTTGCCGGTGCTGGTGAGCTCGGCGAACAGCAGCGGGCCGCTGATGCCGCCGGCGGCGGTGCCGATGGCGTAGAAGAAGGCGATGGACATCGCGCGGGTCTCCATGGGGAAGACCTCGGAGACCGTCAGGTACGCGCTGCTCGCGCCCGCCGAGGCGAAGAAGAGCACCGCGCACCAGCAGGCCGTCATCGTGGCGGCGTCGAGCGAGCCGCGGTCGAACAGCCAGGCCGTGCCGAAGAGGAGCAGGCCGGAGAGCAGATAGGTGCCGGAGATCATCACGCGGCGGCCGACGGTGTCGAACAGCTTGCCCAGCAGCAGCGGGCCCATGAAGTTGCCCAGTGCGATGACGGCGAAGTAGTAGCCGGAGTTGCCGGAGGGGACGTCGAAGAACGTGGTCAGGATGGCGCCGAAGCCGAAGGTGATCGCGTTGTAGAGGAACGCCTGGCCGATGAAGAGGGAGAAGCCGAGGGCCGAGCGCTTGCGGTACTTGGCGAAGACCGTGCGGGCGATCTCCGTGAACGTGGTCCGCCTGCGCTGATTGATGGTCAGCTCGCCCTCAGGGCGCGGCAGCGGCTCCTTGCGCTCGGCCTCGACGCGTCGCTCGATGTCGCCGACGATGCGTTCCGCCTCCTCCTCGCGGCCGTGGATCAGCAGCCAGCGCGGGCTCTCGGGCACATGACGGCGCACCAGGAGGATGACCAGGGCGAGTACGGCGCCGAGGGCGAAGGTCAGCCGCCAGCCGACGTTCGCCGGGAAGAGCGACGTGTCGAGGGCGACGATCGACAGCAGGGAACCGCCGACCGCGCCCAGCCAGAAGCTGCCGTTGATGAGGAGGTCGACGCGGCCCCGGTACTTCGCCGGGATCAGTTCGTCGATCGCGGAGTTGATGGCCGCGTATTCGCCGCCGATGCCGAAGCCGGTGAGGAAGCGGAAGGCGAAGAACCACCAGGTGTCGAAGGCGATCGCGGTGAGGGCGGTGGCGCCGAGGTACACCGCGAGCGTGATCATGAAGAGTTTCTTGCGGCCCCAGATGTCGGTCAGGCGGCCCCAGAAGAGGGCGCCCGAGCAGGCTCCGGCGACATAGAGGGCGGCGGCGATGCCGGTGACCTCGCCGGAGGTGATGGGCAGTCCGCTGCCGGGTTCGGACAGACGGCTGGCAATGTTGCCGACGACCGTGACCTCCAGGCCGTCGAGGATCCACACGGTGCCGAGGCCGATGACGATCGACCAGTGCCAGCGGGACCACGGCAGGCGGTCCAGGCGGGCGGGGATGCTGGTGGTGATGGTGCGGCCGGACTCGACCTGCGCGGTGGTCATGGGCTCCCTCCCTGGCGAAGCGAACCTCCGTCGTGTGCCCCCGGGTGGGCGTTCTCACGCCCACCCGCCTTACAACCCCGGGTTGCGGTGTGTGGTGTTCTGACGGTGCGTCGTGGTTGGTCGCGCAGTTCCCCGCGCCCCTGGGGGGGGGCGGGACGCCGAGGGCTTGTGCGGGAGCGTGGGGGCTGGGCGCGCAGTTCCCCGCGCCCCTGGGGGCGTGAGCGCGTGGTTCTCCGCGGCCCTTTGGGGGTGTTGTCGTCACCGTTCGCTGTGACTCGCCAGGGGCGCGGGGAACTGCGCGATCGGCCACAGCGGGCCCGCACCTGGGCGACGCGCTACGCCCCCAGGGCCCGTGACACCGTGTAGATCAGCAGACCGGCGAGCGAGCCGACCACCGTGCCGTTGATGCGGATGAACTGGAGGTCACGGCCGATGTTCGCCTCGATCTTCTTCGTCGTGTGCTCGGCGTCCCAGCTCGCCACCGTGTCCGTGATCAGGGACGTGATCTCCTTGCGGTACGTGGTCACCACGTACACCGCCGCGCTCTCCAGCCAGCCGTCGACCTTGCCCTGGATCTTCGGGTCGAGCGACATGCGCGCGCCGAGGGAGAGCAGCGAGGCCCGCAGGCGCAGCCGCAGCTCGCTGCGCTCGTCCTCCGCCGCAGAGACGATCATGGACCGTACGGCGGTCCACGCGGAGGCGATCAGGTCCTGCACCTCACCGCGGCCGAGGATGTCGCCCTTGAGGCGTTCGACCCGGGCGCGGGTGTCGCTGTCGGACTGGAGGTCGGTGGCGAAGTCGGTGAGGAAGCGGTCGAGGGCGCCGCGCGCGGGGTGGGTGGGCATGTCGCGCATCTCGGTGACGAAGCGCAGCAGTTCCTTGTAGACACGCTCGCCGACCTTGCGGTCCACGAACTTGGGCGTCCAGCCGGGGGCGCCGCCGTGGACGGCGTCCATCACGGTGTCGCTGTGCAGCACCAGCCAGTCGTGCGCGCGGGCGACGATGACGTCGACGGCGCGTTTGTGGCCGCCGTCGGCGACGATCCGCTCCAGCATCTTGCCCATGCCGGGGGCGATCTCCTGGGCGTCGGCGCGGCGGGTGATGGCCTCGCCGACCACCGCCTGGACGTCGGAGTCGCGCAGCACGGTCAGCGCGCCGCGCAGGGCGGTCGACAGCTCGGCGGTGACCCGGTCGGCGTGTTCGGGGACGGCGAGCCAGGCGCCGAGCCGGCTGCCGATGCCGACGGCGCGCAGCCGCTGCCGTACGACGTCCTCGGAGAGGAAGTTCTCGCCGACGAACTCGCCGAGGGAGACGCCGAGCTGGTCCTTCTTGGTGGGGATGATCGCGGTGTGCGGGATGCGCAGGCCGAGGGGGTGGCGGAAGAGGGCGGTGACGGCGAACCAGTCGGCGAGCGCGCCGACCATGCCCGCCTCGGCCGCGGCGGCGACATAACCCGCCCAGGCGCCGGCGCCCTGATGGGAGGCCCACTTGGCGAGGACGTAGACCAGGGCGACGAACAGCAGCAGACCGGTGGCGGTGAGCTTCATCCGGCGCACTCCGCGCCGCTTCTCCTCGTCCGCGGGGCTGAACGTGTTCATCGCGCGGTTGGTGAACGCGGCGGGGCGGGCATCCTGCCCTTCGGCGGTCCGGTCCGCGGTGCCGGCCGGTCCCGCCGCTCCCGTCTTTTGTGACGTATGTTCCGTTTCAGCCCGTTCCATCCGCTCCACCCGCTCGGTGATCCCTCACACATTGTCCCTTCCTGACCGACTCCTGGAACGGAACAGGAGTTCCCGGCGTCTGTCCGGAGGGGGATTGTCCCGGGGGATCACCTAAGGGATCCCTCCCGTCGGTCTTCCCGGCCCATGGCTCATCATGGGTTCATCGGATCGGAGCATCGAACTCCCGTCTCCCGAGGAGAGCAGAACAGCATGACCCGTCGTCGTGACGGGGGCGCGGTGACGCCTCCCGCCAGGCAGCGCGCCCTGCTCGCCGCGATCGTCGCCGCGATCATGGCGGTCTCCGCCGCCATCTACGTCGGTGTCGCCGCCGACGACGGTACGAAGAACCGCGACACCCTCGCCGGCGCGGGCGGCGCCCGGAACAACCCTGCGGCACCCGCCTCCACCGGCACCTGGGTCGCCTCCTGGGCGACCTCCCCGGTCGGCGGCGAGCCCGGCACCGAGCTGAAGGGGCTCGCGGGCCGCTCCGTGCGCAACGTCGTGCACACCAGCGCCGGCGGTACGAGTGCCCGTGTCACGCTGTCCAACCTCTACGGGCAGTCGCCGCTGACCGTCTCCCGCGCCTCGATCGCCGTCTCCGCCGGGCCGGGCACCGCGGCGGCGGTCACGGAGAGCATGCGGCCGCTGGTGTTCGGCGGGCGCCCGTCGGTCGTCGTCCCCGCCGGGGGACAGGTGATGAGCGACGTCGTGCGCATCCGGGTGCCGCACGACGGGGACGTGCTGATCACCACCTACTCCCCCACCGGGTCCGGGCCCGTCACCTACCACCCGCACGCGCGGCAGATCTCGTACGTCGCCGAGGGCGAGCACACCCGGGACGTGAGCGGGGCGGCGTACACCGGGCGGAGCTCGGTCTGGCGGTACGTGACCGCGCTGGACGTGCTGAGCGACGAGGCGGACGGGACGGTCGTCGTCCTCGGCGACTCGCTGACCGACGGGATCACCTCGACGGCCGGGGCGAACAACCGCTGGCCGGACGTGCTGTCCGACCGACTGCGGTCGGCGCAGGCGGCCGGGCGGGACGTGCCGCGGTACAGCGTCGTCAACGAGGGGATCAGCGGGAACCAGGTGCTGACCGACGGGCTCGGGCGGCCGGCCGAGAACCCCAGCGGGCTGCACCGTTTCGAGCGGGACGTGCTGGGGCGCACGAACGTCAAGGCCGTGGTGATCGTGCTCGGCATCAACGACATCCTGCGGACGCCGGGCGCCATTCCTCCGGAGCGGGTCCTGACGGGGCTGGAGACACTGGTGGCGCGGGCGCATGCGCGAGGGCTGAAGGTGGTCGGGGCGACGCTGATGCCGTTCGGGGGGCATCGGGGATATACGGAGGCGCGGGAGGCCGTGCGGCAGCGGATCAACGCGGAGATCCGGGCGGGGGGTGTCTTCGACGCGGTCGTCGACTTCGACGCGGCGGTGCGGGATCCGTACGATCCGCGGCGGTTCCGGGCGGTGTACGACTCCGGGGATCATCTGCATCCGAGTGACCGCGGGTACACGCGGATGGCTGAGGCCTTCGACCTGGACGCGCTGAAGGGCGGGGCTCCGGCGCGGCTGTGAGGCTGGGCTCTTTTCGCCCCCGCCGCCCCTTCCCGTCCCGTCCCCGGGGGCGCTGCCCCCGGACCCCCGCTCCTCAAACGCCGGAGGGGCTGGATTGTGCCGGACTCGGGGGATGGGCGGGAAGGCTGGGGTGGGCGGAAAGCCCGAGGTCGGCGGGAACGCCATGATGCGCGGGACTACCTGGGTGGGCGGGCACGACGGGATGCCCGGGACAGCCTGGGTGGGCGGGCACGCCGGGATGCCCGGGACGGCCTGGGTGGGCGGGCACGACGGGATGCCCGGGACGGCCTGGGTGGGCGGGCACGACGGGGTGTGGCGGAGGGGCTCAGCGGTCTTCCTGGCTGCGCGGGGCGCGCTGTCTGTGCAGGTCGTCGTGGAGGTTCAGGTGGTCCCGGCGGGACGACTCCAGTTCGCGGCGGCGTTCTTCCTTGCGTTCCAGCTTCTCCTGGCGGCGTTCCTCGCGCAGGCGCTGCTTCTCCGCGCGGGGGAGTTTGCGCTGGACGCCCACGCCGCCCCAGAAGGCCAGGCCCGTGACGATCACCCTGGGCGCGCCGGGCTCGCCGGGGACGCCCTCCTCGCGATGGTCGAAGCCGCCCATGATGCCGACGCCGCGCACGACGACCTCGACGCCCGGCGGGACGATGATGTCCACCCCGCCCATGATCGCGACCGCGTTGATCACGATCTCCCGGTCCGCGAAGTACGCCTCGCGCAGATCGATCTCGCCGCCGCCCCAGAAGGCGAAGCAGTTGAAGCGGCGCGGGGCCGTCCAGTGGCCCTTGCGCTGGAAGCCCGACATCACGGCCACCGCCCACGTCGACGTCCCCGCGTCGCCGTCGCCGACGATCCGGCCCGCCCAGTCGCCGGCCGGCTGCGGGTCCTTCGTCAGCGAGACGGAGGGCGCGACGGCCGTCCCCGGGCCCGGCAGGTCACGGGTGATCGGCGCCAGCTCCCCGTACGTGCGCGCGGCGTAGGTCGCGTCCAGCCGCTCCCCGAACTCCTCCATGTCCAGGCGGCCCTCCGCCAGGGCGTCCCGCAGGATGTCGGCGACCCGTTCACGGTCGGCGTCCGATGCACGAAGGTCCGGTGCGGCTGCGTCGTCGGTCATACCCAGCAGCCTACGAGTTGTCTCCGTCACACCGCTATGAGGGCTCGGAGACGGGCATCCCGCCGCGGTCGGTGTACATCCTCGCGATCACCGCCTCGATGTCCGGCTCCCGGACCGACAGGTCCACCAGCGGGTACCGGGCGGCGACCTGGGCCACCAGCCCCGCCGCCGACTCCGACGCCGGGAACGCCAGCCACTGCCGCGGGCCCTCCACCCGTACCACCCGCGCGGGGGCCGGCGCCTCGATCGGCGGGAGTTCCCGCTCCAGGTCGACCACCAGGGTCCGCTCGCTCTCCCCCGCCTCGTGCAGCCCGGCGAGGGCACCGTCGTACACCAGCCGGCCGTGGTCGATGACCATCACCCGCGAGCACAACTGTTCGATGTCCTGCAGGTCGTGCGTCGTCAGCAGCACCGTGGTGGCGCGGTCGGCGTTCAACTGCCGCAGGAAGTCCCGCACCTTGGTCTTGGAGATGACGTCCAGACCGATCGTCGGCTCGTCGAGGTACAGCACCTCCGGGTCGTGCAGCAGCGCCGCCGCGATGTCCCCGCGCATCCGCTGGCCGAGGGAGAGCTGCCGTACCGGCACGTCCAGCAGCTCACCCAGGTCGAGGAGTTCGACCAGCCGCCGAAGGTTCTCGCGGTACCGCGCGTCGGGGATGCGGTACATGCGGTGCATCAGCCGGTAGGAGTCGATGAGGGGCAGGTCCCACCACAGCGTCGTACGCTGCCCGAACACCACCCCCATGCGGTGCGCGAGCCGCGTCCGCTCCCGCGAGGGGTCGATCCCCGCCACCCTCAGCCGGCCCGCGCTGGGCGTGAGGATCCCGGTGAGCATCTTGATCGTCGTCGACTTGCCCGCGCCGTTGGGGCCGATGTAGCCGACCATCTCCCCGCGCGCCACCGTGAAGGAGAGCGCGTCCACCGCGCGCACCTGCCGCCGCTCCCGCTTCAGGAAACCGGTCCTCCTGCGCACCTCGAAGACCTTCTCGACACGGTCCAGTTCGATGAACGCGTCCGCCATGCCCGCCCCTAACTCCCCGTGCTCCGATACGACCTCAGCCCGGCCCGCCACGCCACGCCCGCCAGCGCCGCACACACCACCGCCACCAGCGGCGCCACGAAGGCCGACCCGTCCGGCAGCCCCAGCGGGTACGGGCGCCCCAGCAGATGGGCCGCCGGCACCCAGTTGACGAAGGCCAGCGGCAGCACGAACGTCACCCCGCGCACCAGGTCCCGGCCGAACACCGTCGGCGGATACTGCAGCAGCGTCGTGCCGCCGTACGTGAACGCGTTCTGCACCTCCGCGGCGTCCTGCGCCAGGAACTGGAAGGCGCCGCCCGCCACGAACAGCGAACCGAAGATCACCGCGCCGCAGACCAGTGTCACCGGGACCAGCAGCACCTTCACCACGGTCCAGTCGACATCGGCCGCCACCAGCGCCCAGCCCAGCACCGCCGCCCCCTGGACGCCCCGGCCCAGACGGCGCAGCGCGAAGCGGTCCGCGGCGACCTGGGCGAGCACCGGTGCGGGCCGCACCAGCAGCGTGTCGAACGAGCCGTCCCGCACCCGGCCCCCCAGGGAGCCCACCGAACCGAACACCAGCTGGGCGGCCCCGAACGAGGTGGCGGAGAGGCCGTACAGCAGGGCCACGTCGGGCAGCGTCCAGCCGCCGAGCGCATCGACCTGCGAGAACATCAGCAGGATCGCCACGAAGTCCAGACCCGTCAGCACCAGGTTGCCGCACACCGTGAGGACGAAGGAGGCCCGATAGGCCAGGGTGGAGCGGATCCACATCCCGGCGATCATCCGGTACGCCCGCAGCCCCTCCACCACCCGGGAGCGCTCCGGAAAAGGCTTGTGCGGCGGCGCCTCAGCCACCCTGCACCACCACCCGCCGCGTCGCCGCCGACTGCAGCAGCCGGCCCGCCGCCAGCAGCGCCACCGCCCACGCCGCCTGGAAGACGTACGCCCCCAGGAGAGCGGTCTCCCCCATCAGCACGTCCGCCGGCACCTGGAGCTGCGCCGCCCACGGCAGCGCCTGCACGACCTCGCCGAGCGAACCGGGAAAGGCGTTCAGCGGCAGCGTCATGCCCGAACAGAAGAGTCCCGTCACCATCAGGGCCTGCGCGACACCCTGGCCGTCCAGCAGCCAGAACGCGCTCAGCGCGAACAGATAGCGGATGGCGAAACTGACGAGCATCGCCAGCAGCAGCGCGAGCAGGAACGCGGCCCACACCGCGGCCTCCGCGGGCAGCGCGCTCGGGAAGAGCAACGCGCCGAAGACGAACGGGACCACGCCCCGCCCCAGCAGCTGGAACACCGCCCGCCCCACGTCGTTCGCCAGCCACCACAACTGCAGATCGACCGGCCGGTACAGATCGACCGCGATCTCACCCGTACGGATGCGTTCCATCAGCTCGACCTCGAACCCGCCTCCCTGGACGGCGAGCATCGCGAACAGCGCCTGCCCCAGCCACACATAGGTGACGGCCTGCGCCTGGTCGTACCCGCCGAGACCCGGCCGGGCCTCCCACAGCGCGAGATACGTGTAGACCAGGATCAGGCCGAAGACGGTGTTGGTGAACACCCCGGCGGCCGTGGCCACCCGGTAGGTCGCGTACCGCCGGAAGCCCCCCGCCGCGACGGCCGGGTACACCCGCCACGAGCCCACGCCCGCCCCTTCCTCCCGCACCCGGCACCGAAGCGCAGGAGCCTAGTGCGCGCGCGAGTCCCCCCGCCACGCGATTTCCCGCCCCCGGGGCGGGTGTGACAGCCGCCCGTCAGGGCCATGCGTGTGAGAAGCCGCAAGTGTGCGCGACGCGCGCCGCGGCCGCGGAAGGCGCCGCCGGATGGGACAGTCTTGAATAAGAGGAACGCACCCGGCGTACGGGAACGAACGAGGCGAAACAGGAGTCCGTGCACGACATGAGCGACGACCCGCAGCCGCAGCGGCCCCAGCCGGGCTGGGCACCGAGAGACCCTCAGGCGGCGGACACCCCCGAGGGGGAGACGGAAGGCAGCGCGGGAAGCAGCGCGGGAGGCAAGGGCAGGGCGAAACGCACCGGATGGCGCCGGCTGATCCCCACCTGGCGCATGGTGACCGTCGCCTTCCTCGTCACCGGCCTCCTCGTCGTCGGCGGCTTCTTCCTCGGCTACCACGTCGTGCAGATCCCCGCCGCCAACACCCTCGCCACCCAGCAGGCCAACGTCTACCTCTACGCCGACGGCTCCGTCATCGCCCGCGACGGCGAGGTCAACCGGGAGAACGTCACCCTCTCCCAGATCTCGAAGGACGCCCAGCACGCCGTCCTCGCCGCCGAGGACCGCGACTTCTACACCGAGTCCGCCGTCGACCCCCAGGCCATGGTCCGCGGCGCCTGGAACACCCTCACCGGCAAGGGCAAACAGTCCGGCTCCACCATCACCCAGCAGTACGTGAAGAACTACTACCTCCGCCAGGAACAGACCGTCACCCGCAAGGTGAAGGAGTTCTTCATCGCCATCAAGCTCGACCGGAACCAGAGCAAGGACCAGATCCTCGAGGGCTACCTCAACACCAGCTTCTTCGGCCGCGGCGCCTACGGCATCCAGGCCGCCGCCCACGCCTACTACGACATGGACGCCTCCGAACTCGACGCCGGCCGCGCCGCCTACCTCGCCGCCCTCGTCAACGCGCCCAGCCAGTACGACGTCATCACCCACCCCGAGAACCGCGGCACCGTCGAGGACCGCTGGAACTACGTCCTGGACGGCATGGTCGACGAGGGCTGGCTGAGCGAGGGCGAACGCGCCGGCATGACGTTCCCGATGCCCAAGGAGACCACCCTCTCCACCAGCATGTCCGGGCAGCGCGGCTACATCGTGAACATCGTCAAGAAGTACCTGACCGACCACGACATCGTAGACGAGGCCACCCTCGACGCCGGCGGCTACCGCATCACCACCACCCTCCAGAAGGACAAGCAGGACGCCTTCGTCGACGCCGTCAACGACAAACTGATGGACCGGCTCGACACCGAGAACCGCAAGGTCGACACCTACGTCCGGGCCGGCGGCGCCTCCGTCGAACCCAAGACCGGCAAGATCGTCGCGATGTACAACGGCATCGACTACGTCAAGCAGTACACCCCCAACGCCACCCGCCGGGACTTCCAGGTCGGCTCCTCGTTCAAACCGTTCGTGTTCACCTCCGCCGTCGAGAACAAGTCCCGCACCCACGACGGCCGCCGCATCACACCCAACACCCACTACGACGGCACCAGCGAACGCCCCGTCCAGGGCTGGCCAGGCGACCGCTACGCCCCGGAGAACGAGGACCACCGCGACTACGGCGACATCACAGTCCGCGAAGCCACCGACAAGTCCGTCAACGCCGTGTACGCACAGATGGCCGTCGACGTCGGCCCCGACAAGGTCCGGCAGACCGCCATCGACCTGGGCCTGTCCAAGGACACCCCCAGCCTCGACGACGCCGGACCCTCCATCGCCCTCGGCGTCGCCACCGCCAGCGTCCTCGACATGGCCAAGGCGTACGCCACCCTCGCCAACCACGGCAAGCACGCCGCCTACACACTGGTCGAGAAGGTCACCCACGGCCAGGAGACCGTCGAACTGCCCGAACGCCACACCCGCCAGGCCGTCAGCCGCCAGGCCGCCGACACCACCACCGCCGTCCTCAAGGGCGTCGTCGAGAACGGCACCGCCACCGCCGCCCAGACCGCCGGCCGCCCCGCCGCCGGCAAGACCGGCACCGCGGAAGAGGACACCGCCGCCTGGTTCGCCGGCTACACCCCCGACCTCGCCACCGTCGTCGCCGTCATGGGCCAGGACCCCGTCACCGCAGGTCACAAATCCCTCTACGGCGCCCTCGGCCTGCCCCGCATGAACGGCGGCGGCGCACCCGCGGAGATCTGGGGCCAGTACACCCGCGAGGCCCTGAAAGGCACGCCCGCCCAGGCGTTCAGCCTGCGGCTCCAGCCGGGCGCCTGGGAGAGCCAGCCGCCCTCCGACGCCGGCACCGGCCCGTCCCGCACCGGCGACCCGACCGACGACGGCAGCACGGCACCGGACGACGACGACACCGGCGACCGCACTCCTGACGACACCGAGGAACCGACACAGGACGGACCGACCGGCGGCCAGGACGAGGGCACCACCACCGGCGACCCCACGGGCGACAGCGGCACCGGCGGCGACGACGGAACGGCCGACGGCGGCACCGGGACGGGCAGCGACGGCACCGGCGACGGCGACTCCAACGGCGACGACGAGACCCGCCCCGGGAGCCTCACCGGCACCATCACCCAAAACGCCCGCCGGGTCTGGTGAGCCGCCCGCGCCCCCTCAGTGGCCCGAGGTCGCCTTCAGCCCCACCACGGCGACCAGCAGCAGGCTGATGAAGAAGATCCGGGCGGCGGTCACCGGCTCCCCCAGCACCACCATGCCGAGCACGGCCGCACCGGCCGCGCCGATCCCCACCCACACACCGTAGGCCGTACCGATCGGCAGAGTGCGGGACGCGTACGACAGCAGCAGCATGCTCGCGACGATGCCGGCGCCGGTCAGCACACTCGGCACCAGGCGGGTGAAGCCCTCGGTGTACTTCATCCCGACCGCCCAGCCCACCTCCAGCAGACCGGCGACCACCAGCAGAACCCAGGCCATGACAGACACCTCCGGGACACGAACGGAAACGGGGGTGCGTCGTCTTTGCCTTCACCCCGGTACGGCGCGTCTCGTCGGGGCCCACAAGGGTGCTTCCACCGTAGCCGAAAACAGGAGAAGGGGCTGGTGACCATGGTCACCAGCCCCTCCAGACCTCAGAACTACAGGTACAGGCCGGTCGAATCCTCAGAACCCTCGAAGCGGTCCGCGGCGACCGCATGCAGATCACGCTCCCGCATCAGCACATAGGCAGTACCGCGCACCTCGACCTCCGCCCGGTCCTCCGGATCGAACAGCACCCGGTCGCCCGGCTCCACGGTCCGCACGTTCTGCCCCACCGCCACCACCTCGGCCCAGGCCAGCCGACGGCCCACCGCGGCCGTCGCGGGAATGAGAATGCCGCCCCCGGAACGCCGCTCACCCTCACTGGTGTCCTGCCGCACGAGCACGCGGTCGTGCAGCATCCGGATGGGCAGCTTGTCGTGGGAACTGTTCTCGAGTCTCTTGGCGCTCACGTCCTGAAACCTACCTGTCTTCACCACGCACGCACGCGGGAGGGGTCAACGCCGACGCCGCCGCGCCCCCAGGGCCAACAGCCCCACGACGCCCACCACCAGCACCGCCACCGGCACGACCCGCTCCAGCCGGGGCGAGCCCTCCTCGTCCACGAACTGGCCCTTGACGTCACTCACCACGCTGTTCACGCGGACGTACGCCCGCCCCAGCGTGTGGTCCACGTTGGACACGACCCTGGCCTTCGCGTCCCCCATGATCGTCTTCGGGTGCACGCGCACCCCGATCTCGTCCAGGGTCTCGGCCAGCACCGCACGGCGGCGCTCGATGTCCGCCTCGATCTGCGCCGGGGTTCTGGTGTCCGCCGTGTCCGCCACCGTGCCGCCTCCGAAATCCACTGATACCTGTGTACCTGTGCCGGACAGTCTGTCAGCTCCACGCCGCCGCGCACCGTCAGGACCCCCGGTTACCCTCGATCCCGGCACCCGATCCACGCAGCGCGTACGTACGAGGAGACCAGACCGATGAGCGAACGCCTCCAGCCCGGGGACGAGGCCCCCGCCTTCACCCTGCCCGACGCCGACGGCAACGAGGTGTCCCTGGCCGACCACGAGGGCCGCAAGGTCATCGTCTACTTCTACCCGGCCGCCCTCACCCCCGGCTGCACGAAGCAGGCCTGCGACTTCACCGACAACCTCGAGCTGCTCGCGGGCGCCGGCTACGACGTGATCGGCATCAGCCCCGACAAGCCGGCGAAGCTCGCCAAGTTCCGCGAGGCCGAGTCGCTGAAGGTCACCCTCCTCGCCGACGAGGACAAGAAGGTCCTCGAGGCGTACGGCGCCTACGGCGAGAAGAAGAACTACGGCCGGACCTACATGGGCGTCATCCGCTCCACGATCGTGGTCGACGAGGAGGGCAGGGTCGAACGCGCCCTCTACAACGTCCGCGCGACGGGCCACGTGGCCAAGATCATCAAGGATCTCGGCATCTGAGCTCGCCGAGCCCGCCGAGCGGCCCGTACCGGGATTCCGGTACGGGCCGTTCCGCTTTCCGTACGTGACCGTCCGATATCCGGTTCGTTACTCCGTACGAGGCCACGAACAGGTGGCTGGGGAACGGAGGGTGTTCGCTGGGGGCCAGTGCGTACACCAAGGAGCGGCTGGAAGAGGCGGCTCGGGGGGCACGGACGTTGACAGAGGCGTTGGAGCGGTTGGGGGTGGCTCCGAAGAGCTGGAAACGGCGGTATGTCTTCGACCGGATGAGGAAGCTGGGAGTGGATGTCTCGCACTTCGAGCGTGAGGGAGCAAAGTGGACGAGGGAGATCCTTGAGCCTGTGGTCGCGGTATCGACGAGCGTCAACCAGGTGCTCCGCCGACTGGGCCTCGACCCGGTCGGTGGGCACCACACGAACATCTCCCGTCGGATCAAGACCTACGGCATCGACACCTCGCACTTCACACCAGCCGCTCGCACGGAGCGACAGCGGTACAACCAGCGCCGCCGGACCGCTGCGGAAATTCTCGTGCACGACACCTCCAATCACGCCAGACGCATCCCAGGGAGCCGACTGAAAAGGGCGATGCAAGAACTCGGCATGGAGGAGCGCTGCGCACTCTGCGGAATCGAGCCGGTGTGGCTCCAACGGCGGGGGCCAATCTTTCCCCCGAGACCAACCGCTGACGAGCTGCGGAGCGCCGTCGCGGGAACCGTCTCCATCGCAGGCGCGCTGGATGCCTTGGGCAGACCCAGCAATGGCCGACTGCGCGCGCTGTTTCGTCAATGGGTGGCAGAAGACGGCATCGACACGTCGCACTTCCTCGGACAGGCACACCAGCGCGGCAGAACAAGTCCGACAGCCAAACGTGCCGAAGACATCCTGATTCGGCACGACGGCACGCGCCGAACAAAGACCACTCTGCTGCGTCGCGCGCTTCGCGATGTTGGTGTCCCCGAGGAGTGCGCCGGGTGCGGAGTTGCACCGCAGTGGCTCGGCAAGCCGATGACCCTGGAGATCGATCACATCAACGGGGACTGGAGCGACGACCGGCGCGAGAATCTCCGGTTGCCGTGTCCGAACTGTCACGCGGTCACAATGACGTGGTGCAGAGGAGGCCGACGTACCCGTCTCAGCGCCCAGTAGAGTAGGCACCGCTGCGGGCCCGTACCCCAGCTGGCCAAGAGGGCGCCGGTTTAGGTCCGGTGTGTCGTGGGTTCGAGTCCCACCGGGCCCACAGGAAGAAGAGGCTCGGTCCCTTCACATCGAAGGTGCCGAGCCTCTGCCGTACCCTCAGCCCAGCAGTTCTCGGACCACCGGTACCAGCGCCCTGAACGCCTTCCCGCGGTGGCTGATCGCGTTCTTCTCGGGCGGGGTCAGCTGCGCGCAGGTGCGGGTTTCGCCGTCCGGCTGGAGGATCGGGTCGTAGCCGAAGCCGTTCGTGCCGGCCGGGGTGTGGCGGAGGGTGCCGGTCAGGCGGCCCTCGACGACCCGCTCCGTGCCGTCCGGCAGTGCGAGGGCCGCCGCGCAGGCGAAGTGGGCTCCGCGGTGTTCGTCGGCGATGTCGGAGAGCTGGGCCAGGAGCAGGTCGAGGTTGGCCTGGTCGTCGCCGTGGGTGCCGGACCAGCGGGCGGAGAAGATGCCGGGGGCGCCGCCCAGGACGTCGACGCAGAGGCCGGAGTCGTCGGCGACGGCGGGGAGGCCGGTGGCCTGGGCCAGGGTGTGGGCCTTGAGCAGGGCGTTCTCGGCGAAGGTGACGCCGGTTTCCTTGACGTCGGGGATGTCGGGGTAGGCGTCGGCGCCGACGAGGTCGTGGGGCAGGCCCGCGTCGGCGAGGATCGAGTGCAGCTCGGCGATCTTTCCGGCGTTGCGGGTGGCGAGGATCAGGCGGGTCATGGGCCCAGTATCCCCGGGCCCATGGGCGCTGCTTCGTTACGGGGTGCAGACCTTGGTGAGTTCGCCTGCCGCGTCGGTGACGGGGCTGATGTCGGGGGTTTCGTCGCCGTTCCGGATGGAGGTGCGGACGTTGTCGACGGCCTTGTTGAGGTCCTCGACGGCCTTGGAGACGTCGGCGTTGTCGGTCTTGTCGCCGATCTCGGTGAGGTTCTTGTCTATCGAGTCGAGGGATTCCTCGAGCTGGGTGACGTCGTTGCCGGCGTTCTCGACGGCCTGCTGCATGTCGGTGACGCTGTCGGCGATGGCGTCGGCGGTCTGGACGCAGTCCAGTGCCTTGTCGACGGCGTCGCAGCCGGTGGTGAGTCCGGCGGTCAGCGCGACGGCCGCCAGGGTGGCGGCGACGGCTGTGGTGCGGCGTCGGCGGCTCGCGGCCATGGAACGTTCCCTCCCTCGTCGGGCCGGTGCGGCCCGGATCGTCGGCCGGGCGCCCGGGGTTGAGCCGTGCGCCCGTACTCGTTCAGACGCGGCGGTGGCCGGCGCGGTTGCTCCGCGTCGGCCACCTGTTTTGGGGCGTCCTTTACCTTTCGAGGACGGTGTCGAGCGCGGCGCGTTGTGCGGCGGCGAGTTCGGTGCAGCCGGTGACGGCGAGGTCGAGGAGGGCGTTGAGTTCGTCGCGGGCGAAGGGTTCGGCTTCGGCGGTGCCCTGGACTTCGACGAAGCGGCCGTCGCCGGTGCAGACGACGTTCATGTCGGTGTCGGCCTTGACGTCTTCCTCGTAGCGGAGGTCGAGGAGGGGAACGCCGGCGACGATGCCGACGGAGACGGCGCTGACGGTGCCGGTGAGGGGCCGGCGTCCGGGTTTGACGAGCTTCTTGGTCTGGGCCCAGGTGACGGCGTCGGCGAGGGCGACGTAGGCGCCGGTGATGGCGGCGGTGCGGGTGCCGCCGTCGGCCTGGAGGACGTCGCAGTCGAGGACGATGGTGTTCTCGCCGAGGGCCTTGTAGTCGATGACGGCGCGCAGGGAGCGGCCGATGAGGCGGCTGATCTCGTGGGTGCGGCCGCCGATGCGGCCGCGGACGGATTCGCGGTCGCCGCGGGTGTTGGTGGCGCGGGGCAGCATCGAGTATTCGGCGGTGACCCAGCCCTCGCCGCTGCCTTTGCGCCAGCGGGGGACGCCTTCGGTGAGGGAGGCGGTGCAGAGGACTTTGGTGTCGCCGAAGGAGACGAGGACGGAGCCTTCGGCGTGCTTGCTCCAGCCGCGTTCGATGGTGACCGGGCGGAGTTGTTCGGGGGTGCGGCCGTCGATTCGAGACATGGCGGTGAGCCTAGTCGTAGCTGTGGGAAGGGCCCCTTCCGCGGTGGTGGGGAGGGGCCCTGAAGGTGTGGTTCACGCCCGGTTTCGGGGGTGGTTCACATCATGTCTTCGATTTCGGCGGCGATGGGGTCGGCGTCGGTGCCGATGACGACCTGGATGGCGCTGCCCATCTTGACGACGCCGTGGGCGCCGGCGGCCTTGAGAGCGGCTTCGTCGACCTTGGCGGGGTCCACGACTTCGGTGCGGAGGCGGGTGATGCAGCCTTCGATCTCGTCGATGTTGTCGATGCCGCCGAGTCCGGCGACGATCTTCTCAGCCTTGGTGGCCATGTTCGTTCTCCCTGATCCGAACCGCTTTGTCGCAGTAACCCACAGTTGGCCCATCTTTGCGAGCGGTCATGTCGTGGGTGCCGAAGGATGGCGTCACGACAGCGGAACCGTCCTGCCTCACTGGTCTACACCACCGGGTGGACTGCCGCCAAACCCGTCGTGACCGCTCTCCGCGAAGGGGCCGGATGTGAGCACCGACCGTCCTGCCGATGCCGAGCCTACGGTGAGTCCCGCCCGTGAACGCTGGAACCGGTTGTTCCAGGGTCTGCAGAAGATGGGGCGGAGTCTGCAGTTGCCGATCGCGGTGCTGCCGGCGGCGGGCATCCTCAACCGGCTGGGGCAGCCGGATGTGTTCGGGGACGACGGTCTGGGCTGGACGAACGTCTCGAAGGTGATGGCGGGCGCGGGCGGTGCTCTGCTGGACGGTTCGCTGGGGCTGCCGCTGCTGTTCTGCGTGGGTGTGGCCATCGGGATGGCGAAGAAGGCGGACGGTTCGACGGCGTTGGCGGCGGTGGCGGGGTTCCTCGTCTATTTCAATGTGCTGCGTCAGTTCCCGGAGGACTGTCCGGAGGGGTCGGAGGCGGTGCCGCAGGTCGGGTGTCGGGTCACCGACGGGTCGGGGACGGTGACCGCGTTCACCTTCCAGAATCCGGGGGTGTTCGGCGGCATCGTCATCGGGCTGATGGCGGCGTATTTCTGGCAGCGGTTCCACCGGACGAAGCTGGTGGACTGGCTGGGCTTCTTCAACGGGCGCCGACTGGTGCCGATCATCATGGCGTTCGCGGCGATCGTGTTCGCGGCGCTGTGTCTGTGGGTGTGGCCGCCGATCGGTGACGCGCTGGAGAGTTTCAGCGACTGGATGAGCGGTCTGGGCGCGTGGGGTGCGGGTGTGTTCGGTGTCGCGAACCGGGCGCTGCTGGTGGTGGGGCTGCACCAGTTCCTGAACGTGCCGATCTGGTTCCAGTTCGGCTCGTACACGAAGCCGGACGGGACGGTGGTGCACGGTGACATCAACATGTTCCTGGCGGGTGATCCGGAGGCGGGGCAGTTCCTGTCCGGGTTCTTCCCGATCATGATGTTCGCGCTGCCGGCGGCGGCTCTGGCGATCACGCACTGCGCGAGGCCGAGCCGGCGCAAGGAGGTCGGCGGGCTGATGCTGTCGGTGGCGCTGACGTCGTTCGTCACGGGCATCACGGAGCCGATCGAGTACTCGTTCCTGTTCATCGCGCCGCTGTTGTACGTGGTGCATGCGGTGCTGACGGGCGTCTCGATGGCGGTGACGTGGGCGCTCGGGGTGCACGACGGGTTCAGTTTCTCGGCGGGGCTGATCGACTACGTCATCAACTGGAATCTCGCGACCCGGCCGTGGCTGATCATTCCGATCGGGCTGTGCTTCGCGGCGCTGTACTACGTCATCTTCCGCTTCGCGATCACGCGGTTCGATCTGAAGACGCCGGGGCGGGAGCCGGAGGAGGAGGTGGAGGACGCCACGAAGCCGTGATCTCGTAGGCTGGAGGCGGCTGTTCGAGCCCTCGGATCTTGTGGTCCGGGGGCTTTTCGGCGTGCCCGGCGGCGGTTCCGTTTGGCGGTGCGCGGCGGGCACGGTGCGTAGCTTCGCGGTCGCGGGATTGACGGGTTCCTTTATGTGGCCTTCATCGTGTACAACAGGTCTACACCACTAGTGGTGTAGACCACCACCGATGGAGGAACCATGAGCACCGCCACCGACTCGGCGGCCCCCGCAAAGAAGCGGGGATCCGGCCTGTTCCAGGGCCTGCAGAAGGTGGGCCGCAGCCTTCAGCTCCCGATCGCCGTCCTTCCGGCGGCGGGCATCCTGCTCCGGCTCGGTCAGCCGGACGTGTTCGGCGCGGACGGCTTCGGCTGGGACAAGGTCGCCGCCGTCTTCGCCACCGCCGGTGGCGCGATCTTCGACAATCTGCCGATGCTGTTCTGCATCGGTGTCGCCATCGGCTTCGCCAAGAAGGCGGACGGCTCCACCGCGCTCGCCGCGCTCGTCGGCTTCCTGGTCTACAGCAACGTCCTGAAGGCCTTCCCGGTCACCGAGGCGAAGGTGCAGGACGGCGCGGACATAGCCGCGACCTACAACAACCCCGGTGTCCTCGGCGGCATCATCATGGGTCTGCTGGCGGCGGTGCTGTGGCAGCGCTACCACCGCAAGAAGCTCGTGGACTGGCTGGGCTTCTTCAACGGCCGCCGTCTCGTCCCGATCATCATGGCCTTCGTGGGCACCCTCATGGGCGTCTTCTTCGGCCTGGTCTGGGAGCCGATCGGCGAGGTCATCTCGGACGCCGGTGAGTGGATCACCGGTCTCGGTGCCGCGGGCGCCGGTCTGTTCGGTCTGATCAACCGTGCGCTGATCCCGATCGGCATGCACCAGTTCGTCAACACCGTCTCCTGGTTCCAGATCGGTGACTTCACCAACGCCGCCGGCGAGGTCGTCCACGGTGACCTGAACCGCTTCTTCGCCGGTGACCCGGACGCCGGTCTGTTCATGTCGGGCTTCTTCCCGATCATGATGTTCGGCCTCCCGGCCGCCGCGATCGCCATCGCGCACGCCGCCCGCCCGGAGCGCCGCAAGGCCGTGATGGGCATGATGGTCTCGCTCGCGCTGACGTCGTTCGTGACCGGTGTGACCGAGCCGATCGAGTTCTCGTTCATGTTCATCGCGCCGCTGCTGTACGTGATCCACGCGGTGCTCACCGCCCTGTCCATGGCGATCACCTGGGCGCTCGGGGTGCACGCGGGCTTCACGTTCTCCGCGGGGGCCATCGACTACGGGCTCAACTGGAACCTGGCGACCAAGCCATGGCTGATCATCCCGATCGGTCTGGTGTTCGCGGCCATCTACTACGTGGTGTTCCGCTTCGCCATCACCAAGTTCAACCTGCCGACTCCGGGGCGCGAGCCCGAGGAGGAGCTCGAGGACACCACGAAGGCGTGATCCGTCCTCGCCGGACATGACGCCGGGGCCCCCGGAAGCCGAGCGGCTTCCGGGGGCCCCGGCCGTTGGTGCGTCAGATCTCGTACGTCGTCCCCGGCGCCGCCAGCCCCACCGGGCCGTCGTACACCGTGCGGGCGTCGGTGAGGTTGATCTGCGGGTCGGTCCACGGGGGGATGTGGGTGAGGATCAGGCGGCGGGCGCCCGCCCGGGCCGCCGTCTCACCCGCCTCACGGCCGTTGAGGTGCAGGTCGGGGATGTTCTCCTTGCCGTGCGTGAAGGCGGCCTCGCACAGGAAGAGGTCGGCGTCGCGGGCCAGGTCGTCGAGCGCGGGGCTGACTCCCGTGTCGCCGGAGTAGGTGAGCGTCTTCCCGCCGTGTTCGATGCGGATGCCGTACGCCTCGACCGGGTGCGCGACGCGCTCGGTGTGCACGAGGAACGGGCCGATCTCGAAGGTGGACGGCTTGACCGTGTGGAAGTCGAAGACCTCGCTCATGGAGGAGGCCGAGGGCGTGTCGGCGTAGGCGGTGGTCAGCCGGTGCTCGGTGCCCTCGGGTCCGTAGACCGGCAGCGGGGCGCAGCGGCCGCCGTCGTGCCGGTAGTAGCGCGCCACGAAGTAGGCGCACATGTCGATGCAGTGGTCGGCGTGCAGGTGGCTGAGGAAGATCGCGTCGAGGTCGTAGAGACCGCAGTGGCGCTGCAGCTCGCCCAGGGCGCCGTTGCCCATGTCGAGAAGCAGCCGGAAGCCGTCGGCCTCGACGAGGTAGCTCGAGCAGGCCGATTCCGCGGACGGGAACGACCCCGAGCAGCCGACGACGGTGAGCTTCATGAAGCAGAAACCTCCGCTGGCGGGTGTGGAGAGACGGGGGTCGTGCGGTTTGTCGAGCGTAAGGCGCAAAACCGGTGGTCGCTCCTCCACCAGGGGCCGTTGTGGGCGAACTCACCTGTGCTGTCACCGGTTCGGCTGGAAGCGGCGCGTGCCGGTGACGGGAGGGGCGCGCGGTGGCGCGCGCGCCGGTACGGTCTGGGCATGGACACGGCTTGGTGGCTCGCGCTCGCGGCGGTGGTGCTGCTCGCGTTCGTCACCGCGCTCGTCGACGGGTGGGGGCGGGGACACCGGCGGCGGCGCGGATGGGGACGGCGCGGCGGCCCGCGGGAATGACCGGTGGGAACGGGTGAGGGGCCGAAGACATGGTCTTCGGCCCCTCGTCGTACGTCCGTACGGTGCGGCGTCACGCCCAGAGCTGGCCCTGGAGGGTGTCGATGGCCGCCTCGGTCGTCTCGGCCGTGTACACGCCGGTGGACAGGTACTTCCAGCCGCCGTCGGCGACGACGAAGACCACGTCGGCGCTCTCGCCGGCCTTGAGTGCCTTGTTCGCGACGCCGATCGCCGCGTGCAGGGCGGCGCCGGTGGAGACGCCGGCGAAGATGCCCTCCTGCTGGAGGAGTTCCCGGGTGCGGGTGACGGCGTCGGCGGAGCCCACGGAGAAGCGGGTGGTGAGGACGGAGGCGTCGTAGAGCTCGGGGACGAAACCCTCGTCGAGGTTGCGCAGGCCGTAGACGAGGTCGTCGTAGCGCGGCTCGGCGGCGACGATCCGGACGTCGGGCTTGTTCTCGCGCAGGTAGCGGCCGACGCCCATGAGGGTGCCGGTGGTGCCGAGGCCGGCCACGAAGTGGGTGATGGACGGCAGGTCGGCGAGGATCTCCGGGCCGGTGGTCGCGTAGTGCGCGCCGGCGTTGTCCGGGTTGCCGTACTGGTAGAGCATCACCCAGTCGGGGTGCTCGGCGGCCAGTTCCTTGGCGACGCGCACGGCGGTGTTGGAGCCGCCCGCGGCCGGGGAGGAGATGATCTCCGCGCCCCACATGCCGAGCAGGTCACGGCGTTCCTGCGAGGTGTTCTCGGGCATCACGCAGACCATGCGGTAGCCCTTGAGCTTGGCGGCCATCGCCAGGGAGATGCCGGTGTTGCCGGAGGTCGGCTCGAGGATCGTGCAGCCCGGGGTGAGGCGGCCGTCCTTCTCCGCCTGCTCGATCATGAACAGGGCCGGGCGGTCCTTGATCGAGCCGGTGGGGTTGCGGTCCTCCAGCTTCGCCCAGATCCGGACGTCGGCGGACGGCGACAGCCGCGGCAGGCGCACCAGAGGGGTGTTGCCCACCGCGGCCAGCGGGGAGTCGTAACGCATCGGCTATCAGGCCATACCGCCGGCGACGGCCGGCAGGATCGTGACGTTGTCGCCGTCGCTCAGCTTGGTGTCGATGCCGTCGAGGAAGCGGACGTCCTCGTCGTTGAGGTAGACGTTGACGAAGCGGCGCAGCTGCGCGCCGTCCACGATGCGGGCCTGGATGCCGGCGTGCCGGGTCTCGAGGTCGGCGAAGAGCTCGGCGAGGGTGTTCCCGTTGCCCTCCACCGCCTTCTGACCGTCGGTGTACTGGCGGAGGATGGTCGGGATGCGGACCTCGATGGCCATGGCTGAGGGCTCCTGTCGGAAGTGTCTGTCGTGGGTTCGGGAAGGGCGCGCGGCGGCACGCGGCAGCCCGCCGCGGCTCTCGGCCGTACGGCGGCAGCGGAGAATCAACAGATGGCGCTGTTCAGCCGGCACAGGTCGACGTGCAGCCGCGCCACGAGCAGTGCGCCCGGCGCTGTTTCGCTCACGTCGAGAAGAACCATGGGGTCATCGTATCGATTCCCGTGCGGACTCCCGGAGTGTGATCTCACATGCCGGACACTCGTCTTCCACGATGTGGGATCGGGTCCTTTCGGCGGGTCAGTACGCCTCGACGACCTCGACCTCCTCCTCGGTGATCTCGCCGTCCAGGATGCGGAACGAACGGAACTGGAACTCACCGGCGCCGTCGGTGTCGGCGGTGGAGACCAGGACGTAGTGGGCGCCGGGCTCGTTGGCGTAGGTGATGTCGGTGCGGGAGGGGTAGGCCTCGGTCGCGGTGTGGGAGTGGTAGATGACCACCGGCTCCTCGTCCCGGTCGTCCATCTCCCGGTACAGCTTCAGCAGGTCCTGGGAGTCGAACTCGTAGAACGTGGGCGAGCGCGCCGCGTTCAGCATGGGGATGAAGCGCTCGGGGCGGCCGGAGCCCGCCGGGCCCGCCACCACGCCGCACGCCTCGTCCGGGTGGTCCTCGCGGGCGTGGGCCACGATCTGGTCGTACAGGGCCTTGGTGATGGTCAGCATGGGGCTCAGGATAAGCAGACGGGCTGTTCCGTACCGAGGGGTGGTACGGAACAGCCCGTATGCCGGACGCCTTGAGCGGATGGCCGCAGGGGGTGCCACGAGTACTCCCTGCGTCCGGCGTCCCGGGTGGAGGTCGGCCCACCTTCTCGAACCGGCTCGCGTCGCGCTGTGTGACCTGCGGGGAAGGGGAAGGCAGGCAGGCGGCCGGGCCGCCGGGCCCGAGGAGACGCGGATCACACAAGTTGCGGAGGGAACACACCAGGGAAGGGGCCCGTCCGTACCGGTGACGGTACGGACGGGCCCCTGGGGTGCGGACGGTGCCGCTACGGCGCGTCGGTGGCCGCGGCCTTGGCGCTCTCCGCTTCGGTGCCGGCTCCGGACCGGCGGGTGCGGACGAACTCGAGGAAGGAGTTGAGCTCGCGCTTGACCACGGGGGCCAGCAGGTACAGGCCGATGATGTTGAAGACCGCGAGCAGGAAGAGCGCGGAGTCGGCCAGGCTGATCAGCGAGTCGAGGGAGAGCAGGGAGCCCGCGATGACGAACACGCTCCAGGTCACCTTGAACGTCATCTCGCTGACCTTGCTCCGGCCGAAGAGGTACGTCCAGGACTTGAGGCCGTAGTAACCCCAGGTCAGGATCGTGGAGAAGGCGAAGAGCAGCACCGCGACGGTCAGCAGGTGCGGGAACCAGGGCAGGACGGTCTCGAAGGCGTCGGAGGTGATGGTGACGCCGCCGATGCTCTCGCCCTGGCGGGCCTCGTTCCAGCTGTCGGGGGCCGCGATGACGATGGTCAGCGCGGTCATGGTGCAGACGATGACCGTGTCGATGAAGGGCTCGAGCAGGGCGACCAGGCCCTCGCTGGCGGGGTGCTTGGTCTTGACCGCGGAGTGGGCGATGGGCGCGGAGCCGATACCGGCCTCGTTGGAGAAGGCGGCGCGCTGGAAACCGACGATCAGGGCACCGATGATGCCGCCCGCGACACCTTCGGCCTGGAACGCTCCCTGGAGGATGTCACCGATCGCGTCGGGCACGGCGGTGATGTTGAACAGGATGACGATCAGACAGGCCGCCACGTACATGATCGCCATAGAGGGGACCAGACGGCTGGTGACGGAGGCGATGGAGCGGATGCCGCCGAGCAGCACGAGGCCGACCAGGGCGGCCACCACGAGACCGAACAGCACGGCGCCCGCGGAGCTGGCCAGGAAGCCGTCCTCACCGCCGAAGGTGGAGGAGATCTGCGCGTAGCTCTGGTTGGTCTGGAACAGGTTGCCGCCGAACAGACCGAAGAAGAGGATCATGGCGGAGGCCAGAACGGCGAGCACCTTGCCGAGCTTGGCGCCGCCGCGGCCGAAGCGCTCGGCGAGCCCCTTGGGCAGGTAGTGCATGGGGCCGCCGGAGACGGTGCCGTCCGGGTGCTCCTCGCGGTACTTCACGCCGAGGGTGACCTCGACGAACTTGGTGGCCATGCCGAGCAGACCGCAGAGGATCATCCAGAAGGTGGCGCCGGGGCCGCCGATGGAGACGGCGACGGCCACACCGGCGATGTTGCCGAGACCGACGGTGCCGGAGACGGCGGCGGTCAGGGCCTGGAAGTGGTTGACCTCGCCGGGTGCGTCGCTCTCGTCGTACTTGCCGCGTACGACGTCGAAGGCGAGCTTGATCTTGCGTGCCTGGACCAGTCCGAACCATCCGGTGAAGACGAGGCCGGCGATCACGAGCCAGGCGACGATGAGCGGCAGCTCGGCGTCACCGACAGGGACGGTGTAGAAGACGATGTCGCCGACGGTGGTCGCGACAGGGTCGAAGAAATCACTTACGGCGTCGTCGATGTTTTGCGTGATGGAGTCGAGTGACATCGAACTTCCTCAGATGGCGCGGGGACGTGCTGGCGTGCGCAGCAGAGCGGGGGCGATGTGGGCGGGGGGCCCACGTCCCGTTCGGCGACGGCGTTGGGGCGGCGGTCCGTGTACGGGGACCGGCGGCCTGGTGTCGTGCTGGTCGGACACACCGGCGGTGACCGGCTTCCTTGCTCACAGCCAGGGGTGGGCCGCAAGCGAGTTGCCGATTTTTACCACGCCGTTTACCGAACATCGAGTGAGGCAGGTCACAGTAAACCGCCCCAACGGGGTGAATCCGCAGGGGCGGTGACGCGATCGTTATCCGGACTTGAGGTTTTCCTGAGCGAACACTTCAGCGGATATGTGTAGATGTATAGGGCATCTTCACGGCATCAGTGTCGAGACGAGCGTCTCCTGGAGGCCGCCGAGCCACAGGTACGCCATCACCATCGGCTTGCGCGGGTCCTCGTCGGGGAGATGGAAGAGCAGATCGCTGTCGTCCTCGTTGTTGATCTCCAGCCGGGAGCCGATCGCCAGACGCAGGTCGTTCAGCGCGCCCAGCCACTGCCGGGACTCGTCCGGCGACAGCTTCAGCACCGCGCCGCCCTCGCCCTCCGAGGCGAGCGAATCCAGCGAACGGATCACCATGAGGGCGTTGTCGCGCTTGCCGGCCCGCAGGTCGTTCTCGGTGTAGCGGCGGAACTCGGCGGAGTGCGCCCGCTGCTCCTCGGCCTCCTTGCCCTGCGGGGCGGCCTCGGGGTCGCCGTAGGCGTCCGGGAAGAGGCGGCGCAGCACGGGGTCGGAGGGCGGCTCGCTCGGCCCCTCGGCGAAGAGTTCGGCGAGCGGGTCGCCGGAGGCCTCCTCCGCCGGTCCGGGACCGATGAGCTCCATCATCTGCACGGCCAGGGACCGGATGATGGAGATCTCGACGTCGTCGAGGGCGACGGCCGCGCCGCCGCCGGGGAGCGGTTCGAAGGTTCCTGGCATGGAGGCGATCGCTACTTCCGGTCCAGCGGGCGGGGTCGGGTCATGTCCGGCTCGGTCACTTCCGGTCGTGCTGGAGGGTGGCCCACAGTCCGTAGCCGTGCATGGCCTGGACGTCGCGTTCCATCTCCTCGCGCGTACCGCTGGAGACGACCGCCCGGCCCTTGTGATGGACGTCGAGCATGAGCTTGGTCGCCTTGTCCTTGGAGTAGCCGAAGTACGACTGGAAGACGTACGTCACATAGCTCATGAGATTGACCGGGTCGTTGTGGACGATGGTGACCCACGGGACGTCGGGCTCGGGTACGGCGAAGACCTCCTCCGCCGACTCGGTGCGTTCGATCTCCAGGGGTGCGGGTGACGTCACACAGCCCATGCTGCCACCGCAGGGGGGTGGTCGCACAAACCGGCCCGCTGTTCCGGTGCCCGGACCCAAATCGTCAAACTGACGAAATGGGGGTAGCATCCCTGCCATGAACACAGCGGACCTTGGGCGTGGACGACGGGTGGGCGTTCCCTCGACGGCGCTCTTCACCGACCAGTACGAGCTGACGATGCTGCAGGCCGCGCTGAAGGCCGGCACGGCCGGCCGGCGCAGCGTGTTCGAGGTCTTCACCCGGCGGCTGCCGAACGGCCGCCGCTACGGCGTGGTGGCCGGCACCGGGCGGGTGCTGGACGCGGTGGAGAACTTCCGCTTCGACCCGGACGTCCTCGCCTTCCTGCGCGAGAAGGACATCGTCGACGGGACGACCCTGGACTGGCTGGCCGGCTACCGCTTCTCGGGGGACATCTGGGGCTACCCCGAGGGCGAGGTGTACTTCCCGGGCTCGCCGATCATGCGGGTCGAGGGCAGTTTCGCGGAGTGCGTGCTGCTGGAGACGGTGATCCTGTCGATCCTCAACCACGACTCGGCGATCGCCGCCGCCGCGTCCCGGATGGCGTCCGCCGCCGGCGGGCGGCCGCTGATCGAGATGGGCGCCCGGCGCACCCACGAGCTGGCCGCGGTGGCCGCCTCCCGGGCCGCCTACATCGGCGGCTTCGCCTCCACCTCCGACCTCGCCGCCGGCTTCCGCTACGACATCCCGACCGTGGGCACCTCCGCCCACGCCTTCACCCTGCTGCACGACAGCGAGCGGGACGCCTTCCGGGCCCAGGTCGACTCCCTCGGCGGCGGTACGACGCTCCTGGTGGACACCTACGACGTGGCCGAGGCCGTCCGCACGGCCGTCGACATCGCCGGGCCGGAGCTGGGCGCCGTGCGGATCGACTCCGGTGACCTGCTGCTGGTGGCGCACCGGGTGCGGCAGCAGCTGGACGAGCTGGGCGCCACCGCCACGAAGATCATCGTGACCTCGGACCTGGACGAGTACGCCATCGCCTCGCTGGCCGCCGCGCCCGTGGACGCCTACGGGGTGGGGACGCAGCTGGTGACCGGCTCGGGACACCCGACGGCCTCCATGGTCTACAAGCTGGTCGCCCGCGCCGAGTCCGCCGACCCCGCGGCGCCGCTGGTGCCGGTGGCGAAGAAGTCCACCGGCGGCAAGACCTCCGTCGGCGGGCGCAAGTGGGCCGCGCGGCGGCCGGACGAGTACGGCGTCGCCGAGGCCGAGGTGATCGGCACCGGCGAGGTGCCGGCGGAGCTGGCCGAACGGCAGCTGCTGGTGCCACTGGTCCGGGGCGGCGAGGTGCTCGTCCGCGAGCCGCTCGACGTGGTCCGCGACCGGCACGCGGCGGCGCGTGCCGGTCTGCCGCTGTCCGCGACACAGCTCTCCCGGGGGGAACCCGTTCTTCCGACGGAGTACGCGCAGGGGCCGTCGGGTAGCTAGAAGCAAGCTGCGGGCGCGGTCCTTCCGTGCCACTGTCCGTGTCGCCCTCAATTCAATAGGCTCGGAGGTTCACCCGGCCGGGCCTGCCACCGTCCGACCCAGAGCCGAAGGACACCGACCATGCGCCGCGCACTGATCGTCGTCGACGTGCAGAACGACTTCTGCGAGGGCGGCAGCCTCGCCGTGACCGGCGGTGCGGATGTGGCTGCCGCCGTCACCGAGCTGATCGGCCAGGCCGCCTCGGCCGGCGGCTACCAGCACGTGGCGGCCACCCGCGATCACCACATCGCGCCCGGGGGCCACTTCGCCGACAACCCCGACTTCGTACGCTCCTGGCCGGCGCACTGTGTCGCCGGGACGGAGGGGGTCGGGTTCCACCCGAACTTCGCGCCCGCGGTGACGTCGGGGGCGGTCGACGCCGTGTTCGACAAGGGGGCGTACTCGGCCGCGTACAGCGGGTTCGAGGGGGCGGACGAGAACGGGACGCCGCTGGCGGAGTGGCTGCGGGAGCGAGGGGTGACCGAGGTGGACGTGGTGGGGATCGCCACGGATCACTGTGTGCGGGCCACCGCGCTGGATGCGGTGAAGGAGGGCTTCCGGACGCGGGTGCTGCTGGACCTGACGGCGGGGGTGGCCCGGGAGACCACGGAGCGTGCGCTGGAGGAGCTGCGGGGGGCCGGGGTGGAGCTGACCGGGAAGCCGGTCGTGCACTGAGCTCTGCCGTTGGTGACCGGGCGGGGTTTCAGCTCGCGGCGCTTGCCGGTGCCTCCCCCACTCTCGACTCCGCTCGAGCGGGGGGGTACCTCCCAGGCCTTCAAGGCACTGGGGGGAGGCACGACTGCCCGCGGCTGCGTCCGCGCACAGCTAGGCGGCCGGGCGTCTGAGCAGGGCTTTTATGGGGTGCCAGAGTTCTACCGTCAGCGTGGTGGGGTCGGGGGTGGTGCGCCATATGAGGCCGTCGGGATGGTGGAGAACGGCGGTGATCTCGTCCGGCGTGGGCGGCGCCGTGTTGCCCCGCAGGTAGATCGCTCGCAGGCCCAGGTTGCGGAGCCTGGTCAGGGCTCGTGCGCGGTTGTGGGCGTGGACGAGGACGCGGACTCCGGCGGGTGCGTCGGCGGCGGGGCTGGGCAGGTTCAGCGCCACCACCACCGTGCCGTTCGGCAGCTTGCAGAAACCTCCTGCGGCCATGCGCTCATACCCCCGTGTCAGCCGGTGTCAATAAGAGAGTCACAGGAGGCACCTAAACACGGATCGGCGGTGACCCGCCAGGGGGTCACCGCCGATCACGCTCTGACCTGCGAAGATGCTATTTACCTGCCGGCCGGACGGACCTCGAGCTCGATCGTCGAGCCGTCCCGGGCCTCCTTCAGGATCTTGATCTTCGTGTTGGTGTCAGTGATCTTGACGCTGCCGCCGGGGTTCTGCTCGTCGTAGTAGGTGTTGGTGCGGTCGTTGAAGACCGACACACCCTTCGACGAGGGGATCCACTTGGCGACGTCCGCCTTGTGCAGGGTCATGCCCTCGGTGCGGAACTTGCTGAACGTGGCGTCGTAGGTCTGGATGCGGTTGCGCATCACCGTGCCGTCGGCCCACTTGAGGGCGGTCGGGTGCGAGTCGATCGGAAGGATCAGACCCGTGCCCGGGTGCTGGCTGGTGTTGTTGTCCGCCTGGGAGGTGTCCCACTTCCAGATCAGCAGACCGTTCTGGTACGCGAAGTGCTCGACCCAGTCCGGACGGGACGTGAAGCCGAAGTTGTACGGGCCGACCTCGAGGGTCTTGTCGTACGACACGTACTGGCGGTTCTCGGCGATGTAGTACTGCGCGTAGTCCTTGGTGAAGGACGCGCCCTGGCGGGTGAAGCCGTTCGCCGTCCAGGCGTCGTCCGCGGTCTCGACGTTGTCGGAGAAGACCGGGGCGCCGTCCGCCGTCACCGTGATCGCGTCGGCCGTGAAGCCCTTCTGGGCCACGCCGCCGTCGGTCTGGTAGCGGAAGCGCAGGTCGACCTTCTTGCCGGCGTACGCGTCGAGGGAGTACGCGAACTTCTCGTAGCCGTCGAGCGTGCCGTGCAGGGCGGGCTTGTCGCTGCCGTCGCGCGGGATCGGCCGGCCGTCGACCGTACCGTCCACGGCGGTCCAGTTGGCACCGCCGTCGGTGGACACCTCGGTGTAGAGGTAGTCGTAGTTGGCCTCGATGTCGTACCAGCCGTCGAAGGTGAGCTCGGCGGACGACGTGCCGGTCAGGTCGACCGAACGCGTCAGCGTGTTGCGGAGGTCGTCACCGCTGCCGCTCCACCACTGGGTCTCGCCCTCGGCCGGCTCGATGATCTCGGTCGTGACGGCCTTCTTCGGCAGCTCGACGACCAGCGCCTGCTTGTGCTTGGTGTTGTACTCGGCAACACCCAGCTTGTGCCAGGAGTTGACGCCGGCCTTGGCCGTGTCGTAGTTCAGCCAGCCGAGCTGGAGCTTGTCCCAGGCGGTCATGTCGCCGGGCAGGTCGCCGATCTCCTTCTTCCCGGTGCCGAGCCAGGAACCGGAGGACATCAGCGTCCAGTAGCCGGTGGAGTTCTCGCCGCCGGCGGTGTCGTAGAGGTCCGGCAGACCGAGGTCGTGGCCGTACTCGTGGGCGAAGACGCCGAGTCCGCCGTTCTCCGGCTGGATCGTGTAGTCGCCGACCCAGATGCCGGTGGAGCCGATCTGGGTGCCGCCGAGCTTGTTCTGCTCGGGGCCGGTGGCGCCGGCGTCGGTGCCGAAGGCGTACCAGCGGTGGGCCCAGATCGCGTCCTCGCCCTGGGCGCCGCCGCCGGCGGACTCGTCCTCACCGGCGTGCACGATCTGGAAGTGGTCGATGTAGCCGTCGGACTCGTTGAAGTCGCCGTCGCCGTCGAAGTCGTAGCGGTCCCACTCGTCGAAGCGGGCGACGTCCGCCTTGATCTGCGCGTCGGTGCGGCCGGCCGCCTTCTGCTGGGCGACGTAGGCGTTCAGGCCGTCGCTGACGACGTTCCACACGCTGGGGCAGTTGCTGTCGCCGCAGGCGTTGTTGCCGTAACGGGCCTCGTTGTAGGGGACCTTGACCCAGTCGGAGACCTCGCCCTCGACCGAGTAACGGCCGGAGGACTGCTTCTCGTAGTAGGTCTTGACCGAGTCGACGCCCTTGCCGGAACCGAAGTACAGATCCTCGAAGTGCTGCTGGTCGTAGTCCTCCTGCCAGGCCGTGGAGTTGTCGACCTTGCGGTCCGGCTTGGCTATCTGGTTGTGCAACGGGCCCGGGGTGCCGCCGTAGCGGCTGTCGATCTCGTCGCCGAACTCGACCAGGATCGTGAAGATCTTGTCGGTCTTCTCGCGGCCGAGCTCGACGTACTTGGCGTCGCCCTTCTTGCTCTTCAGCTGGACGACCTTCGAGCCCTCACGGTCCTTGACCTTCGTCTTACCGGATATGACCTGGTTGAGGGCTTCCTCGCGCTGGGCCTCCTGCGTCTTGGACAGCGGGCCCTCGAGGTCGTGCTCGACGTGGTTGTGCTCGGCCGGGTCGTGCCGTTCCACGGCACCGGGACGGTCGGCCTTGTCAGCCGTGTCCGCCTGGGCCACGGTGAACGCAGAGCAGGTGGCGGTAACCGCCGCGAGCGCAACACCTGTCGCGGCCGCTCTGAACGTCCAGGGTCTACTGGTCACTTGAGATCCCCTCCCGCGTGCGTACGCGCGGACGAAGGAGGTTCCCCTAATGGAAGGTCCCGCGCGCACGTGATCAACGCGTGTAGTCAAGTGACGACATTTGACTAGAGGTTCGGCAGAAAAAACAGACCTTGACTTGGACAGTTCAACTGCACTATGCGGAGCCCTGGTTCGCTTTCCGGACACATCCGCGCGAAACCCCGGCGGGCGCGTGCAACCGTCCACTTGATGGACGCCATGACTCCGTGCGCCCCCTGTGCACCGGCCCTGTCGGTTAGGTCACGCTTACTGTCCGTTCCCCTCGGGCACGCTCGCGGTTAGAGTCGCTTGGCGGAAAGCCCTTGAACCGGTGGAAAGCCAGGCCGACAGCCCCCGACTTCCGAGGACACGATGGCCATGCCCCGTCCTACTGTCGCTCAGCTCGCTTACGGTTCGTGCGCCGTGATCTTCGCGACGTTCGCCATGCTGTTGTTGTCCGGGGCGACATCGCCCCTGGCCATCGCGGTGATCGCCGTCTCGGCACTCGCCCTCGGACTTCTGGTGGCCATGACGGCTCCGCTCCTCGCACCCCGGCGGCGGCCCGTCGCGGTGCAACGGCCCGCGGCCGCGCCGGCGCCGGTCCGGGCGACCGTCCCCTCCCCGGTCCGGGAGAAGGTGCGGGAGCCGGTGCACGAACGGGCCGCGTCCTGACGGCTCCGGTCGCCTCCCGCCTCATCCGGTGCTGACCACCACGGTCCGGGCCGCCTTGTCGTGCAGCCCCTGTTTGTAGGGCCGGTCGAAGAAGCTCCAGCCGCCCGCGATCGCGGTCCAGATGCAGGCGCAGCAGAACGCGAACGGCAGCCACAGCACGGCCGCGCGGGTCAGCGCGGTCTGCATGGAGGGGTTCGAGCCGTCGGCGAGGTCGGCCACCCGCATGCGCAGCCACTTCTTGCCGAGGGTCTGGCCGGAGCGGGCGGTCATGAAGGTGTCGTAGGCGATGAAGAGCACGGCGGCGATGACGGACTGCGCGAAGCCGTTGCCGACGTTGACGTCGTTTCCGTCGACGGTGTACTCGGCGACCCCGAACGGCAGCGTGAGCAGCACCACGACGGCGCCGACGAGGACCATGTCGATGATGCGGGCCAGCGTGCGTCTGCCGCTGTCGGCGAGCGGGGGCATGCCGGCGAGCGGATCGGAGGCCCCGGGGGTCCCTCCGTACGGGCCTCCCCCGCCGTAGGGCTCGCCGCCTCCTCCGTACGGGCCCTGGCCGGGGGTGTCGTACGGGGAGCCCGGCCCCGGGGCTCCGGGGCCGCCCGGTGGGGGTTGCTTCTTGAACGGGTCGTCGTCCGGCGGCTGCCGACCGGAGCCGGGGGGCGGTTCGGTGGTCATGCCCCCGAGTCGACCGTGAACGCCCCGGGGCCGCATCCGGCGAGCGGCCGTCCGGAGTACCGGGCGTGCGCGGTACCGGCCCCGCACGCACCGGACGTGCGGCCGGGCCCGGGCTCAGCCGGCGACGAACGTGTGCGCGGCCTTGTCGTGCCAGCACTGGCGCCACGGCTTGTCGAACAGGCACCACAGGACGCCGACCACACCGACGACGAGCAGTCCGGGGACGCTGTAGACCAGCCAGCGGCGCAGCGCCGCGCCGAAGCCCGGCGCCTCGTGCCCCTCGATGTCCCGCACGTCCAGACCGAGCAGCTTCTTGCCCAGGGTGCGGCCCCACTTGACGGTCGGCAGCACCTCGTAGAGGACGCCGGCCAGGAGGAAGACGGCCAGGACGATGCCGAGGTGGACCGAGGTGGTGCCGTCGAGCAGCCACACCGTGACGGTCTCGCCGGAGAGTTTGGCCGCCTCGATCTTCGCGTCGATGTGGTCCATGGCCTTGATGCCGAGCGGTACACCGGCCGTGGCGGTGACGGCACCGAGGACGACGGTGTCCAGCAGCCGGGCGGCCAGCCGCTTGCCGAGCGGGGCGGGGCGGGCGGCTGCCTGGCGGCGGGCGGCGGCCTGGAACGGGTCGTCGACCGGCGGCTTCCACGGCGCGACGGGCGGCTCCTCCCCGCCGGCGAGCCGGTGCACCTGCTGCGCCCAGGAGGACTGCCCACCGCCGGGGCCGCTCGTCAGGGGGGCGGAGCCGGCAGCTGCGGAGGCGGGCGCAGGGGCGGCGGAGGCGGACGCCGCGGGCGCGGCGGGCCGGGCCGGGGCGGGGGTCTGCGGCGGCACGGCCGGGGCGGTCGCCTGCTGGGGGCCGGACGGGGCCGGGGCGGAGGCGGCCGGGGCGGAGGCGGCCGCGGCACGAGCGGCGGCCGCCTTGCCCGCGCCGAACCCGGGCCGTCCGGTGGCGGAGCCGTCCTGCTGTCCCGTGCGGGTGACGGCGCGGAAGGTCATCGTGCCCTCGTCCTCGCCACCGGCGTCGGCCGCCTGGCCGGCCGCGCCCGCGGGCCTGCGGAAGACGAAGGTGCCGTCGGCGGCCGGGGCCGGGTCGGGGGCGCTGGAGGCGCCCGCGGCCGCGGTCTCCGGTGCGGGCGCCGCGGGCGTGTGCGGCACCCGCGGGTCGGCGCCCCAGGAGACCTTGCGGTCCTGGTCGCCGCCGAAGCCGGACTGGCGGGAGCGGTCGGCGCCCCAGGCCGAGGCGGGTTCGGGCCGGCTGCCGTGCTGGGACTCGGCCGGGGACGGAGCCGGGGACGGCGACGGAGCCGGGGACGGCGCGGGCGCCTGGGCGGCCGGGGACGGTTCGTCGACCGGGTCCTCGTCGAAGAAGTGCGGGCCGGTCTCCTCGACGGAGGGCCGCGCCGGACCCGCGCCGGGCGGCGGCGCGAGCGGCTCGCCGTCCTCGGGGGCCGGACGGCTCGTGCCCGGGACCCAGGAGGCACCGTTCCAGTACCGGACATATCCGGGAATGGACGGGTCCGGGTAGTACCCTTCGCGGGGCCTGTCGTCACCGGGGGCCGGGGTAGGGGCACTCATTCCGTCGTCCCGTATCTGCTCGAGGGGTGGGTCGGGGGGAACCACATCTATCAGACGAGCGGGGACCTGACCGCCCGTCCGGCCGGACCCCACCCCTTTCGGGCACCTTCGCGGTCAGAAGAGCTTGCCGGGGTTCAGAATGCCGAGCGGGTCGAAGGCCTTCTTGACGGCCCGCTGCATCTCCAGTCCGACCGGACCGAGTTCGCGCGCCAGCCACTCCTTCTTCAGTACGCCCACCCCGTGCTCGCCGGTGATGGTGCCGCCGAGTTCCAGACCGAGCGCCATGATCTCGTCGAAGGACTCCCGGGCCCGCTGCGACTCCTCCGGGTCGGCGGCGTCGAAGCAGACCGTCGGGTGGGTGTTGCCGTCGCCCGCGTGCGCGACGACACCGATGGTGAGCCGGTGCTTCTCGGCGATCCGCTCGACTCCGTCGATGAGCTCGCCGAGTTTCGAGCGGGGCACGCACACGTCGTCGATCATCGTGGTGCCCTTGACCGCCTCCAGCGCGACCAGGGACAACCGCCGGGCCTGGAGCAGCATCTCGGACTCGGTCGCGTCCTCGGCCGGGACGACCTGGGTGGCGCCGGCCGCCTCGCACAGCGCGCCGACGGCGGCCAGGTCCGCCGCCGGGTCGGTGGTGTCGAAGGCGGCCAGCAGCAGCGCCTCGGTGGTCTCCGGGAGCCCCATGCGGGCCATGTCGTTGACGGCCTTGACCGTCGTGCGGTCCATGAGTTCGAGGAGTGAGGGGACGTGGCCGCCGGCCATGATGCGGCACACGGCGTCGCAGGCGGCGGCGCCGGAGGAGAACTCGGCGGCCAGCACCAGCTGCTCGGGCGGCTTCGGCCGCAGCGCGAGGACCGCGCGGACGACGATGCCGAGGGAGCCCTCGGATCCGACGAACAGACGGGTCAGGTCATACCCGGCGACACCCTTGGCGGTGCGGCGGCCGGTGGACATCAGACGCCCGTCGGCGAGCACGACGTCGAGCCCGAGGACGTACTCGGCCGTCACCCCGTACTTCACACAGCACAGCCCGCCGGAGGCGGTGCCGATGTTGCCTCCGATGGTGCACATCTCCCAGCTGGAGGGGTCCGGCGGGTAGGCGAGACCGTGCTCGCCGACGGCGCGGGAGAGGGTGGCGTTGACGACGCCGGGTTCGACGACGGCGATCCGGTCGACTGGGCTGATCTCCAGGATGCGGTCCATCTTCGTCAGGGAGAGCACGATGCAGCCGTCGGTGGCGTTGGCCGCGCCGGACAGGCCGGTGCGGGCGCCCTGCGGGACGACGGGGACGCGCAGCTCGGTGGCGGTGCGCATGACGTGCTGGACGTGTTCGACCGTCTGCGGCAGGACGACCACGGCGGGGCTGCCGGCCGGGCAGAAGCTCGCCATGTCGTTGGCGTAGGAGACCGTGACGTCGGGGTCGGTGAGGACGGCCTCGGGGGGCAGTCCGCCGAGCAGCCGGTCGACGAGAGGGCCGGCCGCCACCGTGCCTTCGTCGCGTCGCGCTTCGATACGGCTCATGATCACAGCGTCGCACCCGGGGCCATCGGTGTGAACCCCACGCGGGCAGCCGCGTCACACCGGGGTGTGATGATCGTACGTACGCGGTGCGTGACGCACAGTGTGCGCCATGACTGTGTGCGCCATGGACGACAAGCCGCGTGAGCCCCGGCGGAGGGTGCGCGGCCGCGCGCTGATCGCCTCGGCCGCCGGGTGCGCCGTGCTGGGCGGGGTGCTTGTCCTCCTGCCGTGGGAGGAGGAAGCACCGCCCGCGCCGACTCCGGAGGCACGGGCGCTGGCGGCGGTCACCAGCGGGGTGCCGGCCGCGCTCCCGGATCTGGCGGCGCTGGTCGAGGAGCGCGAACGGCATCTGAAACGGCAGCCGAAGGACGCCCGGGCCTGGGCGGTGCTCGGGGCGGCCCGGGTGGAGCAGGGGCTGCGGCTCGCGGACCCGGCGTACTGGTCGCGGGCCGAGAAGGCGCTGCGCACCTCGCTGAAGGTGCGGCCGAAGAGCAACGCCCCGGCGCTGCGCGGGCTGGCGGCGCTGGCGAACGCGCGGCGGGACTTCGCCGAGGCGCGCGAGTGGGGGGAGGCGGCGCGGAAACTGGAGCCGGGGCGGTGGACGACGTATCCGCTGCTGATCGAGGCGTCCGCCGGGCTCGGGGACGACGAGGAGGCCGGGAAGCTGCTGGAGAAGCTGAAGGAGCTGCGCTCCGGTCCCGCGGTGATGGCGCGGGCGGCGGCGGTGTACCGGGACAAGGGCTGGCGGGAGGACGCGGCGGCGAAGCTCGCGGACGCGGTGTCGGCCGCCGGGGAGCCCGCCGAACGGGCGGCGTATCTGGAACGGGCCGGGCAGCTCGCCTGGGAACGCGGTGACCGGGAGGACGCGCTGCGGCAGTTCCAGGAGGCGGTGCGGATCGACCCCGAGCAGCGGGCGGCCCAGGCGGGGCAGGGCAGGGCGCTGGCGTCACTGGGGCGGATGACGGAGGCGCTGAGCGCGTACCGGGTGGCGCTGGCGAAGCATCCGCGGCCGGAGTACGCGCTGGAGCTGGGCGAGCTGTACGAGTCGCTGGGGCTGAAGCAGGCGGCGCGGGTCCAGTACGGGGTGCTGCGGGAGCGGGTGCGGGCGGCGGCCGCGCACGGGGCGGACGAGGAGGTGGTGCTGGGCCGCTACGAAGCGGACCACGGGGATGCGGAGGCTGCCGTGCGGCGGCTCCGGGCGGAGTGGAAGCGGCAGCCGTCGACGGAGGTGGCGGACGCGCTGGGGTGGGCGCTGCACCGGGCCGGCGACGACGAGGAGGCCCTCCCGTTCGCCGTGCGGGCGACCGAGGGGACGCAGGGAGGCGGCGTACGCAGTGCGCTGTACGTGTTCCACCGGGGCATGATCGAACGTTCCCTGGAACGGTACGGACCGGCCCGCCGGCACCTGAAGGAGGCCCTGCAGATCAACCCGTGGTTCTCCCCGCTGCGGGTGCCGCAGGCGAAGGCCGCCCTGAACCGGCTGGGCGAACCCTCCGTCCAGGCCGGCCCGGAGTCCGACTAGGCCCCCGCGACGCGACGCCACCAGCGCAGCTGCGGGCAGTCGTGCCTCCCCCAGTGCCTTGAAGGCCTGGGAGGTGCCCCCAGGGCGGCACGACTGCCCGCGGATCGCGGCGGTGGCCGGGCGGGGTTGCTGCGGCGGCCGGCCGTGGGGAGTCGTGGCTGTGGGTGGGTTACAGGTTGCCGCGCTTGGCCTGCTCTCGTTCGATGGCCTCGAAGAGGGCCTTGAAGTTGCCCTTACCGAAGCCCATCGAGCCGTGGCGTTCGATGAGTTCGAAGAAGACCGTCGGCCGGTCCTGGACCGGCTTGGTGAAGATCTGCAGCAGATAGCCGTCCTCGTCGCGGTCGACGAGGATCTTCAGCTCGCGCAGGGTTTCCACCGGCACCCGCGTCTCGCCCGCCCACTCGCCGAGGGTGTCGTAGTACGAGTCGGGGGTGTCCAGGAACTGGACCCCGGACGCCCGCATCTGGCGCACGGTCTGCACGATGTCGTTGGTGTTCAGCGCGATGTGCTGGACGCCGGCACCGCCGTAGAACTCCAGGTACTCGTCGATCTGGGACTTCTTCTTGGCGATGGCGGGCTCGTTGATCGGGAACTTGACCTTGAGCGTGCCGTCGGCCACGACCTTCGACATCAGCGCGCTGTACTCGGTGGCGATGTCGTCGCCCACGAACTCCTTCATGTTCGTGAAGCCCATGACCTTGTTGTAGAACTCGACCCACTCGTTCATCCGGCCGAGCTCGACGTTGCCGACGCAGTGGTCGATCGCCTGGAAGGAGCGCTGCGCCGGCGGCTCGACGATCGGCGCGGCGGCGACGTAGCCGGGCAGGTAGGGGCCGTCGTAGCCGCTGCGCTCGACCAGCGTGTGGCGGGTCTTCCCGTAGGTGGCGATGGCCGCCAGCACGACCGTGCCGTGCTCGTCCTTCAGCTCGTACGGCTCGGCGACGGAGCGGGCGCCGTGCTCGATGGCGTACTCGTACGCGGCGCGCGCGTCCGGGACCTCGATGGCGAGGTCGACGACGCCGTCGCCGTGCGCGGCCACGTGGTCGGCGAGGAAGGCGCCCCACTCGGTGGACTGCTTGATCACCGAGGTGAGGACGAAGCGGGCCGAGCCGCTCTCCAGGACGTAGGAGGCGGTCTCGCGGCTGCCGTTCTCCGGTCCGGAGTAGGCGACCAGCTTCATGCCGAAGGCGGTGGAGTAGTAGTGCGCCGCCTGCTTGGCGTTGCCCACGGCGAAGACGACCGCGTCCATTCCCTTGACCGGGAAGGGGTCGGCCTGCCGGGTGGTCGCTGCGGGAGTGTGGTCTGTGGTCTGCGTCATAGGTGCAGGGTGGGCCAGCCCTGCAAGGTGCGCAATACTTCTCCCGTTCGCTGGGCAATGTGTCCAGTCGGATGCCCGTGGACGCGGGCTTTCTGTGCAGGATGACCATCGGGGAGGGCGGTATGGCGATCGATCATCTGGACGGCCGGATCATCGTGCTGCTGGCGCGGGAGCCGCGCATCGGGGTGCTGGAGATGTCCCGGCGGCTGGGCGTGGCGCGCGGAACCGTGCAGGCCCGGCTGGACCGGCTTCAGTCGAACGGAGTCATCCGCGGATTCGGCCCCGAGGTGGATCCGGCGGCCCTCGGATACCCGGTCACGGCGTTCGCCACGCTGCAGATCCGGCAGGGTCAAGGGGCGGACGTACGGGCCCACTTGGCGACCGTGCCGGAGGTGCTGGAGCTGCACACCACCACCGGTACCGGGGACATGATGTGCCGGCTGGTGGCTCGCTCCAACGCCGATCTTCAACGGGTGATCGACCGCGTCGTCGGTTTTGATGGCATCGTCCGGGCCTCCACGGCGATCGTCATGGAGAATCCCGTTCCGCTGCGGATCATCCCGCTGGTGGAGCAGGCAGCGCTCGGCGAGTGACCCGACCTGGCCGAGCTGGGGTGAGCACGTGTGAACTTCTGGGAGTACCTGGAGAGCCGGCACCAGCAACTGCTCATCGACGCCTACCAGCACGCCAGCGTCGTCTTCCAGTGCATGGTGGTGGCGACCGTGCTCGGTGTGCTGATCGGGGTGGTCACCTACCGCAGTGAGTGGGCGGGCAACCTCGCCACGACCGCGACCGCCACCCTGCTGACCATTCCGGCGCTGGCCATGATCGGTCTGCTGATCCCGATCGTGGGGCTCGGCGTGCCGCCGACCGTGATCGCGCTGACGCTCTACGGGCTGCTGCCGATCGTGCGGAACGCGATCGTGGGCCTGCGCGGGGTCGATCCGTCGCTGGTGGACGCGGCCACGGGCATCGGCATGTCGCGCACCGCCCGGCTGGCGCGGGTGGAGCTGCCGCTGGCCTGGCCGCCCATCCTGACCGGCATCCGGGTCTCCACGCAGATGCTGATGGGCATCGCCGCCATCGCCGCGTACGCCTCCGGGCCGGGCCTGGGCAACCTGATCTTCCGCGGGATCGCCTCGCTGGGCAGCAAGAACGCGCTGAACCAGGTGCTCGCCGGCACCCTCGGGATCATCGTCCTCGCCCTGCTGTTCGACGCCGCGTACGTCCTGATCGGGCGGCTGACCATTCCCAGGGGGATCCGTGCCTAGTTCTGTCGCCGATTCCGCGCCCGGTCCGGATCCGTCCGGGACGGAGCCCCGTTCGGTCGGGGCGACCATCGAGCTGGAGGGGCTGACCAAGCGGTACCCGGGCGGTGCGCTGCCGGCCGTCGACAACGTCACCATGGACATCGCGGAGGGCGAGACGGTGATCCTCGTCGGCCCCTCGGGCTGCGGGAAGTCCACCCTCCTGAAGATGATCAACCGGTTGATCGAGCCGACCGCCGGCCGTATCCGCATCGGCGGCGAGGACGTCACCGACATGGACCCGGTCCGGCTGCGCCGCAAGATCGGGTACGCGATCCAGGCGAGCGGGCTGTTCCCGCACATGACGGTGGCGCAGAACATCGCGCTGGTGCCGAAGATGCTGCGCTGGCCGGCGGCCCGGGTGCGGGCGCGGGTGGAGGAGATGCTGGACCTGGTCGGACTCGACCCCGGTGAGTTCCACGGCCGCTATCCGCGTCAGCTCTCCGGCGGCCAGCAGCAGCGGGTGGGCGTGGCGCGGGCGCTGGCGGCGGATCCGCCGGTGCTGCTGATGGACGAGCCGTTCGGCGCGGTGGACCCGATCACCCGGGACCACCTCCAGGACGAGCTGATCCGGCTCCAGCGGGAGCTGCACAAGACGATCGTCTTCGTCACCCACGACTTCGACGAGGCCATCAAGATCGGCGACCGTATCGCGGTGCTGCGCGAACGGTCCCACATCGCGCAGTTCGACACCCCGGAGGCGATCCTCACCAACCCCGCCGACGACTTCGTGTCGGGCTTCGTCGGCGCCGGGGCGGCCCTGAAGCGGCTCAACCTCACCCGGGTGCGGGACGTGGGGATCACCGACTATCCGACGGTGAGCGTCGACGACCCGCTCCAGGAGATCTTCACCAAGCTCCGCTCCGGCGGCGTCAACGAGGTGCTCGTGCTCGACAAGCGGGGCCGGCCCTACAAGTGGCTGCGGCGCGGCGACATGATGCGCGCCAAGGGCTCGCTGGCCCGCGCGGGTCAGCTGGTGCACGACACGGTGACCCGGGACGCGACCCTGCGGGACGCACTGGAGGCCGTCCTCACCGACAACACCGGCCGCGTCCCGGTCACCGGGCGGCGCGGCGCGTACGAGGGCGTCGTGGACGTGGAGACGCTGATGAACTCCGTGCACGAGCTGCTGGAAGCCGACCGTCTCGAAGCGATGGACGCCCAGCACGACCTCCAGGAGCAGCGGGCCGCGCAGACCCACGCGGAGCAGGAGGGCTTCGGCGGGGAGGCGAAGGCGTGAAGGGCTCCACTTCCGGATCTGCCGGCTCCTCCGGGCGGCGGCCCGAGGGCGAGCACGAGGTGCGGGGACTCATCTTCCGGGACGACAGCGGCGGACAGTCCGACGAGGAGCAGGACACTCCCCCGCCGGCGGCCGCGCGGCGCCCCCGGGTGACCTGGCAGAAGCTGACCTTCCTGCCGGTGGTGCTGATCGCCGTGCTGCTCGCGACCTGGCTGTGGTTCGAGCAGGCGGAGCTCGACGCGCTCACCCGGAACGCCCTGTCGGACGGTCAGGTGTCCAAGGCGCTGTGGCAGCACATCGAGCTCACCGCGATCTCCACGTTCTTCGTGCTGATCATCGCGATCCCGCTGGGCATCCTGCTGACCCGGCGCATGTTCCGCCGGGCCACCCCGGCCGCGATGGCGTTCGCCAACATGGGGCAGGCCACCCCCGCGATCGGTCTGCTGGCGCTGCTGGTGATCTGGCTGGGCATCGGCCGCAGGGCCGCGCTGATCGGCATCATCGCCTACGCCGTGCTGCCGGTGCTGTCCAACACCATCGCCGGTCTGCGGGCCAACGACCCGACCCTGCTGGAGGCGGCGCGCGGCATCGGCATGTCCCCGCTGGGGGTGCTCACCCGGGTGGAGCTGCCGCTCGCCGTCCCGCTGATCCTCGCCGGGGTGCGGACCGCGCTCGTCCTGAACGTCGGCACGGCGACGCTCGCGACCTTCGGCGGGGGCGGCGGTCTGGGCGTGCTGATCACCACCGGGATCACCAGCCAGCGGATGCCGGTGCTGATGGTGGGCTCGATCCTCACCGTGGCGCTCGCCCTGCTGGTGGACTGGCTGGCCTCCCTGGCGGAACTGCTGCTGCGGCCGCGGGGTCTGGAGGCGGGGCCATGAGACGAGTCCGCCTCTTCCCGGCCGTCGCCGCCCTGCTCGTGCTCGCCGCGGGCTGCGGCCTGACCAGCGGGTCCCCCATGGTCGACGACGTCGAGCCGGGCTCGATCGGGCAGGGCAAACCCCTGGAGGGCGCGAAACTCACCGTGACCTCCAAGGAGTTCACCGAGCAGCTGATCCTCGGGGCGATCATGGGCATCGCCTTCCAGGCGGCGGGCGCGGAGGTCGTCGACCGCACCGGCATCCAGGGCTCGGTCGGCTCCCGCGAGGCCGTCGTCAAGGGCGAGGCGGACGCCGGCTTCGAGTACACGGGCACGGCGTGGATCACGTACCAGGGCAACAGCAGGCCGATCCCCGATCCGCGCGAGCAGTGGCTGGCGGTGCGGGAGGCGGACGCGAAGAACGGGGTGACCTGGCTGGAGCCGTCGGAGCTGAACAACACCTACGCCCTGGCCATGAACCAGGCCAACTTCGAGAGGTACGGCACGCGGACCCTCTCCGAGGTGGCCGAGCTGGCGAGGACCGACCCGGGTGCGGTGACGCTGTGCGTGGAGGGCGAGTTCGCCAACCGCGCGGACGGGCTGCCGGGCATGGAGAAGGCGTACGGCATGGACATCCCGGCGGGCAACGTCACGCAGATGGACACCGGGATCATCTACACCCAGACGGCCGAGGGCGCCTGCACGTACGGCGAGGTGTTCACCACCGACGGGCGCATCAGGTCCATGAACCTCGTGGTCATGGAGGACGACAAGAAGTTCTTCCCCAACTACAACGCGGCGCCCACGGTCAACACCGACACCTTCGAGGAATGGCCGGCCATCGCCGACGTCCTCGCCCCGGTCACGGCGAAGCTGGACAACAACGTGGCGCAGACCCTGAACGCCAAGGTGGATGTCGACGGGGAGGACCCGCACCAGGTGGCGCTGGACTGGATGGTGGAGGAAGGGTTCGTCAAGGAGGGCTAGCCAGCGGGCGGCGGCCGGCTAGCAGCCGGGGACCTTGCCGGTGCCCTGCTCCAGGGCCATCAGGGCGTCGACGGCGCCCTTGAGGGTGGTGACCGGGATGAGGCGCAGACCCTCGGGGAGTTCCGCCTTGGCGTCGGCGCACTCGGCCTTCGGCACCAGGAAGACGGTGGCGCCGTCCCGCTTGGCCGCCTGTGTCTTCAGGGGGACGCCGCCCACGGGGCCGACGGTGCCGTCCTCGTCGATGGTGCCGGTGCCGGCGACGACCCGGCCGCCGGTGAGGTCGCCGCCGCTGCCGTCGCCGTTCAGCTTGTCGACGATGCCGAGGGAGAACAGCAGGCCGGCGCTGGGGCCGCCGACGTCGGCGAGCCTCAGGGTGACCTCGATGTCCTCGTCCTCGAGGTTCAGGTGGTTCAGCGCGGCCCGGGTCGCCTCGTCCTGGGACTCCTTCATCTGCTTCCGGTTGAACTGCTCGATCTCCTCGACGCTGTCGCCGCTGGGGTAGACCGAGTCACGGGGCATGACCGCCTGGTCGGTGCTGAACCAGCTGTCGATCACGTCCGGGAGGTCGACGCGGGTGTCCGGGGAGGTCGCCTCGATGGTGGTCATCCGCAGCTGCCCGGTGGTCTCCCGCACGGGTGCGCCGGAGATGGTGATGACCTGCTCCCCCTTGTTCTCACCGAGGACGTCCGCGGTCATCCCGGGCTGCGCCACGGAGAAGGGCAGCGGCGCGAAGCCGGCGGTGGCGAGGAGGGCCACGACGGGGGCGGCGAGGGCGGCGACCTTCTGGGGACGCGTGAGACGAGAGAACACGGTGCCAATCTAACCTGCCGCCGCTGCGGGCAGTCGTGCCGCGGACCCCCACACCGCAGCGCCGCCGCCGCTGCGGGCAGTCGTGCCGCTCGGACGCCGCCGCTGCGGGCAGTCGTGCCGCGGACCCCCACACCGCGGCGCCGCCGCCGCTGCGGGCAGTCGTGCCGCAGGGCGGCACGGGTGGGCGCAGCGGCATCCGGCAAGCGCCGGCGAGCGAGGCTCACCCCCGGCCGAGCAGCGCACCGGTGCTGATGTACCCGGGGGGAGGTGGCGCAGCCCGGCGCCGACGGGGTGCCGTCGCGCCCACCCGTGCCGCCCCAGCGGCACGACTGCCCGCGGATCGCGGGAGGGCGGCGGCGGGTGGTGGCACCGGCTGCCTGCAGCTGCGGGGGCGGTCAGCGGAGGGCTTCGGCTACTTCTCTGGCCGCGTCCATGACGCGCGTTCCCACCCGCTCCGGTACGACGTCCGCCAGCATGACGACGCCGACGCTGCCCTCGACCCCCGTCACCCCCAGCAGCGGCGCGGCCGCGCCGCACGCGCCCGCCTCCAACTCCCCGTGCGTCAGCGTGTACCCGGGGTCGTCGGCCGTGTGCTGACGGGCGGACAGGATCGCCTTGCCCGCGGCCCCCCGGTCCAGCGGATGCCGGAACCCCGCCCGGTACGCCACGTGGTAGTCCGTCCAGGACGGCTCCACCACGGCCACGGCCAGCGCCTCCGCCCCGTCCACCAGCGTCAGGTGCGCGGTCGCGCCGATGTCCTCCGCCAGCGACCGCAGCGCCGGCATCGCCGCCTCCCGCACCAACGGGTGCACCTGACGCCCCAACCTGAGCACACCGAGCCCGACACGGGCCCGTCCGCCCAGATCACGGCGTACGAGGGCATGCTGTTCCAGCGTGGCGAGCAACCGGTACACAACGGTCCGGTTGACGCCCAGTTTGTGGGAAAGCTCGGTGACGGTCAGCCCGTGATCCGTGTCGGCGAGCAGTTTGAGGACCCGTAGTCCTCTGTCGAGCGTCTGGGAGGTCTCCGCGGTCACGACGCCCACTCCTTAGTGGTGAGGTCGGCGGCCCTCTCGCGGCGGATGCGTCACCGAGTCCCGTCGGTCACGCGCTTCAGAGGCCGCCGATCGGCCGGCGGCCCGGCAGTCTCCCGGGCACAGTCGCTTCACGGCTGCGCTCCGCGGCGGCGCTGCCACGGGGCGTGTGCGTAGCGGGGACAGTAGCGATCCGGTTCGGTGAGCGGAAGGCTCCGTCCAGAATCCGGGCACTCTCGCCGAGAAGTGGTTCCGTTTGTCCCCATACGCACACCCGGGATCACCGCATGCGCGTGGCCCACTCCTGCACCTTTTCGATCCGCTGGCGCAGCTGTCCCGCCGTGGCCTCCGCCGAGGGCGGGCCGCCGCAGACCCGGCGCAGCTCGGTGTGGATGACGCCGTGCGGCTTGCCGCTCTGGTGGACGTAGGCACCGACGAGATTGTTGAGCCGCTTGCGCAGCTCCATCATCTCCTTGTGGGAGACCACCGGCCGCCGCTCGGCGGGCAGTTCGAGGAGGTCGGCCTCCTCGGCGGGCTTCTTGCGGCTGTGCGCGATCTGCCGGGCCTGCCGCTTCTGCAGCAGCAGTTGCACCTGGTCGGGTTCGAGGAGTCCCGGGATGCCCAGGTAGTCCTGCTCCTCCTCGCTGCCGGGGTGGGCCTGCATGCCGAAGTCGGCGCCGTTGTACGTCACCCGGTCGAAGACGGCGTCGGACTCCAGCGCCTCGAAGGGCAGCATGTCCTGCTCGCCGGTGTCCTCGTCCTGCTCCCGGTTCGCCTCCTCCATCTCCTTCTCGGACTCGGCGTACGGGTCCTCCTCGCCCTCCTTCTTGGGCTTGTCGAGGACGTGGTCGCGTTCGCGCTCCATCTCGCCCGCGAAGCCGAGCAGGTCCGGGATGGTCGGCAGGAACACGGACGCGGTCTCGCCGCGCCGCCGGGACCGTACGAAACGGCCGACGGCCTGGGCGAAGAACAGCGGCGTGGAGATGGTGGTGGCGTACACGCCGACCGCGAGGCGCGGTACGTCGACCCCCTCGGACACCATGCGGACGGCGACCATCCAGCGGTCGTCGCTGCCGCTGAAGTCGTCGATCCGCTTCGAGGCGCCGGTGTCGTCGGACAGGACGACGGTGGCACTGTGACCGGTGATCTCGCGAATCAGCTTGGCGTAGGCCCGCGCGGAGTCCTGGTCGGCGGCGATGACGAGGGCGCCGGCGTCCGGGATGGCCTTGCGGACCTCGGTGAGTCGCTGGTCGGCGGCGCGCAGCACGGCCGGCATCCACTCGCCGCGCGGGTCGAGCGCGGTGCGCCAGGCCTGGCTGACGGCGTCCTTGGTCATGGGCTCACCGAGGCGGGCCGCGATCTCGTCGCCGGCCTTGGTGCGCCAGCGCATGTTGCCGCTGTACGACATGAAGATCACGGGACGCACGACGCCGTCCGCGAGCGCGGAGCCGTACCCGTAGGTGTAGTCGGCGGACGACCGCCGGATGCCGTCGTCGCCCTCCTCGTACGTCACGAAGGGGATGGGGTTGGTGTCGGACCGGAACGGCGTACCGGTCAGCGCGAGCCGTCGCGTGGCCGGCTCGAACGCCTCCAGACAGGCCTCGCCCCAGGACTTGGAGTCACCGGCGTGGTGGATCTCGTCGAGGATGACGAGGGTCTTGCGCTGCTCGACGCGGTTGCGGTGCAGCATGGGGCGCACGCCGACACCGGCGTACGTCACGGCGATCCCGTCGTACTCCTTGCCGAGCGGGCCCGCGCTGTACTCGGGGTCGAGCTTGATGCCTATCCGCGCGGCGGCCTCGGCCCACTGCTTCTTCAGATGCTCGGTGGGCGCGACGACCGTCACCTGCTGCACGACGTGGTGGTGCAGCAGCCAGGACGCCAGCGTCAGCGCGAAGGTCGTCTTGCCGGCGCCGGGCGTGGCCACCGCCAGGAAGTCCCGGGGCTGCGCCTGGATGTACTTGTCCATCGCCCCCTGCTGCCAGGCGCGCAGCTTGCCGGCGGTACCCCAGGGGGCACGTCCGGGAAAGGCCGGGGAGAGGTGGTGCGAGTGGGACGCGGAGCTGGCGGTGGTAGTCACGATCTCCGTGGGGTGGTCGGGCGGCGCGGTGCGTATGACAACCGGGCCACCCTACCGATGGCCCGGCGGTGTCAACGCCGGTACGGGGCCGCCTCGCCCGAGGGTGGGACCCACATCACAACCGTCTCAGCCGCTCCGCGATCTTCGGCACCTCACCCTCCGTACCGGAGGCCACGTCGACGACCAGCGCGTACGCGGTGTCCTGGTCGGCGGTGACGAGGTCGACGCCGTTCACGGCGAGGAACGTGGCGGTGGCCAGCCACGCGGTGCGCTTGTTGCCGTCGACGAACGGGTGGTTCGTCGCGATGGCGTGGAGCAGGGCGGCAGCCTGCTCGTACCGGTCCTCGTACGCCGAGGTGCCGAACATACGGGCTCGCGGCCGGTGCACGGCCGAGGCCAGCAGGCCCGGCGCCCGTGTCTCGGGCGGCTGCCCGCCGAAGGCGACCTCGGCGATCGCGGTGACCTCGTCGACGGTGAGGTGCCGAGTCATGCGCCGAGCCTCCTCAGCAACTCGGCGTGCTCCCGCGCGATGTGCTCGGCGACGGCACGCACCCATGTGCCCTCGGCGTGCAGGTGGCGGCGCAGCGCTTCCTGCACGACCTCCTCCGGACCGCGGTCCTGCGCGTCGGCAAGGTCGTGGAGAGCCTGCCGTACGGCAGGGTCGAGGCGGATGACGAGTTCGGACATGCCGGAATGCTACTGTCCGCGCCCCCACGGCTACGAACGGTTTACACCTCACGCTCCCGCACCCGCGCCGCCACCCACGCCCCCGCCAGGGCCACCGCCGCCATCGGCAGGAACACCGCGACGAAGGCGGCCGGGTGGGAGCCCGTGGCCTCCGTGGCGGCATGGCTGACCGTGCCGCCGCCCAGGGCCGCGAAGGCCGCTCCCCCGGCGGCCAGCAGCAGCACGTTGGAGAGGCCGTCGGAGATCTGCAGGGCGGCGGAGTTGGTGCCGGCCTCCGCGGGGGCGGAGAGCTGGAGCAGCAGGACGCTGGTGGAGGAGATCACCAGGCCCATGCCGAAGCAGCCGAAGGCCCAGGCGACCGCCACCGTCCAGGCCGGCACGGCGTCGATCAGCACGCTGGGCGCGGCGGCGATGGACGCCGCCACCAGCACCATGCCGAGGGTCATCAGGCGTTCGCGGTACGGCTCCAGCCGGGGCCGGGACTGCACCCAGGAGCCCAGCGCCCAGGTGCCGCCGCCCGCCGCGAGCGAGAAGCCGGCGAGGGTGGGGCTGAGGCCTCGCTGGGTGACCAGCATCAGCGGGACGAAGGACTCGGCCGCGATGAAGGAGCCGGCGGCCACGCCGCGCAGCAGCACGACAGAGGGCAGTCCGCGCGCCGCCCGGTACGTGCCGCGCGGGAGGAGGCCGAGGACGGCCGGGACGAGCAGGGCCGCACCCAGTGCGCCAGGCAGCAGCGACACCCAGCGCAGGTCCTGCGCCGCGTACTGGAGGAGCCCGGCGCCGAAGGAGATCGCCAGGGCCAGCCGGATGCGGCGGCGGTCGAAGGAGGCCGGGGCGTCGCCCGGGTCCTGGTCGACCGGGCCGGACGCCAGGCGCCGTATCTGGGGCAGCGCGAGCGCCAGCGGGAACACCACGAGCACCGGTATGCCGAGGAACACCCAGCGCCAGCCGATGTGCTCCGTCACCGCGCCGGACGCGAGCGGGCCGACGATCGACGGCACCACCCAGCTCGCCGCGAACGCCGCCATGATGGCCGGCCGCAGCCGCTCCGGGTAGGCGCGCCCGACGACGACGTACAGCGCGACGATCACCAGCCCGCCGCCGAGCCCCTGCACCGCCCGCCCCAGGATGAACAGCCACATCGCGCCCGCCGTCCCGGCGAGCAGCAGTCCGGCCGCGAAGGAGGCGATGCCCCAGGTGAGCGGCGCGAGCGGGCCCCGCCGGTCGGACCACTGGCCGGACAGCACCATGCCGAACAGGCTGGTCGTGAAGTACCCCGAGAACGCGAACGCGTACAGCGCCACCCCGTCCAGCTCCCGCGCCGCCACCGGCATCGCCGTGCCGACGGCCGTCGCCTCGAAGGCGATCAGCAGCACCACGGAGACGACCCCGATGCTCAGCGCCCGGTAGGGGCGGCTCAGTACGGTCTCGTCGGGGGCGGCGCCGGCCGGGGCGAGGGCGTCGGCGGGCTCGGCGACATCGGTGTCGCGCGGGTTCGGGGTGGTCATGCTCGCCAGCGTAAGGGCCACGGCATGGTTTGACCCCTGTCGGGGGTCGTGACCGGTACCGGGACCTTGGTCGTAGGACCGGGTCCGCCCGGTCGCTAGAGCACCCCGCCCGCCTCGTCCTGGAAGAGCTCGGTCCAGTAGTGCCAGTCCGCGTCGGCCGTCGTGCCCGTGGGGTCGATGGAGGACAGGACCTGGATCATCGTCAGCGCCAGCTGGTCGTAGGTGTCGGTGGTCAGCGTGTGGCCCGACTCCTCGTCGATGGAGCGCTCGCGGTGCAGCAGCCAGAGCGTGAAGGCGAGCGTGGAGATGTCCGTGTTCAGGGGGTGGAGCACCGCGTCCGGCTCGTTCCAGCTGAACACCGCGCCGGTGGTGCCGTCGACGAGCAGGCTGTGGTCGTCGACCAGGTGCCCCAGGCGTATCAGGCGGTCGGCCCGGGCGGGGGGCAGGCCGGCGGGCAGCGCGCCCCGGCAGTCGTCGGCGTAGTACTCCGCGAGCGTGCGCAGCGGCAGGTCCGTGTCCAGGGAGAAGAGGAAGCCGTCCTCCGGCAGGCCCGTCTCGCGCAGGAAGCGCCGGGTCGGCTCGTGCGTGAGCGTCGCGGGGAAGTCGACCTCCTCGAAGCGGACCACCGCGCCCCGGCCGAACGCGTCGTCCAGGAGGCGGACGGGGAGGTCGAGGGAGAGGCCCGAGGCCGTGCCGGGGCCGGCCACCAGGGCCAGCGGGCGGATCAGCGCGGCCATCCGCCAGAACGGCGCCGGCGCCCCGTCCACGCCCTCCTCGAAGATCGCCAGCAGCTGCCGGGAGGCCTCCGCGACCGCCTTGGTGCCGTACCGGCCCGCGTAGGCGGCGAACTGGCCGCGCAGCCCGGCCAGCTCGTCCGTCGCCGCGGCGAACCGCACCAGTGTCGGCAGGGACGGGGCCAGCGGGCGACGGTCCATCAGATCGGGCCGGTCGTGGAAGAAGTACGTCGTCGAGACCTCGCCGGTCGCGCCGTCGAGCAGCACGGACTCCGTCTCCAGGCCCCCGGGGCCGAGCAGTCCGCCGATGACCAGCTGGTCCCGCAGCCCGGCCGGGAGCCGGCCGTCGGCATCGCCCGTCGAGTCGGCCACGGTGTGCGGGCCGCCCCGTGCGAGCTCCGCGAAGCTGAACAGGCCGCTGTCCGCGGGCAGTCCGGGGCCCGTCAGCCAGCTGCGCGTGGACGCGTGCGTGATGAAGGGATCGAGGTCGGCGTCGGCGAGTGTGATCGCCCCTGCGACAACGGTGTCGGTCCTGCTCATGATTCCCCCGCGATACGTGTGCTCGGTCCCGGGCCCGCGAACGCCCCGCCCCGGGCTGGACGGCCTGCCCTTGCGGACCCGACGGCCGTCCCCACTGACCGGAACACTACGCGCCACCACTGACAACGCCCCCGGTCCGAGGGCGCGCCGCATCCGGCGCCCCTCACCACACAAGACGCGCCGGCAACCGCTTGCGTTGCCTTTCCCGCGGGAAACAGTCGCCTTCCTCCCGGAAAACGACCGGACGGGTCTCAGTTCCCGGTGACCACCGCGGCCTGCGGACGGATCGGCAGCCGGTTCACCGGGCGGCCGGTGGCGGCCCGGACGGCGGAGGCGATGGCCGCCGGCGAGGTCACCACCGGCACCGCGCTGACCGCCTTCGCGCCGAACGGCGCGACCACGTCCCGCTCCTCGACCAGCTTCACGATGTGGATGTCCGGCGCGTCCAGCGCGGTCGGCAGGGCGTAGCCGGTCAGGTCGGGGTGGCGGACGAGGCCGCGCGGTGTGCGCAGGTTCTCGGTGAGCGCGGCGCCCAGGCCCTGGGTCACGCCCGCCTCGATCCGGGCGTTCAGCTGCGCCGGGTTCAGCACCCGGCCCACGTCCTGGGCGACCGCCAGTTCGACGACCCGGACCGAGCCGAGCTCGATGTCGACGTCGACCACCGCGCGGATCGCGCAGAAGGACATGCCGACGAAGGCGTCACCCTGGCCGGACTCGTCCAGCGGCTCCGTCGGATGCGGACGGCACTGGGCGGTGGCCCACAGTTCCTTGCCCTCCATCGCCTCCGTGACGGTCGTGGACAGCACACCGTCGTACGAGGTGATCTTGCCGTCGGTGATCTGGAGCAGCTCGGTGGACATGCCGAACTTGTGCGCGAGCGGCTGGAGGAGCTGGGTGCGGACCATCTTCGCCGCGCGTTCCACGGCGCCGCCCGAGACCCAGGTGTGCCGGCCGCGGCAGCCCGGTCCTGCCGGGGGCTGGTCGGTGTCCACGGGCACCACGTGCACCTCGTCGATGCCGAGGGTCTCCTGGACGATCTGCCGGGCCAGGGTGGAGAAGCCCTGTCCGGTCTCCACGGCCGCGCACAGCACGGTCGCCACGCCGCCCTGGACCCGCACGGTGGCCGTGGACACCTCGTCCGCGCCCTCCGCGCCGAGCATGTGCACCATGCCCAGGCCGTAGCCGACGCCCCGGCGCACCGCGCCCGGTTCGCCCGCGCCCTCGGGGCCGCCGGGCAGCAGCCACTCGTCCTCGGGGGTGTCCTTGGGCAGCGGCGGCAGCGGGAAGTCCCGCACGGCCTGGAGGAGTTCGGCGACCGGTGCCGGGCAGGTGACCGTCTGGCCGGTGGGCAGGACATCGCCGGTGGCCATGACGTTGCGCAGGCGCAGTTCCGCCGGGTCGACGCCGAGCTTCTTGGCCAGCTTGTCCATCTGCGCCTCGTAGGCGGCGCACACCTGCAGGGCGCCCTCGCCGCGCACATGGCCGGAGGGCGGGTTGTTGGTGCGCACGGCCCAGCCCTCGATGAAGGCGTTGGGGACGACGTACGGGCCGCAGGCGAAGGCGACGGCGGCGGCCAGGGCGTCGGAGGAGGTGTCGGCGTAGGCGCCCGCGTCGAGCAGGATCTGCGCCTCGACCTTGACCAGCCGGCCCTCGGCGTCGGCGTGGTGGCGGTAGCGCAGCAGGGTGGGGTGGCGGTGGGTGTGGCCGAGGAAGGACTCCTCGCGCGTGGCGGCGAGTTTCACCGGGCAGCCGGTCCTCAGCGCGAGCAGCCCCAGGGGGAGCTGGAAGCTCTGGTCCTCGCGGTCGGCGGTGGCGCCGGGCACCCCGGTGACGACGATCTTCACCCGGTCGGGTTCCAGGCCGAACGCGGCGGCGGCGGTGTCCCGGTCGCCGTGCGGGTCGGTGGACGCCAGGTACAGCTCGACGCCGCCGTCCGGGCGGGGCACGGCGAGACCGGCCTCGGCCCCTATGGGGGCCGGGTCCTGGCGGCCGATGCGGTACAGGCCCTCCACGACGATGTCGCCGGCCGCGTCGGGGTCGCCGTGGCGCAGCGGGATGTGCCGGATCAGGTTGCCGTCGGGGTGCAGCGGTTCGGCCTCGAAGGCCTGCTCGGGGTCGGTCACCGGGTCGAGCACCTCGTACTCGACGATCACGGCTGCGGCGGCCATCCGCGCGGTGTCGGGGTGGTCGGCGGCGACGGCGGCGATGGGCTCGCCGTGATGGCGCACGACCTCGGAGGCGAAGACCGGGCGGTCGGCCTTGCCGCGGCCGTGCACCGGGGCGCCGGGGATGTCCTCGTGGGTGACGACCGCGCGGACGCCGGGCATCTCCCGCGCGTGGGTGGTGTCGATGGAGACGATGCGCGCGTGCGGGTGCGGGGAACGCAGCACGGCCGCCCACAGCAGGCCCTCGGCCCACAGGTCGGCGGCGTACGGGAAGGTGCCCTCGGTCTTGGCGCGGGCGTCGGCGGCCGGGAGGGAGGCGCCGAGTCCGTGCGGGAGCGGCTCCGGCTCGGGGGCGGCCTCGGCGGCCTGCGCGGCCGGTGCGGTGGCTGCTTCGTTGCTCACGCCTGGCCTCCGTCCTGGCCGTAGGGCTGGTCATGGGGTTGTTCAAGGGGTCCCGGGCCGCCGAAGGCCGTCGGGTTGACGCCGCCCGCGCCGGGGCCCGCCTGGTGCGGGATGCGGGGCGCGTCGGTGTCGCCGTCGGAGCCGGACTCGGCGTCGTCGGCGTGCGCCTCGCGTTCGGCGACGACCTCCTTGACGGCCTGCACCACGCCCCGGTAGCCGGAGCAGCGGCACAGATTGCCGCACAGGGCCTGGCGGGTCTCCAGGTCGGTGGGCGCCGGGTTGCCCTCCAGGAGGTCGTGCACGGTCATCGCCATGCCCGGTACGCAGAAGCCGCACTGGACGGCGCCGCACCGCGCGAGCGCCCGCTGCACGTCCGAGGGCCGGCCGTCCTGGGCCAGTCCCTCGACGGTGCGGACCTCACTGCCGGCCGCCGTGACGGCCGGGACCAGGCAGGACGCCACGAGCCGCCCGTCGACCTGCACGTTGCAGGCACCGCACTCGCCCTGCGAGCAGCCGTCCTTGGCACCGGCCAGGCCGAGCCGCTCGCGCAGCACGTAGAGCAGCGACTCACCGATCCAGGCGTCGGTGACGGGCCGGTCGGTGCCGTTGACGCGGAGCACGTAGGAGGCGAGGGGGTGGTCGTCGTGCGGGGAGCTCACCGTCGCCGGTTCGGCTGCGGCGTCCGGTTCGCCCGAAGTGTCAGGCTCCGTCCCGGTGTTGCCGGCGTCCTCCGCGGGCGCGCCGTCGTCGGGGGCCGCCCCGGCCTCCGCCCGGGCGTCCCCGGCGTGGTCGGCGGAGGGCTCTGACGGGCTTCCGGCGGCCTCGGAGACCTCGTCGGCACCCTCGGGCGTCCCGGAGGCCTCACCGGCCTCGGAACCGGCCTGTACGGCGTCCTGGGCGCCGGGGCGCGGGTGCTCCCGGAGGCCGGGTTCCCGGGGCTCGGCGGGGGCACCGTCGGCGGCCTCCGCGCCGGGGCGCCACCGGGGCTCGGCCTGGTCGTCGGCGGGCAGTGGCCGGGGCGTGCCGGACGACCGGGGTCCGGCGTGGGCCGGACCGTCGGCCGGACCCGGGTCCCAGGCCGCGTCGGGGTGCGCGGGCTGCCCGGGACCGTGGTCCGGCGTACCGGGTGCCTCCGCGTCCGGCCACCCCTCAGCGGGTCCGGGCCGCCGGCCGTCGTACCCGGGGCCGTCGGAGCGCCGCGGGGCGGCGAGGTCCTCACCCCGGCCGGATCCGCCGTACGGCCCCGCGGCGTGCGAGGGCCGGCCGGGACCATCGCCGGGCGCGTGGGGGCCCGCGCCGCCGCCGGGCTCGCCGTGCGGCCGTGTCGCGGCGTCCTGCGGCTCCCGCGCGGGGTCGTGCTCGCCCTGCTGCTCCGGGTCCTGCGGGACACCGGGCACGCCGGGGCCCCACGGCCGGCCGATGGACTCGGTGGTGGCCCAGGGGGCCGAGGCACCGCCCGGGAGGGTGGCCGGAGGCGTGCCCCCGCCCCACTGCTCGACCAGGGAGGACGTGGTGAACTCGCCCGATTCGTCCGGCAGGTCGCCGTCGGCGACCGGGATGGACCACTGGCCGGTGACGTCCTGCCCCGGCGCGGGGTTCTCCGCGGCCGCGGCCTCCTCGAAGTTCCACTGCCCGGTGGCGCCCGGGTGGTACGCGAACCGGTCCCCCGGCGCCGCGTCCCCCTCGGGGGCCTCCGGCTCGTGCCACTGCGCGCCGTCGACGGGCGCGCCGGGCGCGGCCCAGCTTCCGGTGGCCGCCGGGTCGGTGCCCGCGGTGGTCGCGGGGGCGACCGTTATCTGCGGCGGCACATAGCCGTGGCCGGGCGCGGCGAGCGGGCTCTCCATGGAGTCGAGCAGGGCGTCGATGCCCCCCTCGGGGAGGTTCACGAAGGCCGTGGCGCCGTCGTCGTAGTCGCCCTGGGGCAGCGGGTCCCAGCGGCTGCCACCGGGGGGCGTGCCCTCTCCGTGCTGGTCGTCGGTCACGACAGTGCCCTCCCCAGTGCTCGTCGGGCCAGCGCGGCGACGGTGCGCCGCAGGTGCAGTACCGCGGGCGGAAGCGGTGGGACGGTGCCGTCCTCGCCCGGAGCGGCGTCGGGGATGCAGGCCGCGGCGACGTACTCCCCGAACGCGGTCAGTGCCTCGGGCACGATCGCGCGGTTGTTGTCCCAGTCGATGAGCTGCGCGACCCACTGCTCGGCGTCCAGGGGCCGCAGCGGCATCGGCGCGATGGCGCCCACCGCGCAGCGCACCCCGCGCCGCGCGGGGTCGAGCACGAGGGCGACGGAGGCGACCGCCCGGCCGGGTCCGGTGCGTCCGGTCGCCTTGAGGAAGACCTGGGGGGCGTGCAGCAGCGGCACGCGCACGTAGCCGATGAGCTCGCCGGGGCGCAGCAGGTCCATTCCGGCCAGCAGGTGCGACACCGGGACCTCGCGGCGGGCCCCGCCCGGGCCGGCGACGACCAGCGTCGCCTCCAGCGCGGCCAGCACGGGCAGCGCGTCCCCGGTGGGGGCGGCGGAGGCGATGTTACCGCCGAGGGTGCCGGCGTTGCGGATGTGCGGCGGTCCGGCGGCCCGCGCGGAGGCGGCGAGCGCCGGGATGAGGGCGGCGAAGTCGGGGCGGCCCATGCGCGCGTGGGTGAGTCCGGCGCCGAGCAGCGCGTGTCCGTCCAGGTACTGCCAGCCGCGGATCTCGCTGATCCTGCCGAGGCCGACCAGTGCGGCGGGCCTGAGCTGCCCGGAGTTGACGGCGGCCATCAGGTCCGTGCCGCCCGCGACGGGCACGGCGGCGGGCATGGCCGTGAGCGCGGCCACGGCCTCGTCCAGGGTCGTGGGCAGCGTCACGGCCTGCGCCGCCTGCGGTGCGTGCGTGCTCAAAACCGGCTGCCCCTTCCCGCTGCCCCACCTGGTCCCACCCGTGCGCCGTACGGTACGTGCTCACAGGGCGGACGTGGCAACTCTGGCACATCTTGGCAGGCGCCGAAGACGGGGGTCCGCTAGGAGGCATTCGCCCACCTCACCCCGGGCATGGCGGATTTCGCCCGGCATCACCGGTCTGCCGAGGATTGGCACCCTTCGGTGATGCCTGTACCCGTATCGCACGGCCTGTTCGGGCCGGGGCGCGCGGCCGCGCGGGACCCGTTCGGCGTCCCGGGGCGGGCGGCCCCGGGACCGCGGGCCGGGCGGGGGCGGCGGGCTACCGGTTCGGCGGCGGACCGTCGATCGGGCGTCCCAGCACGCCCGGGCGCCGCTGCCAGGGCAGCGGGCCGGTGGGCGGACGGTAGCCGACCCCGAGGGCGTCCAGGCGCCGGTAGTGGGCGGCCATCCGCCGCTCGAACCCGGCGAAGTCCCGGTCGGCGGGGGCGGGCAGGTCGCTCCAGGCGACCTCGGCGAGCGCGGCGAGCCGGGGGAACGTCTGGTAGTCGACGCGCCCCTGGTCCTCCATCACCTCGGTCCACACGTTGGCCTGGGTGCCCAGCACCCGTGCGCTCTCCTGCGGCGTCAGCTCCGCCGGCACGGGCTCGAACCGGTAGACGTCCTCCAGGGTGCGCACGTACCCGATCGGCACCGGCTCGTCGGCGCCGGCGTCCTGACGGTGGTCCAGGTACACCTGCTGCTCGGGGCACATGACCACGTCGTGCCCCGCGCGGGCCGCGGTGACCCCGCCCGCGTAGCCGCGCCAGGACGACACCGCGGCGCCGGGAGCCAGTCCGCCCTCGAGGATCTCGTCCCAGCCGATCAGCCGGCGTCCCCGCGCGGCGAGCCAGCCGTCGAAGTGCCCGATGAACCAGGCCTGAAGGGCGTCCTCGTCCGCGAGCCCGAGGTTGCCGATCTGCTTCTGCGCGGTGTCCGACTCGCGCCACTGGTCCTTGAGGCATTCGTCGCCGCCGATGTGCACGAACGACGAGAACGGCCCGGCGTCCGCGGGGAACAGGTCCAGGACCTCCTCGAGCACCCCCTCGTAGAAGCGCAGGGTGTCGTCCGTGGGGGCGAGGACGTTCGGATTGATCCCCCAGGTGTCCCAGACGGTCAGGGAGGCGGTGTCGACGACATCGGAGTTGCCGAGTTCCGGATACGCCGCGATGGCGGCCTGCGAGTGCCCGGGGACGTCGATTTCGGGGACGACGCCGATATGCCGTTCGGCGGCATAGGCGACGATCTCGCGGATGTCGTCCTGGGTGTAGTGACCGCCGTGCGGCTTGTCGTCCCACAGCGGTGAGGCGCGGTGGCCGACTTTCGTCCGCGCGCGCCAGGAGCCGATCTCGGTGAGCTTCGGATACCGCTGGATCTCGACGCGCCAGCCCTGGTCGTCCGTCAGATGGAGATGCAGGACGTTGAGTTTGTGCGCCGCCATCAGATCGATGTAGCGAAGCACCCCGTCCTTCGGCATGAAGTGCCGTGCGACGTCCAGCATCAGCCCGCGCCAGCGGAAGCGGGGGGCGTCCTCGATCGTCACGTACGGGACCGCCCACACCCCGTCGCGGCGGACCGGGGCCCGGCGGAAGGCGTCGGGGCCGAGGAGTTGCCGCAGCGTCTGGGCGCCCTGGAAGACACCGGCCGCGCCACCTCCCTCGATGCGCACCCCCGTCGGACCGCTGACGAGGCGGTACTCCTCGGGACCGAGCCCGGGGCCGAGCGCGAGCGCGATGCCGTCCCCGGCGACGGCATCGGGTTCCCGCCCCTCGTGCAGCGGCAGTCCGGTCGCCTGCCGGAGGACGGTGCGCAGCCAATGGGCCACGCCCTGGGTCCCCTCACCGGCGTGGAGCCGGGAGTGGGCCGTCAGCCGCACCTCGCCGGTGCCGGCGACGACGCTGCGGGGCGCTGGAATCAGTTCGGTCACGTCAGTCCTTTACCGCGCCGCCCAGTCCGGAGACCAGACGCCGCTGTACGAGTACGAAGAAGACCAGTACCGGAATCGTCATCACCGTGGACGCGGCCATGACCCCGCCCCAGTCCGGGTCGTCGGGTTTGTAGAAGACCAGCAGCGCCATCGGCAGGGTCGACTGCGAGATGTCGCTGATGATGAAGGACTTGGCGAACAGGAAGTCGTTCCAGGTGGAGATGAAGGAAAACACGCTGGTGGCGACGAGACCCGGCAGCACGAGCGGGAAAAGGATCTGCCAGAGAAAGCGGGCGCGGCTCGCCCCGTCGATGTACGCGGCCTCCTCCAGCGCCTCCGGAACGGCCTTCACGAACCCCCTGAGCATCCAGATCGCGAACGGCAGGGAGAACGCGATGTGCGGCAGGATCAGCGACCACAGCGTGTTCAGCTGACCGAAGTCCCGCATGACGAAGAACAGGGGGATCGTCAGCGCCTCCACGGGCACCATCTGGGCCACCAGAAACATGATCAGAAGGGTGGTCCGCATACGGAAGCGGAAACGCGTGACGGCGGTCGCGGCGAGAAAGGCGATCAGCGCGGAGGCGACCACCACGGCGACCGCGACGACCACGCTGTTGAGGAAGTACCGGCCGAATTCCTGCTGCCCGAACACCCGCCGGAAGGAGTCCAGCGTGGGGGCGAGCGTCCAGGGGCGCGGCTCGGTGGACTCGATCTCCCCGGCCGGTTTGAAGGCGCTCAGCACCATCCAGTACAGCGGGAAGGCCACCACGGCGGCGACCAGCAGCGCCGCCGTCTCGGCCGCCAGCCGCCCCGGACGCCGGACGAACCGGCGCACAGGTTTCACCCGGGGCCCCCGGTCCTGGCTCACGATCGTCACAGTTCCTCCCCCTGGCGGCGCAGCAGCCGCAGATAGACCAGCGTGACGGCGAGCAGGATGAGCAGCATCACCACGCCGATCGCCGCGCCGAGGCTGTACTGCGAGGACGCGAACGCCTGCTGGTAGGCGTAGACGTTCAGGACCATGTTCTGGCCCGCGATGCCGCCGCCGTTGGTCATGACGTAGATCTGGGTGAAGACCTTGAAGTCCCAGATGACGGACTGGATGGTCACGACGACCAGGATCGGCCGGAGCATCGGCGCGAGCACGGAGCGCCAGATGCGCCACTGCGAGGCCCCGTCCAGGGAGGCGGCCTCCAGCACCTCGGACGGTACGGAGCGGATGCCGGCGTAGACCGTCACCATCACGAACGGGAAGGAGCACCACACCACTTCGAGCAGCACCAGGAAGAAGGCGCTGAACCGCCCGTACGTCCACGAGTGGTCCCCGAGACCCAGCACCCGGTTGACCGGCCCGAAGTCGGCGTCGAACAGGAACAGCCACACCGTGGACCCGGTGATCGCCGGGGTCGCCCAGGCGCCGAGCGCGGCCAGCATCAGCGCCAGCCGCGGCACGGCCCGCACGCGGGTGAGCAGCACGGCGAGCGCACACCCCACGGCCAGCGTGCTGACCACACAGGCCGCCGCGAACACCACGGTGGCCAGCAGCACCTGCCAGAACTGCTCGTCCCCGAAGAGCTCGGCATAGTTCCCGAACCCCTCGAAGGTGGTCGGCTCACCCCCACTGACTTGCGCCTGGGTGTAGTGGAAGAGAGAAATCAGCCCGAGCTGATAGATCGGGTAGGCCAGCAACCCCCCAAGGACCACAAGAGCGGGCGCGAGATAAAGCCAGGGGATGCCGGAGCCCCGGAAAGGGCGCGGGGAACGGCGCGAGTGACCACGATCCACCCGCACCCGCCGACGCTCCAGGGTCCCCGAGCTCGTAGGCACCGTCATCCGGCGGAGCCAAACGCCTCGTTCATCTTCTTCGCCGCATCGCCCGAGGCACTCGCCACGTCCTTCTTACCGGAGACGATCTCCTGGAACATCGTCGGCAGCACCTGGGACGAGTCGATCTGCGCCCACGCCGGCGATGCCGGCACGAACGTCGTGTCGGCGGCGAGCGTCTCGACGAACGGCTTCACGAAGGCCTCCTTCGCGGCCACCTGCTCCCGCACGTCGGAGAAGGTCGGCAGGAAGCCCATGCCCTCGAACAGGGCGCCCTGCGCCTCCTTCGACGCGAGCCGCTTCATCAGGTCGACGGCGAGGGTGCGGTGCGAGGTGGACTTCAGCACGCCGAGGTTGTTCCCGCCGGCGAACGCGGGGGCGATGGAGCCCGCCTCGACGCCCGGCAGCGGCACCACGGCGTACTTGCCCTTGACCTTGCCGGCCTCGACGGCCGCGTGGCTGAAGTCGCCGCCGATCGCCATGGCCGCCTTGCCCGAGGCGAACGCGGTCACCGTGTCGTTGCCGCCCATGCCCGCGCACTTGGCGGCCGGGCAGTTGTCGTCACCGAAGAGCGAGGTGTACGCCTCGATGCCCTTGCGGGACTCGGGGCTGTCGATGGCGGAGGCGTACGAGCCCCCCTTGCCGGTGGCGAGTTCACCGCCGTGGGCCCAGATGAAGGGCATCGCGCCGTAGGTGTAGGCACCGCCGACCGCGATGCCGTACATCTCGGGCCTGGCGTCGCGGATCTCCTTGGCGGTGGAGATCAACTCGGCCTGGGTCCTCGGGACGTCGAGGCCGAGGTCGTCGAAGACGTCGGTGCGGTAGTACAGGGCGCGGACGCCGACGAAGTACGGGGCCCCGTAGATCCTGCCGTCGACGGTGACCGACTGTCTGGCGGTGGGGTCGGTGTCCTTCGCCTCCTTCCAGGCGTTGAACTCCGCGGTGACGTCGGCGAGTCCGCCGTCCTTCACATAGCCCGCGGTGTCGGTGTTGCCGTACTCGATGAGGTCGGGCGCCGAGGCGGGATCGTTGAAGGCGGCCTTGATGCGCTGGGCGCGGGTCTCGACGGGTATGTACTCGACGGTGACCTCGGTGTCCTTGTGCGCCTTCTCGAACCCGGCGAGGACGGAGTCGACGACCTGTTCCTTGGGTCCGTTGTTGACCTCCTGGAAGAGCCAGACGCGCAGGGTGCCGGTCTTCTCGTCCTTGTCGGAGGAGGAGTTGTCGGAGGTCTGGGGCGCGCAGGCGGCGGTGGCGAGGACGGCCGCGACGGCGACCATGCGGGCGGACAGCTTCATGGAGTTGCTCCTCCGAACGCGTTGCAGCATATGCAATGGCGGTTTCGCTGTGCACAACACACCGGAGGCTAAGGACTGGGTGAACCGCGCCACAAGAGGTCTCAACCACTCTGTGACCGGCAGACGCACCCTGCGCAACGCACGGACAGCACAAAGGCCCCCAGGGCGCGCAAAACGCACCCCGGGGGCCTCAGCGGAGGACGGACGTGACCGGCCGACGCGGCCGGGCCGGGCGGACTACTTGTCGCCCTTGCCCTTGTCGTCGCCGCCGGCGCCCATGGACTCGTAGATCTCCTTGCACATGGGGCAGACCGGGTACTTCTTCGGATCACGGCCGGGCACCCAGACCTTGCCGCACAGCGCCACGACGGGAGTGCCGTCGAGGGCACTCGCCATGATCTTGTCCTTCTGGACGTAGTGGGCGAAGCGCTCGTGGTCACCGTCGCCGTGGGAGGTCTGCGGCGTCGGCTCGACGAGGGTCCCCGTACCAGTCCCGCGCTCGGGCTCAAGAGTGCTCATAACAGCCAAGGGTACTGAAGCTCACACGCATCAGTTGAGCGACGGGTCGTCCGGATACGTGGCCACCATCGCGAGCTCGTTGCGCTGGCGGCGCAGCACCTCGCGCCAGAGCCGCTCAGGGGCCGGGGAGGAGACGTCACCGGGCTCGGACTCCACGACGTACCAGGCGCCGTCCACCAGCTCGTCCTCCAGCTGGCCGGGGCCCCAGCCGGCGTAACCGGCGAAGATGCGCAGCGAGCCGAGGACCGTGGCGAGCAGTTCGGGCGGCGCCTCGAGATCGACCAGCCCGATGGCGCCGTGCACCCGCCGCCAGCCCAGGGGCGCGGTCTCCCCGGCCGCCCCACCCGGGACGACGGCGACACCGAGCGCCGAGTCCAGTGACACCGGACCGCCCTGGAAGACGACCCCTGGTTCGCCGGTGAGGTCCGCCCACCCCTCCAGGATGTCGCCGACGTCCACGGGCGTCGGACGGTTGAGGACCACACCGAGAGAACCCTCCTCGTCGTGGTCGAGAAGGAGCACCACCGCGCGGTCGAAGTTCGGGTCCGCCAGAGCGGGAGTGGCCACGAGCAGCCGCCCTGTGAGCGAGGACACCTCGGTCATGCCAGACATGATCCCGCATCTTCCCTCCGCGCGGGGAGGCAATGGGGGTATGGGGGTGAATGCAGCCATGAATTGAAGGAGCGGCCTGGTAAGGCCTCGGTTGAGGGTGGTGGTGGGAGACGCGAGGGCGGACGAGAGCACGCCCGGCGCACACGGGTCGCGGTGACCGCATGTGGCCGCCGGGAAACGGTTCGTGTTGTGACAGACCCATGACGTTCCCGGAGCCTCCTCGGGCTTACAGAAGGGGGGCCGGGGGCGACTACCCTTTCCTTCCTGGCCCTGCTCCACTCCCCCACGGAACGCGAGATCCATGACCGTCAACGGCGCTGATGACGTACTGCTTGTCCACGGCGGAACCCCGCTGGAGGGCGAGATCCGTGTCCGCGGTGCGAAGAACCTCGTACCGAAGGCCATGGTCGCCGCGCTGCTGGGCAGCGCACCGAGCCGCCTGGGCAACGTTCCGGACATCCGCGACGTGCGGGTCGTTCGGGGCCTGCTGCAGCTGCACGGCGTGACGGTCCGTCCGGGGGAGGAACCGGGCGAACTGGTGCTCGATCCCACCTCCGTGGAGAGCGCGAACGTCGCTGACATCGATGCCCATGCCGGCTCCTCGCGGATCCCGATCCTGTTCTGCGGCCCGCTGCTGCACCGGCTCGGGCACGCGTTCATCCCGGGTCTCGGCGGCTGCGACATCGGCGGCCGGCCCATCGACTTCCACTTCGACGTGCTGCGGCAGTTCGGCGCGACCATCGAGAAGCGGGCGGACGGCCAGTACCTGGAGGCCCCGCAGCGGCTGCGCGGCACCAAGATCCGGCTGCCGTACCCGTCCGTCGGCGCCACCGAGCAGGTGCTGCTGACGGCGGTGCTCGCGGAGGGCGTCACCGTCCTGTCCAACGCGGCGGTGGAGCCGGAGATCGAGGACCTGATCTGCGTCCTGCAGAAGATGGGCGCGATCATCGCGATGGACACCGACCGGACGATCCGCATCACCGGTGTGGACAAACTCGGCGGCTACACCCACCGCGCCGTCCCGGACCGCCTGGAGGCCGCCTCCTGGGCGTCCGCCGCGCTGGCGACCGAGGGCAACGTCTACGTCCGGGGCGCCCAGCAGCGCTCGATGATGACGTTCCTGAACACCTTCCGGAAGGTCGGCGGCGCCTTCGAGATCGATGACGACGGCATCCGCTTCTGGCACCCCGGCGGGCAGTTGAAGTCCATCGCGCTGGAGACGGACGTGCACCCCGGCTTCCAGACCGACTGGCAGCAGCCGCTGGTGGTCGCGCTGACCCAGGCGACGGGCCTGTCCATCGTCCACGAGACGGTCTACGAGTCCCGCCTCGGCTTCACCTCCGCGCTCAACCAGATGGGCGCCCACATCCAGCTGTACCGCGAGTGCCTGGGCGGCTCGGACTGCCGCTTCGGCCAGCGCAACTTCCTGCACTCAGCGGTCGTCTCGGGCCCCACCCGTCTGCAGGGCTCCGACCTGGTCATCCCGGACCTGCGCGGCGGTTTCTCCTACCTCATCGCCGCCCTCGCCGCCCAGGGACCCTCGCGGGTCCACGGCATCGGCCTGATCAACCGCGGCTACGAGAACTTCATGGAGAAGCTCTCGGACCTGGGTGCCAAGGTCGAGCTGCCGGGCAAGGCACTGGCCTAGGGCCTTTCGCACGAACGCCGATGGGGCGGTCACCCGGTTCGGGTGACCGCCCCATCGGCGTTGCGGCGCTTACGCGGCCTTACTTGCCCTTGGCGGCTTCCTTCAGCTTCGAGCCGGCCGACACCTTCACGGAGTACCCCGCGGGGATCTGGATCGGCTCACCCGTCTGCGGGTTGCGCGCCGTGCGAGCGGCACGGTGCGTGCGCTCGAAGGTCAGGAAGCCGGGGACGGTGACCTTCTCGTCGCCCTTGGAGACGATGTCGCCGACGACCTCGGCGAACGCGGCCAGCACGGCGTCGGCGTCCTTGCGGGTCACCTCGGCGCGGTCGGCCAGCGCGGCCACCAGCTCACTGCGGTTCATGTTCTTACTCCCGTGTTCTTCTTGCCGTTGAGGCGTGCCACGCGGCGGAGCCGCATGTTGGGCACGGCCAAGCCGATGCTGCCAGGTTCCTCGGTGAGTCCCCGGACCCGGGTCCGTCGTCGGACCCTCGCGCCCAGGGACGCATCCTGCCTCTACCTGCGGCGGTAAAGCCAATCCGGCACCCGCAGGAGTCGTGAGAACACCCCAGGGAGTCACACGAAGAGCGCCACGGCCCGGCCGCCACGATAGAGGGCTGTCAGATCTCCGGGTCCCGCGACGCGCCGTTTCCACACCGGTCGTGGTGATCCTCACAGCCCTCTTGACGCCGGGCGTCCTACGGGGCAGTCGCCCCCACGGCCTTCGCCGCGTCGCGCACGGCGCCGGCGACCGCGCCCGCGACCTTGTCGTTGAAGACGCTGGGGATGATGTAGTTCGGGTTGAGCTCGTCCTCGGTGACCACATCGGCCAGCGCCTTCGCGGCGGCCAGCATCATCTCGGTGTTGACGGTGCGGGACTGGGCGTCCAGCAGACCGCGGAAGACGCCCGGGAACACCAGCACGTTGTTGATCTGGTTGGGGAAGTCGGAGCGGCCGGTGGCCACAACGGCCGCCGTCTGGCGGGCGATTGCCGGGTCGACCTCGGGGTCCGGGTTCGCGAGCGCGAACACGATCCCGCCCTCGGCCATCGCGGCGACGTCCTCGCCGTCGAGCACGTTCGGGGCGGAGACGCCGATGAAGACGTCCGCGCCGCGCACGGCCTCCTTCAGAGTGCCGGTGAGGTTCTCGGGGTTGGTGTTGTCGGCGATCCAGCACAGGGCGGAGCCGGGGGCGGCGTCCACCAGGTCCTCGCGGCCCGCGTGGACGACTCCGTGGATGTCGGCCACCACGGCGTTCTTCACGCCCGCGGCGATCAGCAGCTTGAGGATGGCCGTGCCCGCGGCGCCGGCGCCGGACATCACCACGCGGATGGTGTCGATCGACTTGCCGGTGACCCGCAGCGCGTTGGTCAGCGCGGCCAGGACGACGATGGCGGTGCCGTGCTGGTCGTCGTGGAAGACGGGGATGTCGAGGGCCTCGCGCAGCCGGGCCTCGATCTCGAAGCAGCGCGGCGCGGAGATGTCCTCCAGATTGATGCCGGCGAAGCCCGGGGCGATGGCCTTGACGATCTCGACGATCGCGTCCGTGTCCTGGGTGTCCAGGCACAGCGGCCAGGCGTCGATGCCGGCGAACCGCTTGAACAGGGCGGCCTTGCCCTCCATGACGGGCAGCGCGGCCTTGGGGCCGATGTTGCCCAGGCCCAGCACGGCGGAGCCGTCGGTCACGACCGCAACGGAGTTGCGCTTGATGGTGAGGCGGCGGGCGTCCTCGGGGTTCTCGGCGATGGCCATGCAGACCCGGGCCACGCCCGGCGTGTAGACCATGGAGAGGTCGTCACGGTTGCGGATGGGATGCTTCGACGCCATCTCGATCTTGCCGCCGAGGTGCATCAGGAACGTACGGTCGGAGACCTTGCCCAGGGTGACGCCCTCGATGCCGCGCAGCTGCTCGACGATCTCGTCGGCGTGGGCGGTGGAGGTGGCCGCGATGGTGACGTCGATACGGAGCCGCTCATGGCCGGAGGCCGTGACGTCGAGGCCGGTCACCGAGCCTCCGTGGGACTCGACAGCCCCGGTGAGCTGGGAGACCGCGGTTCCTCCCGCGGGCACCTCCAGCCGGATGGTCATCGAGTAGGAGACGCTGGGCGCCGTTGCCATGGCCGACTTCCTCTGCTTTTACCGTGTCGCGAGTGGTGCCGTCCGATCGTCGCACCTACCCCTGGGTACGTGGTAGCCGCCTTGGATTGCGGACGTTTTGTTCACCGGGGCGTGACGAGTTTCGGAAAACAGTTTCCACCATACGAGAGTGGATGCGGCAACGAAAGAGGCCCACGTCACTTCGGAAGTGACGTGGGCCTCTCACACGCTCATGACACCGACCCGCCATGCTCGCCTCGCGGCAAGTGGTCGCTCGTAGCGACGAAGGTTGGGCCCGGGGGCTTGGATCGGGCCGGTGCCACGTCCAGGCTAACAAACGGATCCCGTAAGACCATTCCCGTGGCACAAGCCCTTTTTCCGGACGCCTTGTCCCCCCAGGGATCCTCAGTCCCTCAGCAGATCGGGCACCCCGTCCGCGTCCGGTTCGTCGCGGTCCGCGGAGACCACCGTGAGCTGCTGCGTGGCCCGGGTGAGGGCCACGTAGAGCACGCGCAGCCCGGCCGGGGACTCGTCGGCGATCTCCGCCGGGGAGACGACGATCGTCGCGTCGTACTCCAGGCCCTTGGCCTCCAGGCTGCCGAGCGCCACCACGCGGTCGCCGAGCCCGGCGAGCCAGCGCCGGGCCTCCTCGCGGCGCTGCATGGCGACGACGACACCGACGGTGCCGTCCACGCGGTCCAGCAGCCGGGCGGCCTCGGCGCGCACGGTGTCCCCCAGCCCGTCCCCGGCGACGGCGAAGCGCGGCTCGACGCCGGTGGAGCGCACCGCCTTCGGGGCCTCGGAGCCGGGCATGGCGAGGGCGAGCACCTTGGACGCCAGCTCGGCGATCTCCGCGGGGTTGCGGTAGTTCACGGTGAGCTCGAAGCGGCGGCGCGGGCGGGTGCCGAGGGCCTCGTCGCGGGCCTGCGCGGCCTCGTCGGGGTCGGACCAGGAGGACTGGGCCGGGTCGCCGACGACCGTCCAGGTGGCGTGCCGGCCGCGGCGGCCGACCATGCGCCACTGCATCGGCGTGAGGTCCTGTGCCTCGTCGACGATGACGTGCGCGTACTCGACGCGCTCCTGGGCGAGCCGCTCGGCCCGCTCCCGCTGGGTCTCCTCGCGCACCGGCATCAGCTCCTCCAGGCCGGTGAGCTGGTCCAGCGGGTCGAGCTCGCGCTTCCTGCGGGGCCGGGCGGGGGCGCCGAGGACGGCCTGGAGCTCGTCGAGCATCGCGATGTCGTGCACGGAGCGGCCGTCCCGTTTCAGCGAGCGGGCGACCTTGCGGACCTCGCCGGGGTTGAGGACGCGGCGGGCCCAGCGGCCCAGGCGCTTCTCGTCCGCCATGGCGTCCAGGACGGCGGTCGGGGCCAGCTCCGGCCACCAGGCGTCGAGGAAGTCGATGAAGTCGTCCTCGGCGGTGATGTCCTCGTCGAAGGAGGCGCGCAGCTCGGCGGCCAGCTCCGGGTCGGTGTGCCGGTGGCCGGCGCCGGAGCGCTCCCACAGGGCGTCGAGGAGCAGCTTGCGGGCGCGGGGGCGCAGCAGGTTGACCGGGGCGGTGCCGCCGAGGGCGGTGCGGCGGACGTCCGCGAGCTCCTGCGCCTCCAGTTCCAGGCGCCGGCCGAACGCGACGACCCTCAGCCGCTGCGGTGAATCGTTCAGCTCCAGTGCTCCGCGCGCGGCCTTCCGCAGCACCTTGAGCATGCGGTACGAGCCCTTGACGCGGGCCACCGACGGGGAGTCGTACAGCGTGGCCTCGGCGCCGTCGACCAGCGAGCCGACGGCGCGGACGGCGACCTGGCCCTCCTCACCGAGGGAGGGCAGCACGCCCTCGGTGTAGGCGACGAGCAGCGGGGTGGGCGAGACGATCAGGATGCCTCCGGCGTACCGGCGCCGGTCCTGGTAGAGGAGGTAGGCCGCGCGGTGCAGGGCGACGGCGGTCTTGCCGGTGCCGGGGCCGCCCTCGACATAGGTCACGGAGGCGGCGGGGGCGCGGATCACCAGGTCCTGCTCGGCCTGGATGGACGCGACGATGTCCCGCATGGTGTGCGTACGGGCCTGGCCCAGCGCGGCCATCAGGGCGCCGTCGCCGATCACCGGCAGCTCGCGTCCGTCGAGGAACGCGGTCAGCTCGGGGCGCATCAGGTCGTCCTCGACGCTTCTCACCCGGCGGCCCTTGGAGCGGATGACGCGGCGCCGCACCACGCGCCCCGGGTCGACCGGGGTGGACCGGTAGAAGGGGGCGGCCGCGGGAGCCCGCCAGTCGATGACCAGCGGAGCGTAGTCCTTGTCGAGGACGCCGATCCGGCCGATGTGCAGGGTCTCGGCGATGTCGGCGGTGTTGTCGGGGCGGATCACCCCCTCGGCGGGCTCCACGGCGGTGTACGCGCCGTCGGGACCCTTCTTGCCGTCCTTTCCCCGCAGCAGGTCGATCCGGCCGAAGAGGAAGTCCTCGTACTCGTTGTTCAGCCGGTTGAGGTGGATGCCGGCCCGGAAGACCTGGGCGTCCCGCTCGGCGAGGGCGCCGGGCGTGCCGACGTGGCCGCGCCGGGCGGCGTCGCGCATGAGGAACTCCGCTTCGTCGATCTTCTCGTCGAGGCGCCGGTACACCCGGTCCAGGTGTTCCTGTTCGACTCGGATCTCCCGGTCCCGAACGGAGTCGTGAACCGCTTCGACCGCGGTTTCCTGTTGAGCCTGAGCGGCCACCGGGCCCCCTTCTGACGTGCTGGGCAGCCGTCAACCGTACGCGAAGGGGGCCCGTTGAGGCTACGCGTCGACCTGGACCAGCAGGTCGCCTTCGAAGGTCATGACCTCGAAGTGGTCGATCTCGTTGGGCGCGAAGGCGGCGCCGCCCTGGACGTACAGGGGCTGCTTGGCCTTGTCCGTCTTGGCGTCGGGCAGGCCGTAGCCCTCGCCGGGCACGGACCAGGAGTTCACCGTCTCGCGCTCGCCGTTCTTGCCGACGGCGATCAGCGAGCACTTCTGTTCGCCCTTGACGTTCTTCAGTTCCGTGACGATCTCGGTGCCCCAGAGCTTCTTCTCCAGGGCCACGGTCGCGGTCACCTGGCTGCCGGGGTCGGTCGCCATGATCTTCTCGGAGCTCTTGTCGAACGCCTCCTTCGCGGGGTTGGCCGCGAGCGTCCGGTTGGTACCGCTCCCGCCGCTCCCTCCGCCGTCCCCGCCGCTCGCCGCGACGGCCACGAACGGCCCGCTGACGATGAGCGCGCCCGCGGCGGCCACCATGTAGAAGTTGCGGCGGCGCTTGCGCGCGCGGCGCTCGGCGACCTCGTCGACCAGCTTCTCCACCACGCGCGGTGAGGGCTTGGCGGACAGCGACTCGCCCAGCGCGGGCGTCCCGGTGCCGGGAAGGTCCGCGAGCGCGGCCAGCATCGGTTCCATGCCGGCGAGTTCGTCGAGCTGCTGGGCGCACCACTCGCAGGTCGCGAGGTGCGCCTCGAAGGCGGTCGCCTCGGCGTCGTCGAGGATGCCGAGGGCGTAGGCACCGACGGTCTCGTGTTCGTTCGGCACCGGTGATCCCTCCATGGCACCAGACATACCCGTACCGCCCGTGCCGAATCCCTGGTTTCCCCCGTACACACTCATCACGCCGTCACCCCCCGCTCCTCCAGAGCCAGCTTCATCGACCGCAGGGCGTAGAAGACCCGGGAGCGGACGGTGCCGCTCGGTATGCCGAGAGTCTGTGCCGCCTCATTGACGGTACGCCCCTTGAAGTACGTCTCGACGAGGACCTCCCGGTGGGCCGGGGTCAGGTCGTCGAGCGCGTCCGACAGCGTCATCAGCCACAGCGCCTTGTCGATCTCGTCCTCCGCGGGGATGACCTCCAGCGGCGACGGATCGACCTCCTGCGGCCGGGCCTGCCGGCTGCGGTGGCCGTCGATGACGATGCGCCGGGCGACCGTCACCAGCCAGGGGCGTACCGAACCGGTCGCCCGATTGAGCTGACCGGCGTTCTTCCAGGCACGGATGAGCGTCTCCTGCACGACGTCCTCGGCGCGCTGCCGGTCTCCGGCGACCAGGCGCAGGACGTAGGCCAGCAGAGGCCCGGCGTGCTCGCGATACAGCGCACGCATCAGCTCCTCGTCTGGTTCCGAGGGCTGTGAGGACATGCGATGTCGGGCCCTCGCTCCACGTTCATTGGCCACGGCCGCATCCTTGCGCACGCCCACCTCCGGTGTCCGGGGGATCCCCCAGTCGGTCGCTCGACAACCGGTACGGACGGCAGGGGTTGGGTGTTCAACGCGAGGTGACAGTTTTCTGCGGGACGAGGCGACGACCGGGACATGAGGTCACATTCCCCCCGCCACTTCTTTACATTTCCGACACACCGCCACGACCGGCCGGCCCGCTCGCGCCGCGCGGAGGGCGAACGAGGGTGTAACCGACGTCACTTCGGAATTTTTCGGCCGCGGCGGCGCGCAGAAGCCGCATAGGGAGCAAGGCGGTTGAGTCGGACAGCCCCTCAGGCGCGGGCGAGGGCCGCGCGGCGGCGGTGGCGGGCCACGCGTTCGCGGTTGCCGCACACCTCGCTGGAGCACCAGCGCCGCCTGCGCCCGCGGGAGGTGTCGACGTACACGATGGGGCAGTTGTCGCCCTCGCACTGACGCAGACTCGCGCGGGCGACCGGGTCGGTCAGCAGATCCACCGTGTCCCGCGCGACCGCCGCGAGCAGCGCGGCCCGGCCGGGCGGCCCGTCGAGCCGGCGCACCAGCGAGCCGTCCTCGCCGGGCACCGCGCGGGGGGCCGGGGGCGCCGCGCGGGCGAGCTCGTTCACCCGGGCGAGCGCCAGATCGTAGGAGCGGACGCCGGGCGCCGGGCGGCCGCGCACCAAGGGGGCGATCCGGCCGCGCAGTTCACGGAACGCCACCAGCCAGGAGGGGTCCGCGTGGGCCAGCGCGGTGCCCTCGGGCACGAGACCGGAGCCGGTGATCCAGGCCCGCAGCACCGCCACGGAGTCGAGCCGTTCCTCGGGATGGGTGGTCGCGAGCAGATCCAGGCAGACCCGCCCGGTGTCGAACCTCAGCTCGTAGGGCGCCGTGACCGTACCCAGTGCCATGTTCCTGCCACCGCCTAGCTTGGCCCCGCGCGCGGGCCGGTGAGCGATCCGGGAAACCGTTCTCCCCCCACAGTGCCCGCCCGCACCGGCGCCCGGAACCCCTCGGGCCGCGGTCAGCCCTCCCCGTACTTCGACTCCGCCGCCGGGTCCAGGGCGAGGCGGTAGCCGCGCTTGACGACCGTCTGGATCAGCTTCGGTGTGCCGAGGGCGGAGCGCAGGCGGGCCATCGCCGTCTCCACCGCGTGCTCGTCGCGGCCCGCTCCCGGCAGGGCGCGCAGCAGCTCCGCGCGGGAGACGACCCAGCCGGGCCGCCGGGCCAGCGCCCGCAGCAGGGACATCCCGGCCGGCGGCACGGGCTTGAGCACGCCGTCCACCAGGACCGCGTGCCCCCGGATCTCCATCCGGTGGCCGGCGACGGGCAACGCGCGGGCTCGCGCGGGCAGTTCCTGGCAGAGCAGCTGGACCAGCGGGCCGAGCCGGAAGCGTTCGGGCTGCACGGTGGCGATGCCGCGGGCCTGCAACGGCAGCGCGGTGACCGGCCCGACGCAGGCGGTCAGCACGTCGTGGCCGAGGGCGGCGAGCAGGTCGTCGAGCAGCCCGCGGTCCTCCGCGCGGGACAGCAGGGACACGGCGGCGGGCGCGCTGGTGAAGGTCACCGCGTCCAGGGTGCGGGCGACAACAGCGTCGACGAGGCGATCGACCGGGCCGAGGTCCTCCGGCGGCAGCCACCGGTAGACCGGCACGCCCACCACCTCCGCTCCCCCGGCCCGCAGCGACTCCACGAACCCGGGCAGCGGTTCACCGTGCAGCTGTACGGCGATCCGCAGTCCGTCGACTCCCTCCTCCAGGAGCCGGTCCAGCACCTCCGCCATCGACTCCGACGCCGGCGACCACTCCTCCGTCAGCCCGGCGGCCCGGATCGCGCCCTTCACCTTCGGCCCGCGCGCCAGGATCCGCACCCCGCGCAGCCGCGCCAGCAGGTCCTCGCCCAGCCCCCAGCCGTCGGCGGCCTCCACCCAGCCCCGGAAGCCGATGGCGGTGGTGGCGACCGCGATGTCAGGGGCCTGCCCGATGATGTCCTTGGTAGCGGCCAGCAGTTCGCTGTCGTCGGCGAGCGGCACGATCCGCAGGGCAGGGGCGTGCAGCACGGCGGCGCCGCGCCGCTGCAGCAGTGTGCCCAGTTCGTCGGCACGGCGCGCCGCCGTCACACCCACGGTGAACCCGGCCAGGGGCCCGTGGTCCGGCTGCTCTTGTTCGTCGTACATGGCTCTCGTCCCGCGCTCGAGTCGGCGTACCGCATGGAGGTGCGGCTCCACCTCCATGCCGAGCGAGCCTGTCAACGGTCCATGACAGGCTCGGTTCGGCTTCATGTCACCAGTGTTACGTCACACCTGGGCGTAGCTGAGCTGCGACTTCTCCTCCGGGGCCGGGCTCGTGTCACCCGGGCGGGCCGCGGGGCGGCGAAGGTATACCGCCCAGGTGACCGCGAAGCAGACCGCGTAACAGGCGAGGAACGCGACGAACGCGCCGGTGCCCGAGCCGTAGGAGAGGAAGGACTGGCGGAAGGCCAGGTTGATGCCGACCCCGCCGAGGGCCCCCACCGCGCCGATCAGACCCATGGCCGCCCCGGACAGCCGCCGCCCGTACGCGGCCGCCTCCTCGCCCTCCAGCCCGCGTGCCAGCGCCTTCGCGTGGAAGATGCCGGGGATCATCTTGTACGTCGACCCGTTTCCGAGGCCCGTCAGCACGAACAGCACCACGAAGGCGACGGTGAAGAGCGTCAGCGACGCCTGCATGGAGGCGGCGATCAGCACGGCGGTCGCCGCGCCCATGGCGACGAAGTTCCACAGGGTGATCCGCGAGCCGCCGTACCGGTCGGCGAGCCTGCCGCCCACCGGGCGGATCAGGGAACCGAGCAGCGGGCCGATGAAGGTGACGTACGCGGCCTGGAGCGGCGTACGGCCGAACTGGGTCTGGAGCACCATCCCGAAGGCGAAGCTGTAGCCGATGAACGAGCCGAAGGTGCCGATGTAGAGGAACGACATGATCCAGGTGTGCGCGTCCCGCATGGCGTCCTTCGCGGCACCGGTGTCATTGCGCACCGAGGCGAGGTTGTCCATGTGGCGGGCGGCGAGCACGGCGGCCACGACGATCAGCGGGATGTAGATGCCGAGCAGGACCCGTGGTCCGCCGCTCGCGCCGATGATGGCGAGGGCGGCGAGCTGGATCACCGGGACGCCGATGTTGCCGCCGCCGGCGTTCAGTCCGAGCGCCCAGCCCTTCTGCCGCATCGGGAAGAAGGCGTTGATGTTGGTCATCGAGGAGGCGAAGTTGCCGCCGCCGATCCCGGCCAGCAGCCCGACCAGCAGGAACGTGGAGAAGGACGTGCCCGGCTCCATCACGGCGAACGCGGCGACGGTCGGGACCAGCAGCAACGCGGCGCTGATCACCGTCCAGTTCCGGCCGCCGAAGACGGCGACGGCGAAGGTGTACGGGATCCGGACGACGGCGCCGACGAGCGTGACCATCGACGTCAGCAGGAACTTGTCGGCCGGGGTGAGCCCGTACTCCGGGCCCATGAAGAGCACCAGCACCGACCACATCGTCCAGACGGAGAACCCGATGTGCTCGGACAGTACGGAGAAGACGAGGTTGCGGCGGGCGATCGGTTCTCCGGTCCGGTTCCAGAAGGTCTCGTCCTCCGGGTCCCACTGCTGGATCCAGCGACCGCTGGGGGCTGTCATGGGGCCTCCACTGTGCTCCGGGGCGCGGACGGGTGCCGCGCGGGGATGGTCCCGAAGGTAGGGAGGCAGCGTTTCCGGACTGTGCCGCACAGTGACCGGCAGGGAACGTTGCTCTCACCCCTCCCGGGGGCGGGGTGAGAGATGTCGGACACCGGTCACGGGCGGTGCCGTGAGGTCAGCGGCGCGGGGGCTGCCAGTGGGGGTTCTGCTGGGGGTGGGGAGGCTGAGGCGGGGTGCCGTACGGGGCGGGGGCGGGCGGGGTGCCGTACGGGGCGGGCGGGGTGCCGTAGGAAGGCTGGGCGTACGGGCCCGGGGCGGGCTGGGCATACGGCATCGGGGGCTGCGGCTGGTGACCGTGGCCCGGCGGCTGCGGCTGGTGTCCGTAACCGGGTGCCGGGGCGCCGTAGGGGACGCCGCCGAAGGGGTTGCCGTGGCCCGGCATCTGTCCGCCCGGGGGCAGGTAGCGCACCCGGCCGGTCTCGTCCGTCACCGGCGCGAACCCGGCCGCCTGGAGCCGGGCCGCGAACTTCGCGTTGCGTTTGCGGTTGACGACGAGACCGATGCCGAAGACCGCCATGAGGGCGAGCCAGATCCCGCCCGAGATCACGAAGTCCGTGGACGTGCCTCCGAGCCGGTAGGCCAGGATCACGCAGCCGATGGAGACACCGAGGGCCCCGTAGCCCATCCGCTTCTCGGCGCTCTTGCCGGTGAGGTCGAAGTTGATACGCGCCTTGAGAAGTTCCACGGCGTCCGGCACGAGTGGCGGCAGGGACATCCCGTCGCCCGCGTTCGGGTACTGGGCCCAGTTCTGCGCGGCCCGGGCCCGCGCCTGCGGGCCGGGGTCGGGCACGATCACCATCTTGAGCTGGCTGTTGTTCCCGCCGCCCTGCCGTACGTCGGCGTACTCGTAGCCGAACTGCTGGGCGATGAAGGCGAGTCGGGCGAGCTTCTTCACGGACGCCATCGGGCTGACGAGCTCGACCGGCTCCCCGCTCGCCATCAGCCCCAGCATCTTCCGCGTCTGCCGCTTGCTCATGCGCACCCGCTCCCCACCGTGTCACCGGCCGCCCGGTTCACCTTCGCAACCGGGGCAGTCTCGCACGGGTGTACGCCCGCGCGGTACTGGCGGGCGGGCCGCTCGTCGCCGCCCGCCCCCGCCGGGTCAGACCCGCGCCCGCTTCCGGGCCCGCCGGCCTCCGCCGCCGCGGCCCGCCCGGCCGTCCGGCCACAGCCGGGGCCTGCGTCTGGCCGCCAGGTCCTCCGCCCAGCCGAAGGCCAGCACGCAGCCCGAGATCAGGATCCACGCCAGGGCCAGCACCGGCCAGGAGCTCTCCAGCAGCCACGGCACGTTGAGCTCCAGTGTCCGGAAGCCCCACAGCCGGTCGTAGAGGGTGGCGGCGACCAGGATGCACACGTTGTGCCACAGGTAGATCGTCACCGCGCGGGAGTTGAGCAGGGTGATCAGCCGGTCCCAGCGGCGCAGCCGGTGCGGCCACTCGGTCCACGAGGGGCTGATGTGCAGCAGCAGAAGTACGGTCGCGAACGACCACACGGCCTGGGCGAAGGGGATGGAGTCGAGGTCGTGGCCGGTCCCGAAGCCCTGCCGGAAGGCGTACCAGAGGCCGAAGGCCGCGACGAGCGGCGCCAGGGAGGGCACGACGTACTGCGGGAGGCGTTTGAGCACGCCCTGCTGGTGGGCCATGCCGAGGATCCAGCAGGCACCGAAGGTGCTGAAGTCGGTGAGCGCCGAGTCGATCCGCTCGCTGGGGAGGGAGAGCCAGCCGAACCCCAGGACGGCCGACAGCGCGAGGGGCGCGACGATCACCGGCCACGGCAGGGCCCGCAGCAGCTTCAGCAGCAACGGGGAGAGCAGGACGAACCAGAGGTAGGCGCGGATGTACCAGAGCGGGCCCGCGAGTTCCGAGGCCCAGTCCTCACCGAGCACGCCCTGGATCCCGGCGACGCCCTCGGCGTAGGGCGGGTCGCTCAGCGGCAGCACCCAGAAGGTCAGGTGGAGGAACCACCAGCCGGGGTGGCCCTCGTCGTCGGGGCTCCAGCCCTGCGCCAGCATGCCCGTCACACCGATCGCGCCGAGCAGCCACAGCGGGGGCAGCAGCCGGCGCATCCTGCCCCGTACGACCTGGACGGCGGGCCGCTTCAGGGAGCGGGCCATGAGATGGCCGGCCAGGGCGAACATCACGCCCATGGACGGGAAGACGACGGGCAGCCAGGCCCAGCCCATCAGGTGGTAGAGGACGACGCGGAACAGGGCGACCGCGCGGAGCAGGTCGAAGTAGCGGTCACGGGCGGGCGGGCGCACGGCCGGTCCGGACGGTACGGGGCGGGACGGGTCGTTCGACCCGTCCCGGCCGCCCGCATGATCCGTTCCGTCCGTTCCGTCCGTGTCGGGTGCCGGCAGGAGGGGTGCGGTCACGTGCGTGGGTCTTCCTGGTGCGCCGCCGGACAGGCGGGAGTGAGCGGGCGGGGCGGTCTACGCCACCGGGCTGCCGTCCAGGGCCTGCGGCTGCTGGGCGGAGGCTCCGGGCGGGGCGGAGACGCCGCCCTTGCGCCGCAGCTTCTGCCAGCGCAGCCGGCCGCCGGTGAGGGCCGTGATCCAGGACTGCAGCAGCACGACGTACATCAGCTGCCGGTAGAGGATCTGCTGCAGGGGCAGGGAGAGCAGCGGGGTGAACTTCTCCTTGTCGAGGACGAAGGAGTAGGCCGCGCAGGCCGCCTGGAGGGCGAGGACGGCGAACCAGGCCAGGATCGTCTTGCCGGTCGGGCCGAAGATCAGGCCGTAGATGAGGAACACGTCGATCAGCGGGGCCAGCAGCGGGGCGAGGACCATGAACAGCGAGACCAGCGGCAGTCCGACGCGGCCGAAGCGGCCCGAGGGGCCCCGTTCGATCAGGGCGCGGCGGTGCTTCCAGATCGCCTGCATGGTGCCGTAGGACCAGCGGTAGCGCTGGGACCACAGCTGCTGCACCGACTCGGGTGCCTCGGTCCAGGCGCGGGCGTTCTCCGCGTAGACGACCTTCCAGCCGTCGCGGTGGATGGCCATGGTGATGTCGGTGTCCTCGGCGAGGGTGTCGTCGCTCATGCCGCCGACCCGCTCCAGCGCGGAGCGGCGGAAGGCACCGACGGCGCCGGGGATGGTGGGCATGCACCCCAGGACGTCGTACATCCGGCGGTCGAGGTTGAAGCCCATCACGTACTCGATGTGCTGCCAGGCGCCGATCAGCTTGTCCTTGTTGCCGACCTTGGCGTTGCCCGCGACGGCACCGACGCGCGGGTCGCCGAAGGGCTGCACCAGTTCGCGGACGGTGGTCGGCTCGAAGACCGTGTCGCCGTCCATCATCACGATGATGTCGTGACGGGCGTTGGCCACACCGCGGTTGAGGGCGGCGGGCTTGCCCGCGTTGAGCTGACGGACCACCCGGACGCCCGGCAGACCCAGGGACTCCACGATCCGCGCGGTGCCGTCGCTGGAGCCGTCGTCGACGACGACGACCTCGATGGGGTGGTCGCTCGCCACAAGGGAACGCACCGTGTTCTCGATGCACTTGGCCTCGTTGTACGCCGGCACCAGCACCGACACCGGTTCGGTGATCGGCGGTCCCCAGGCGAAGCCCTTGCGGCGCACCTTGCGCGCATGGACGGCGGACAGCACGAGCATGAGCACGAAGCGCGCGATGACCAGGCCGCCGATGACGGCGAGGCCGACCACGAGGACGCCGGTGATGTTGTCGGAGGCCTGGACGAGGAAGACCCAGGCCTTGCCCTTCCACAGCTCGACGCCGGTCACCGGGGAGTGCGCGCTGGGCGCGTCGAGGGCCTCGGTGAGGTTGTCGAACGCGTAGCCCTTGTCCTTCAGGTCGGGCAGCATCCGGTCGAGCGCCTGGACGGTCTGGTGGCGGTCGCCACCGGAGTCGTGCATCAGGACGACCCCGCCCTTGCCGTCCTGGGGCGTGGAGCGGCGGATGATCTCGGCGACGCCCGGCTTGCGCCAGTCCTCGCTGTCGTGGGTGTTGACGACGGTGATGTAGCCGCGTTCGCCGATGTACTGGGTGACCGGCCAGGAGTTGTTGTCCATGGCGCCGGCCTGGGAGGAGTACGGCGGCCGGAACAGGGAGGTGCGGATGCCCGCGGCTCCCGTTATGGCGAGCTGGGTCTGGGACAGCTCCCAGTCGATGCGGTCCCTCGACTGCAGGGCGAGATCGGGGTGGTTGAAGGTGTGCAGACCGATCTCGTGGCCCTCGTCGACCATGCGGCGGACCAGGTCGGGGTAGCGGGAGGCCATCGTGCCGGTGACGAAGAAGACGGCGTGCGCGTCGTGCTCCTTCAGGACGTCCAGGACCTTGGGGGTCCAGACCGGGTCGGGGCCGTCGTCGAAGGTGAGCACGACATGACGGTCGGGCACGCGCAGGGTCTCCGCGCGGCCGCCGCGGGTGTCCATGACCGGGCCGCCCTCCAGGACCTTCTCCGGCACCTGGTCGGACGCTGCCGGTGACTGGACGCGGTGGTCGGCGAGGATCTCGCTGTGCACGTAGCCGCGCAGCATGAGCATCGCCATCAGGGCGACGAGGAAGAGCACCGGCAGCAGCAGCCGCAAGGGCAGCCGGCGACGGCGGGTTCGGGATGCCATCAGAGGACGTACTCCGGGGACGGTGCGGCGGGCGGGGCGGAGGGCTCCGGCTCGGCGTCGGGGCTCTCGGCGGCGAGAGGGCGGGCGGCGGCGGGGGCGTCGGCGTTGGTGTCGACACCGGTGGCGTCGGTGCCGCCCGCACCGCCGTCCGTGGGGGCGGTCGTCTCCGGGGCGGGGTCGTCGACGGGCGGCGGCGGGTCGGCCGGCGCGGTGGTCGGCGTCTCCACGGGGGCTTCCGACGCGGGGCCGTCGTCGGATCCGGTGCCCGGCTTCTGGGTCTTCCCGGTCTGGGAGGGCTTCGGGTCGGCGGTCGCGCCGGGCTCGTCCGGGTCGGCGGTCGTGCCGGGGGCGGCGATGCTGGCGCCGGGCTCGGGCAGGGTGGGGGCGCCCGGGCTCGGGGAGCCGCCCGGGAGGAGGCTGGTGCCGGCGCCGGGGGTGGCGTCCGTCTCCCCGGGCTTCGGGGTGGTCTCCACCTTCCCCGCGGGCTGCTGCTCCTGCTGCTGTCCGGGCACGGGCAGCCAGGGGGCGTCGGACTTGCCGGACAGCAGCGTGGCGACGATGACGACGGCGTAGCCCGCGCAGACCAGACCGATGGTCATGCCGATACGGCGGTACCTGCGGCTGCGGCGGCCGGACTCGTCGACGAACACGGGCCCGTCGGAGCCTTCCTGACCCGCCTTCGGACGGGCGGGCGCCCGGCGCAGCACACCGTCCCCGAACTGCACGGCGTCGAGCTGGACGGTCACCTCGTGCGGATCGTGCGTGACCGCGACGGCCTCGCCGGAGGGCTCCTCCTCCTGCCACGGGTCCCGGACGGTGGCCCCGGCGGCGGCGCCCGCGGACGAAGCGGGCCAGGGGCTCTTCGCCCCGGCACCGGCACGGGGGCTGCGCAGCACCGTGGTCTGCTCCCCGTCCGGCGACTTGGCGGCCGGGCCCGCGTCACGCACACCGGACGCCCGCTCACCGCGCGGTGCGTCCGCGGCCTCCTTGCGGAGGAGGGACGCGGTGCGGTCCGCGTCGCGCGGAGCGGTTCCACGGTCCGCGTCCCCGCGGTCGCCGCGCGGAGCCGTCGGACCGTCCACCTGCTCACCGCGGGACAGCGCGGACCGGCTCGTGTTCCACGGGCCCGACACCCGCTCACCGCGGGGGGCCGCGACGTCCGCGGCGTCGCGCGGGGAGGACGCGTCCTCGTCAGGGGAAGCCGTGGCGGCGCCGCGCGGGGTGTCCGCGGGCTCCTTGCGGAGGAGGGACGCGGTGCGGTCCGCGTCGCGCGGAGCGGTTCCACGGTCCGCGTCCCCGCGGTCGCCGCGCGGAGCCGTCGGACCGTC